>NZ_JADPKH010000041.1:0-137938 GCF_023073835.1 Bradyrhizobium sp. 153 | reverse complement strand
GGTCTCCTTCCAAGCCATCGGCAAGCCCTCCTTGCCGAATAGTTGACCTGTTACCCATGTCGCCGGTCTAGTCTGTTACCCATGTAGCCGGTTTGGACCGCGCCACCTTCTCCCACAAGGGGAGAAGGAAGAAAGCAGCGTGCCCGCCCTTCACGCGCCCGCTGGCACCTGATCCAGAAATCCCGTCACGCTCCTGATCCGGCCCTCCTTTAGCACGGCAAAATCCGTTCCCTTGATCGGGCTGTCGACGCCGTCAGGACCAAGTCCCCACGAGAAGCGCACATGGTCGCCGTAGCCGTTGGGCTCGCCGATCAGCTTGAAGGTGAAATCGGGAAAGCGCTGCTGCACGCCTGCGATCAGCGCGTGGATCCCGTCCTGGCCGTCGCCCTTCATCAGGGGATCGACATAGCTCGCATCCGCTGTCCAGTTTTGGCTGAGCAGTTCGCGCCGGCGGCCGGCGGCGCGTTCGTTCCAGAGCTCGATGTAGCGGCAGGCGATGGTGTTGGGATCGGTCATGATGTTCTCCTTCGACAGTGCCGTGTTGGCTGACCGTAACTATCGAAGGAATGCGCGCGCCGATCGATTACCTCGGAGGTCATCGGCGCACGCATAATCTCATGCAGGCGTCACTTCGCCGCGGTCACCATGATCTCTACGGTGTATTGCGGCGCCGCCAGCTTGGCTTCGACGGTGGCGCGGGCCGGCGTGTTGCCAGGCGAGACCCAGGCGTCCCACACCGCGTTCATCTCGCCGAACGTTTTCATGTCGGTGATGTAGATCGTGGCCGAGAGCAGCTTCGATTTGTCGGTGCCGGCCTTGGCGAGGTGGCCGTCGATGGTCGCCAGGATGTCCTGGGTCTGCTTCGTCACGCTTTCGCCGGCAGCCTTGTTCGCGACGACACCGGCGAGATAGACGGTGTTGCCGTGCACGACGACCTGGCTCATGCGCGGGCCGGTTTCAAAACGCTGAATGCTCATTTGGGATCTCCTGGTGGAAGGGCGGCCCTGTCTAGCCCAGCGATTCGCGCTGTGCCAGCCCAGGCACGCATGCGTTGCCAGGCGCGCATGCCTTGCCAGACACGCATGCGCTGCCTGCGGCGATGCGCCGCTCAGCGAAACTGGCTGAAGAAAGCCCAGATCGTCTCGGCGCCGTCGATGTCACTGTTCTGTGGCCCGAGCAGGCCGGTCGCGACCTTCGGGAAACGCGCGTCAGGTGCAAATCCGGGCATGCGATGGCCGCCTCGATTGACGCGATAGAGCACGACGTCGTGTCCGGCCGGGCAACGTGAGGAAATCCGCGTCACGGTGGATTGGTCGGTGGGACTTCTGTCGGGCAGGTCGGCTTCGGTCAACTCATCCGCGTCGCAGCCATTGAGCTTGCGCCAGAACGCCAGCGTCTCGTCGGTCGACCAGAACCCGTCTGCGGCATAATAGCCCGATCCGCGTCCACCTTCATAGGGCACCAGCGGGTCGGCCGTGCCGTTCATGATCAGAATCGGCAGCGGCCGGGACGGATGGCACGTGACAGCAGCCTCGTCGGTGAGATTCATGATCACGCTCGCAGCTGCCGCGAGCAGATCGGCGCGGGCGCAAGCCAGCGTCATCGCCATGGCGCCGCCGTTGGAGATGCCGGTCACGTAGACACGCTTTGCATCGGCGGTGCCGTCGGCCACCAGCTTCTCGATAAGTTTTGCGATGAACGCGACGTCATCGGTGCCCTCGGGTGGACCGCGGAGCGCGGGTCCCGCCTTGGTCCTCGCATCGGCCCAGGCGTGGTTGAGTCCGTCCGGAAAGACAACGGCGAGGCCCTCGCGCCTGGCAAGCTGCGGCCACGCCGTCCGCGCGACCATGTCGGCACCGCGCTGGGTCTTGCCATGCAACACGACGACTAGCGGCGCAGGCTTTTTCGCCGGCAGCTGCGCGGTGTAGGAGCGCTTCACGCCGTTGACGTCAACCGTATCGGCAGACGCCGCCGTGACGGCGGTGAGGGCCACGAGGAACGCCCCGATATGCATCCACCGCCGCATGATCTAGCCCACCGCCTTCGCCGCGGAGCGGCCGGCATTGCGCCCGGAGAACAGGCAGCCGCCGAGGAAGGTGCCCTCCAGCGAGCGGTAGCCGTGCACGCCGCCGCCGCCGAAGCCGGCGGCTTCGCCGACCGCATAAAGGCCGGGAATGACGCTGCCGTCCTCACCGAACACGCGCGACTCGAGATCGGTCTCGAAGCCGCCCAGCGTCTTGCGGGTGAGGATGTTGAGCTTCACCGCGATCAGCGGTCCATGCGCGGGATCCAGAATTCTGTGCGGGGAGGCGGTGCGGATCAGCTTGTCGCCGATATAGCGGCGCGCATTGTGGATGTTCATCACCTGCGCATCCTTGACGTAAGGATTGGCGATCTCTCGGTCGCGCGCTTCGATCTGCATCCTGATGTGCTCGAGCCTGACGAGGTCGCTGCCGGCAAGCTCGTTCATGGCCGCAACGAGCTCATCGAGCTTGTCGCGCACGATGAAGTCGACACCGTGGCTTTTGAACGCCTCCACCGGCCCCGGCGCGCCTTTGTTGGTGGCGCGGCGCAAGGTCATGCGCCAGCTCTTGCCGGTGAGGTCGGGGTTCTGCTCCGAGCCCGACAGCGCAAATTCCTTGTTGATGATGCTCTGCGTCAGGATGAACCAGGAATAATCATAGCCCGTCGACATGATGTATTTGAGCTGGCCGAGCGTGTCGGAGCCCGGGAATAGCGGCGCCGGCAGCCGCGTGCCCGTGGCGTCGAACCACATCGAGGACGGGCCGGGCAGGATGCGGATGCCGTGGCGCGGCCAGATGGGTGACCAGTTCTGGATGCCCTCGACGTAATGCCACATGCGGTCGCGATTGATCAGCCGCGCGCCAGCCTTCTCCGTGATGCCGATCATGCGGCCGTCGACATGCTCGGGCACGCCCGAGATCATGAATTTCGGCGGCTCGCCGAGCCGCTTCGGCCAGTTCTGCCGCACCAGCTCATGATTGCCGCCGATGCCGCCGGAGGCGACGATCACCGCTTGCGCCTTCAGCGAGAACTCGCCGACGGCGTTGCGTGACGAGCTCTTGCCCCGCTCGATCGTATCGGGGGCGAGAACGGCGCCGCTGACGCCATCCACCGTGCCGTTGGTGATGGAGAGCGCATCGACGCGATGGCGGAACCGAAAGCTCAGCCGGGCGCTTTGGGCGGCTTCGCGCGCGCGGCGCTCGAATGGTTCGACGATGCCGGGGCCGGTGCCCCAAGTGACGTGGAAGCGCGGCACCGAATTACCATGGCCCATTGCATCGTAGCCGCCGCGCTCGGCCCAGCCCACCACGGGGAAGATGCGATGGCCCATCGCCCGCAGCCAGCCGCGCTTCTCGCCGGCCGCGAACCCCACATAGGCCTCGGCCCATTGCCGCGGCCAGAAGTCCTCGTCGCGGTCGAAGCCGGCGGCGCCGATCCAGTCCTGGAGCGCGAGCTCGTAGGAGTCCTTGATGCCAAGTCGGCGCTGCTCCGGCGAATCGACCAGGAACAACCCGCCGAACGACCAGAACGCCTGGCCGCCGAGCGACTGTTCGCCCTCCTGGTCGACCACGATGACGCGCTTGCCCGCGTCCGCAATCTCCGTTGCGGCCACCAGTCCGGATAGTCCGGCGCCGACGACGATGACGTCCGTCTCTTCAATCATGTGTCTCCCCCTCCTCGGGTTCCCCCCTGTAGTTGTCCGGATTGAAGCCAGCGGTTGCAACTGAGATCAAGGGTGTGGCCGGTAAGACATCATTAACTTGTTCCACTTTGGGATAGAGACCAGCCGAGTGCAGCGCGGACGCAACACTGGATTTGAATTTGTTTTGAGCAAGCCGGCGTGCCTAGACAAAACCGCAGACTCGACCGACGCTAGCCGTGCATCACCACCTGACACGCAGATTCGAATACGACTGGGGCGGGGGACAATGAAGGTTCTGACGGGGTTGCTTGCGGCGATTCTGCTGATCGCCGGCATGGGGGCTTCTCACGCGGTGGTTCGAATTGCGGATGACCGCGGCGGCAGGATCGGAACCTACGTCGACAAATACCAGGGCCTGCGGCAATCAGGCGAAACCGTCATCATCGACGGCCTCTGCGCGTCCGCCTGCACCATCGTGCTCGGCGCCATCCCACGCGACCGGATCTGCGTGACCTCGCACGCAACGCTCGGCTTCCATGCGGCGTGGGATTTCGGCAGCAACGGCCGCGCCATCACCAATCCAGAAGCTACCCAGATGCTCTATGCGATGTATCCCTCGCAGGTGAAGCGCTGGATCGCGCAGCGCGGCGGCCTCACCCCGCACATGCTCTTCCTGAGGGGCAAACAGCTCCAGGCCATGTACAAGCCCTGCTACCTGGACGCGCAAGCCTCGACCAACAAGCCATCATCAAGGTAGGCCCAACCCCTCCGGTTTTGGCAAACTTGCACCACGATTGAGGTGCTCTCCCGCTTGGCTTGCGGGAGTGGCGACCCTGCGACAAGCTCGCGCTGCTACACGCTTATCGTGATCTCTGCCCCACCCCTGCGCTTGCCGGGTCCCGCGTCAGCGCCTATTTGAAAGGCAGGGAACCCTTCGCCCCGATCATGACCATGGTTCAACCACTGCACCCGGCCCATCCAGTATCGGACAATTCGCCCAATGCCGGCCGGATGCCGTCCGTGCTGCTGTGGGTGGGCGCGGGTCTCGGCGCGCTCGTCGTGGTCGCCGCCCTCACGCTCTGGTTTCACTACGGCACCCAGGTGTTCTTCGAAATGATCAGGACCGGTTTCACCGCCTGCTTCTGATCTCGACAGGAAGTGTTCCGCCAATGAGCTCCATCGCCCGTCCGCTGGTGATCGCAACCGCCTTCGCCGCAAGCCTCATTGTCGGGCTCCTGATCATGTTCTGGGCCATGGGCGGGATGAGCAAGGTGGCGCAGCCGGCCACGATCGGCGGTCCGTTCCAGCTCACCGATCAGAACGGCAAGACCGTCACCGACAAGAACCTGAAGGGCAAGCCGACCCTGATCTTCTTCGGCTACACCCATTGCCCCGACGTCTGCCCGACCTCGCTGTTCGAGATCTCGGAAGTGCTGCGCGCGATGGGCAAGGATGCCGACAAGGTCAATGCCATCTTCATCTCGGTCGACCCCGAGCGCGACACGCCGGCGGCGATGAAGGACTATCTGTCGAGCTTCGATCCGCATCTCGAGGGCCTCTCCGGCGATCCCGCCGAGATCGCCAAGGTGATCACGTCCTACCGTGTCTACGCCAAGAAGGTCCCGACCAAGGACGGCGACTACACCATGGACCACACCGCGCTGATCTATCTGATGGACCGCGACGGCCGCTTCGTCTCGCCGTTCAATTTGAAGCGGACGCCGGACGAGGCGGCGGCAGAGCTGAAGCGGTATCTCTAAGAAGAGCGCGATCGCACCGCGAGCTCACCCTCCTACCTGGCCTGCGGGAGAGGTGCAGCGGAGGCGGGGGTGATAGCTCTTTGCTCCGAGGGATTTCTTGGTTGTTGAAACACCCTCTCCTCCGCCTTCCCCCCCGGCACGGGGGGAGGGAGCGCACCGTCACCTTGTCCGCATTCAGCGCTCGCGTTCCGGGCCGAATGGTCTATAAGGCCCTCCGATCCCACCGATATCAGTTCATTTCCGGCCGATGGCACCATCGCAACAGGCGAAATCGTCGAAATCTGCCCGTAGCTTGCTGCGCCGGCTGGCCATCGGCGGGTGCCTGCTCGCGGGCCTATCCGGCGCGAATGCCCAGACACCAGCCAAGCGGCCGCCCACTGCGCCCCCGGCCACGCCGCAAACCGTGCCCCAGGCCGCCCCCCAGGCCGTGCCCGGTTTTTGGGATCCGCGGCGCCGTCCGGAGCGGCCGGACCTGTCACGCCTGACCGTGATCCGTTTCCTGACCGAGACCGACTATCCGCCGTTCAACTTCACCGGCGCCGACGGCAATCCGGCCGGCTTCAACGTCGACCTCGCCCGCGCATTGTGCGACGAGATCAAGGTGACCTGCACGGTGCAGATGCGCCGCTTCGAGACGCTGGTCGACGCGCTCACCTCCAACCGCGGCGATGCCATTATCGCCTCGATGGCGGTAAGCCCGCAGCTCCGCGCCCGCGTCGATTTCACCGATCCCTATTACCGGGTGCCGGCGCGTTTCGTCTCGCGCAAGGACGCGGTGATGCCGGAAATCCGGCCCGAATATCTCGAAGGCAAGAAGGTCGGCGTCATCGCCGGCTCCGCGCACGAAGCTTATCTCAAGGCGATGTTCACCGACGCCGAACTGCACGCCTATCCCAATGACGATGCGCTCCGCAGCGCTTTACGCAAGGGCGAGGTCGATTTCATCTTCGGCGACGCCATCTCGCTCGCGTTCTGGATCAACGGCACCGATTCCGGCGATTGCTGCGCTTTCTCCGGCGGCCCCTTCGTCGAGAGCCGCTTCTTCGGCGAGGGCATCGGCATCGCCGTGCGCAAGGGCAACGACGTGCTGCGCCAGGCCCTGAACTGGGCCCTGTTCCGCGTCTGGGAAAAAGGCCGCTACACCGATCTGTGGCTGCGGTATTTTTCGGTGAGCCCGTTTTAGGTTCTTCGCTGCTCTCAGATCCTCATCCTGAGGGCTTGCGTAGCAAGCCTCTCGAAGGATGAAGGCCCCACTGATGGCCTCGCCCTTCGAGACGCGCGCGAACAGCGCGCTCCTCAGGGTGAGGGTCTGACACTCGCCCACAAAATTGCATTCTGCCCGGAAATCGCTATTTTCCGCGGCCCGGAGGCCCCGATGTCCGTTATCGATCTTGCCGCGAGCCCGAGCGACCTGCGTGCGCTCGCCGAACAATCCAACGCCTGGCCGTTTGAGCAGGCGAAGGCGATCGTCGCGCGGCTGAAGAAAAGCCCGAAGGACGAGGTGCTGTTCGAGACCGGCTACGGTCCCTCCGGCTTGCCGCATATCGGCACGTTCGGCGAGGTCGCGCGCACCTCGATGGTGCGCCATGCTTTCCGCGTGCTGACCGAGGACAAGATCAAGACGCGCCTGCTCGCCTTCTCCGACGACATGGATGGCCTGCGCAAGGTGCCTGACAACGTGCAGAACCGGGCGCCGCTGGAAGCCAATCTCGGCAAGCCGCTCACGCGCGTCCCCGATCCCTTCGGCACGCATGACAGCTTTGGTGCGCACAACAATGCGCGCCTGCGCGCCTTCCTCGACCATTTCGGTTTCGACTACGAGTTCGCGAGCTCGACCGATTACTACACATCGGGCCGCTTCGATGCGACGTTGCTTAAGATGCTGGCCGCCTACGACAAGATCATGGCGATCATCCTGCCGACGCTCGGGCCCGACCGCCGCGCCACCTATTCGCCATTCCTGCCGATCAGCAAGACGACAGGCGTGGTGCTGCAAGTGCCGATGATCCGGCGCGATGTCGCGGCCGGCACGGTGACCTATGTCGATCCTGACACCAACCAGGAAGTCGAAACGCCGGTCACCGGCGGCAACGTCAAGTGTCAGTGGAAGGCCGATTGGGCGATGCGCTGGGTCGCGCTCGGCGTCGACTACGAGATGGCCGGCAAGGACCTCATCGACTCCGTGAAGCTGTCCGGCGCGATTGCCAGGGCGCTTGGCGCCACGCCGCCGGAAGGCTTCAACTACGAGCTGTTCCTCGACGAGAAGGGCCAGAAGATCTCGAAGTCGAAGGGCAACGGCCTCACCATAGACGAATGGCTACGCTACGCCTCGCCGGAATCGCTGTCGCTGTTCATGTACCGTGAGCCGAAGGCGGCCAAGCGGCTCTATTTCGACGTCATCCCGCGCAATGTCGACGATTACCAGCAATTCATCGACGGCTTTGCCAAGCAGGATGCCAAGCAGCAGCTCGGCAATCCGGTCTGGCACATTCATAACGGCCATCCGCCGAAAGGCGACATGCCCGTCACCTTCCAGCTCCTCTTGACGCTGGTGTCGTCGTCGAACGCGGAGAATGCCGAGACCTTGTGGGGTTTTATTGGCCGCTACCGTCCCGGCGTGAGCCCGCAGACGCATCCGAAGCTCGATGCCATGGTCGGCTATGCCATCAACTACTACCGCGACTTCGTCGCGCCCACGAAGCAATTTCGCGAGCCGACTGATAGCGAGCGTGCCGCGCTACAGGACCTGCGCGATGCGCTGTCGCAACTGCCGGAGGACGCCTCGGCCGAGGACATTCAGAACGTCGTCTACGAGGTCGGCCGCCGCGAGCCGTTCCTCGATCAGGTCAAGAAGGGCAAGGACGGCCGTCCCGGCGTCACGCTCGACTGGTTCAACATGCTTTACCAGGTGCTGCTCGGTCAGGAGAAGGGCCCGCGCTTCGGCTCCTTCGTCGCGGTCTACGGCATCCAGAACGCGGTCAACATGATCGACGGCGCGCTGGCGCGGAGTGCGTAGGACGTAGTCCCGATTGCTTGTACTTGACCTTGCCGAGGGCCACGGCGAAACGCGCGGCGCGGGTGATGTCATCGCCTGGTTCACCACGCCAGGCGGGGCGCAATCACTGGCTCGCCCAGACGATCCGCGCCATCCAGGCGACATCACTCACCGCGATCGCCCGCTCCGCCTGTGATGCATCGAACGGCTGCAAGTCCAGCGCCTTTGCCGTGCGGCGCTTCAGCGTCGCGACCGCCATCTCGCCCGCTTTGGTCCTCACCACCACGCGATCGCCTTTGCGGATCGGCGTGCCGCGCGAGACCAGGATGACGTCGCCGTCGCGATAGGCTGGTTGGAGCGCATCGCCGGAAATCTCCAGCGCAAAGGCGTGGCCGTTCTCGGCGGTGGGAAGCGCGATTTCGGTCCAGCCCTTGCCGGATGGAAGGCCCGATTCGTCGAAAGCGCCGCTCGCACCGGCGAGTGCGAAGCTGAGCAGCGGCACCGAGTGAGGCTCGCCGGCGTCCTCGTCGATCAGCCTGGCAAAGCTGTCAATCGAGGCGCCGGCCGCCGCCAACGCCTTCGCGATCGATTCCGTCGAGGGCCAACGCTCGCGGCCGTCGGAGGTGACGCGTTTGGACCTGTTGAAGGTGGTGGGATCGAGCCCCGCGCGCTTGGCAAGGCCGGATGGCGAAAGCCCGGCGCGCGCCGCCAGCCGATCCAGCGCGACCCAGATCTGGTCGTGAGTCAGCATCCTCTGCGCTTTGGCCTGTTTGACCATCGAAGCAACTCAGGAAAACTGTCCTCAAATCAAACCGGTTTTCCGTTTTTCGCGCAAGGGGTGGTGGGCAGAAGCTTTTTCAAGCCAAGTGGGCACCGGTTCGCGTCAAGAAAACGCGTCAAAACAAGAGTCTAGAGGCCCGTTCCGATTTCATCGGAACGGAAAGGCTCTAGGTCTTGAGTTCAGAAGGGGCCGCCTTTACGGTCGCGGCCGGGTTTTGAGGACCCGCGAGAGACGAAAAATCCCAAAAAACTCAAAGAGCAAACAGGACTGCGGTAGCGGTGGTCAAGATCTACAAAATCTGTCCGGCCTCGGCCTGGCGCGAGGCGGAACGGCAGGGTGTCTACCGTGGCAGCGCGGACGATGCGCGCGACGGTTTCATCCATTTCTCGACCGCCACCCAGGTTCCCGAGACCCTGCGCAAGCACTATGTCGGGCAGCGCGCGCTGTTCCTGGTGGAGGTCGACGGCGATGCGCTCGGCAGCGAATTGCGCTGGGAGCGATCGCGCAATGACGAGCTGTTTCCGCACCTTTATGGCGAGCTCGATCTCGGCGCGGTGATCGCTGTGATGAACCTCAACTTGCGTTCCGACGGCGGTCACGATGTTCCGGAGCTTGCCCCGTGATCCGCGCTTTCGACGCGTTTTCGCTGCCGGTGCTGCGCTGGCTCGACCCGGAGGATGCGCATCGGCTCGCGATCCAGGGTCTGCGCTTCTTGCCACCCGTCAAGCCGCGCCTTGATGATCCCAAGCTCGCGGTGCGCGCCTTCGGGCTCAACTTCCCCAATCCGATCGGCATGGCCGCGGGCTTCGACAAAAGCGCCGAGGTGCCGGATGCGTTGCTGCGGCTCGGCTTCGGCTTCGTCGAGATCGGCTCGGTGACGCCGAAGCCGCAAAGCGGCAACCCGCGGCCGCGGCTGTTCCGGCTGGAGCGCGACGAGGCCGTCATCAACCGCATGGGCTTCAACAATGACGGCGCGGACGTCGCCTTGCGCCGGCTCGCGGCGCGCGCAGCGCACGGCGGCATCGTCGGCGTCAATGTCGGCGCCAACAAGGATTCACCCGATCGCGTCGGCGACTACGTCAAGCTGATCGAGACCTTTGCGCCGGTTGCGAGCTATTTCACCGTCAACGTCTCCTCCCCGAACACACCGGGTCTGCGCAATTTGCAGGAAGGCGCACTGCTCGACGATCTTCTCGCACGCGTGATCGACGCGCGGGAACGGGTGCGCCAGAAGGCGGGCGACACGCCGGTGCTGCTCAAGATCGCGCCTGATCTCAGCCTTGCTCAGCTCGACGATGTCGTGCAGGTGGCGCGCTCGCGCCGGGTCGACGGCATGATCGTGTCGAACACGACGATCGCGCGACCGACCACGCTGCGCGAGGAGATGCGCGCCAGGGAGCAGGGCGGTCTGTCCGGACGACCACTATTCCGCCTGTCGACGCGCATGGTCGCGGAGACCTATGTGCGCGTCGAGGGCGCATTTCCCCTGATCGGCGTTGGTGGCGTCGATTCGGGCGGGGCCGCGCTGACCAAGATCCGCGCCGGTGCCAGCTTGATCCAGCTCTATTCGTCGCTGGTCTACAAAGGACTCGGCCTCGTCGACGAGATCAAGCGCGACCTGACCTCGACGCTGCTCCGCACCGGGCGGGATTCGCTCTCCGAGATCGTCGGCGCGGATGCGGCGACGCTCACGGCGGAAGATTGGCCGGGGATGTAAGGTGGACTCCGCGCCGCCTTGGGCGGTGCGGTGCTGATCGGGGCCCACAAGCCACGGGGTCCCGGCTCTGCGCAGCAGCGTTTCACGCTGCAGCGCGTCCGGGACACGAACATCTCGGGTACGATCTTTCTACGGCTTCGAAAACGTCGCCCTGAACTGCGCCGGATAGCGCGCGGCCTGCAAGCCGCCGCGCGAGACGTAGGAGGCCAGCAGGGCGCTCCACAGTCCGGCATTGCCGAACGATTGCAGCGCCCACCAGGTGCCGAGGAAGATCGCGAGCGAGGCCAGCATCAAATTGCGCATCTCGCGCGCCCAGGTCGCGCCGATGTAGATGCCGTCGAAGCCGAAGGCGAAGACGCCGGGTAGGGGCGCGAGTACAACGAACGGCAGGAAGTCGCGCGCGGTACGGCGGACGTCTTCGCTCGCCGTCATGAAATCGATCAGGGCCGGCCCGAACAGCGCAAACAGCACCGCGACGACGATTGCAAAGCCGAGTCCCCACAGCAGCACCAGCCGGGTCGAATCGGCAAATCCCTTGGCATCGCGTGCGCCAAGGCTGCGGCCGCAGAGCTGCTGGGCCGCGTTGGCGAGACCGTCGAGGAAGAAGGCGCTGACCAGCAGGAAGTTGTTGAGCACGGAGTTGGCGGCCAGCATGACGTCGCCGGCCTGTGCGCCCTTGGCGGTGAAGAACAGGAACACGGCGATCAGCGCCGCGGTGCGGATCAGGATGTCCGAATTCACCGCCAGCATCCGCAGGAGCTTCTCGCGGTCGAGCAGCGTAGCGTACGGGACGGCGAAGCCGCCGCCGGCATAATAGCGGCAGACGATCACGCCAAGGGCGAACCCGACGGCTTCCGACAACAGCGCGGCGCTCGCGGCGCCGGCGATGCCGGTGTCGTAGACCAGCACCAGCAGGATCGTCGCCGCCATGTTGACGAGGTTGATGACGACCTGAAGCAACAGAGCCGAATTGGCGCGGGCCTGGCCGATCAGCCAGCCGAGGATGACGTAGTTGGCGAGCGCGAACGGCGACGACCAGATCCGGATCTTGAAGTACGTCTTCGCGGCCTGCGTCACGCCCTCGCTGCCGCCCATGAGGTCGAACAGCATCGCGGCGAGCGGCAGTTGCAGTGCGATCAGCGCGGCGCCGATCAGGCCAGCAACGATGAAACCGCGCGCCAGGATCGCGGTCGGCTCGCGCGTATCACCAGCGCCCAGCGATTGCGCGGTGAAGGCGAGCGTGCTCATGCGCAGGAAGCCGAACAGCCAGAACAGGCAGTCGAAAATCACTGACGCGATCGCGACGCCGCCGAGCAGCGCCGCATCGTCGAGCCGTCCGATCGCTGTGGTCGAGACCACGCCGATCAGCGGCGTGGTGAGGTTCGCGACCATCGCAGGCCCGGCGATGGCGAACACCTGGCGGGAACCGATCCTGGGATGAACGGGCGCGTGCATGTCAGAACACGAGCGCCATGCCGTCTTCGGCGGCGAGATGCTCGATGTCGTCCAGGCGCGACAGCATGTCCTCGCTCATATGGGTGAGGACGAGGCGCTTTGCGCCGATCGCGGGCAGATGCTGTTCCAAGGTCTTCAGGCTGAGATGGTTCTTGACCGCCTTCTCGTACATATAGGCTTCGGCAATGAAAAGATCCGCGCCATGCGCCAGCGGAATGAGCGTCTCCGTCCATTCGGTATCGGCGCTGTAGGCGAGCGTGCGGCCCTCAGCCTCGACGCGATAGGCCAGGAATGGCCCGCCGGATTGGCCGTGCACGACCGGGTAGGGCGTCACTGTCACTGCGTCGAAGCTCTGGCTTTGCTGAGGCGCGAGTTCGACGACGGAGAGCTCGAAACCTTGTTTTGTCTTCGAGGAGTGCTCGAACAGCGCTTCCATCACCTGCGTTAGTCGCATCTCGATGCCTTGCGGGCCCGCAATCGTCAGCGGCCGCGTCCGCCGCGAGAATTGGGCGTCGAGCAGGAAGAATGGCAGCCCGGCGAAATGATCGCCGTGGAAATGTGTGATGAGAATGAGATCGATGTCATTGCGCTCGATCTCCAGCCGTTTCAGGGCCGGCAGAGCCGACGCGCCGCAATCGATCAGGAAATTGGTCTCGCGCCCCGAGATGTGGAAGCAGGTGTTGAGCCTGCCACCGGAGCCGAAGGCGTCACCGCAGCCGACAAAGCGTAGTTGCATCGGCTGCGGGCCCCTAAATCCTTACCTGCCGCGCGGCGCGCCGAACACGCGCGACAGCAGCCAGATCGGAATAACGATGACCGCGCCCAGCAGGAAGTAGCGCCACAGCCAGTTCACGGCATCGAAGCCGAGATCCCACAGCCGCTGGAATAACAGGCGGATGCTGTAGATGATATTCCAGGGATCGAAGCCGATCGCGGCCAGCACGACGCCGACCAGGATCGAGAGCAGGACCAGCCGAAACGCGACCGCCAGCGGCGTGCCGCCGAGAAAGCGGTTCAGGCCATCGCTGCGGCCAGCCGGCAAATCTCTGACGTCGTGGGCCATCGCAAGAAACTCCTCAACGGGGATTCGCCCCGATTATAGGTCACCGCGGGGCACATGGGGAACCCGCAACGGTGCGTCAATCAGCTTACCGCATTTTAATTCGGGCAGCGCCAGGGCCACGATTTGGGCGCGCCGCCCGCCGCGGGCGCGGTGCAAACCTCTCCCGCTTGCGGGAGAGGGAGCGCACCTCTGCCTGGGCGAGAAACGAGCCTCGACTCAGCGCGCTTTCACGCCTCGATCTCCGCCGCCTCCGCCTTCAGCATCCTTTCCAGCGTTTCCAGCCGATCGGCCTCGCGCGGCGGCTTGTCCCAGCGCAAGCGGCTAATGCGGGGAAAACGCATGGCGACGCCGGATTTGTGTCGCGGCGAGCGCTGGAGCCCTTCGAAAGCGACCTCCAGCACCAGCCCCTTGTCCGGCTCGTGCACGACATGGCGGACGGGGCCGAATTTCTCGGTGGTGTTGCGGCGGACGAAGCGGTCGATCTGCAACAGCTCCTCGTCGGTGAAGCCGAAATAGGCTTTCCCGACCGGCACCAACTCGTCGCCGCCATCGCCTGCGGTCCAGACGCCAAACGTGTAGTCGGAATAATAAGACGAGCGCTTGCCATGACCGCGCTGCGCGTACATCAGCACGGCATCGATGATGTGCGGGTCGCGCTTCCACTTCCACCATTGTCCCTTCGGCCGCCCCGGCATATAGGGCGCATCGCGCCGCTTCAGCATCACGCCTTCGACCGCGTCCGCATCTTCGCCCGCACCGGCGCTGGCAGGATCGGCGCGCGCAGCGGTCAGCGCCTCCCAGCTTGCGAACGGGATGGTGGGCGACAGGTCGATGCGGGGATCGTCAAGCTTTGCGATGAAGGTCTCCAGCCGCTCACGCCGTTCCGCGAACGGCAGCTCGCGCAGATCGTTCTCGTCGTCGCCCAGCAAATCGTAGGCGCGCAAGTGGATCGGAAATTCCTTGATCAGCTTCGGCGAGACCACCTTGCGGTTCAGCCGCTGTTGCAGGACGTTGAAACTCTGCACGCGGCCCTCACGCAGGATCAGCAGCTCGCCGTCGATGGCGCCGGGCAAGCGCAGCGCCGGCACGAGGTCGGGAAAGCTTCCCGTGATGTCCTCGCCGGTGCGCGAGTAGAGCCGCGCCGTGATGTGGCCGCGATCATCGCGCCCTGCCACCGCCTGCACGCGGATGCCGTCCCATTTCCATTCGGCGATGTAATCGGCGGGATCGAGTGCGGCGAAATCCATGTCCTCGATCGCATGCGCCAACATCACGGGCCGAAACGGCGCCGGATCGCGATTGACGGGCTTTTCGGCGCGCCCCTCGAGCCACGCGAAGAGGTCGAGATACGGCGGGGCGAGCCCCGGCCAGATCAGCTCGATCTCGTGCGGATCCTTGTCGCCGAGCGCCGCTACCGCGGTCTTGGCAAGACGCGCGGAGATGCCGATGCGAAGCCCACCGGTGACGAGCTTCAGCAGCGCCCAGCGGCCGGTCTCATCGAGCTCGTCAAGCCAGCGTTCGAGTTGCCTTGGCAGCTCGGTCTTGCCGAGCGTTCGCAGTGTGGTGACGACTTCGGTGAGGGATGGGGGTGGCGGGCTGTTGTGGTTGCTTGGGTGAGAGGACACATTGGTATCGCGCCCGCGGTACCCCCCTTCCTGACCCTCCCCCACAAGGGGGGAGGGAACGGTGAGGCTCGTGTGTCCCTCACGCTTGGACTGTTTTGCGATGGTTACTGAAGCATCAGGTGATTGCGCAGTACTCCGCTGCGCTCCCTCCCCCCTCTCGTCCGTCGAAGCTCGAAGAGCGAAGGCGGATGTGGGGGAGGGCTGGGGAGAGGGGTAGCCCGGAAAGGATTCGTTATTACCATGCGCCTGCTTTGGCCACATCAGCGCCACCGTCTCCGAGAGATCGCCGACATAATCGTAGCTCAACCCGAACAGCACCGGGTCGGTGCGCGCGGCGATGAGATCGCGGATCAGGGCCGGCTTGGCGTGCTTGAAGCTCAGCGCGCCGGTCAGCGCGGCCAGCGCGTAGCCGCGGTCGGGATCGCCGACCTCGCGGAAATAGCCGGTGATCAGCCGCAGCTTGTTGTTGCGGCCGGGCTCGTAGGCGAGACGGTCCAGAAGCTCGGCGAAGCGGTTCATGCCTCCGCCTCGCCCTCAATTGGCGTCTCGCTCTCCTCCTCGTCGCCATAGCCGACGAGATCAAGCGGCCGCGCCTTCAAGCCCTTGCTTTGGCACCAATGCACCAGCGCGTCTTCCTGGCCGTGGGTGACCCAGATCTCGCCGGCACCTGTCGCACCGATCGTGGCGGTGAGGCCATCCCAGTCGGCATGGTCGGAGATCACCAGCGGCAGCTCGACGCCGCGCTGCCGCGCTCGGGCGCGCACGCGCATCCACCCGGAGGCGAAGGCGGTGAGAGGATCGGGGAAGCGCCGTGTCCAGAGATCGGATGTTGCCGACGGCGGTGCCAGCGTAATCGTGCCGGCGAGCGCCGCTTTCTTCACGCCTTTCGCGGGCCTGAGCTCGCCGAGTTCGATGCCGCGGATCTGATAGTAATGCGTGATCGTCTCCATCGCACCATGCAGGTAGATCGGCGCGTCGTAGCCGGCCTGGCGCAAGAGTGCGATCACGCGCTGGGCCTTGCCAAGCGAATAGGCGCCGACGAGATGCGCGCGCTCCGGAAAGAGGGCGACGGAGGCGAGCAACTTCTTCACCTCGTCGGCGGCATCGCCATGACGGAATACCGGCAGCCCGAAGGTCGCCTCGGTAATGAAAACGTCGCAGGGCACGAGCTCGAACGGCGTGCAGGTCGGATCGGGTGCGTCCTTGTAATCGCCGGAGGCGACGATGCAGGTGTCTTTGCAGCTCACCGCAATCTGCGCCGAGCCCAAGACGTGTCCGGCCGGGTGAAACTTGACGGTGACGTCGCCGAGCCGGATCTCCTCGCCATAGCGGATCGCTTGCGTCAAGCCGGCAAAATGCTCGCCATAGCGCAGCCGCATCATGTCCAGCGTTTCCTGCGTCGCCAGCACTGCGCCATGGCCGGCGCGGGCATGATCGGAATGGCCGTGGGTGATCACGGCCCGCTCAACCGGGCGCACGGGGTCGATATGGAAGCCGCCGGGCTTGCAGCACAGGCCGGCAGCAACTGGCAGCAGGATGTCTTGCGGGCGCATGGAGACGATATAGGAGGCAGGCGCCCCGAATTCACCTGTCATGCGCGGGCTTGCCGTCTCCGTTAGGCTTCGCCGGCCCGGCGGTGTAAAAAGCCCGCCGAAGCCAATGGGCGGAGGCTTGACCCGCGCATCCATGCACTTAAACAGTCGTTTTTTGATGGATTGCCGGGTCAGCCCGGCAGTGACGAGCCGAGTTCCTATGCCCCTGCGCCTGTTCCTGACCTCCGGCGATCTCATGGCCGACCGCCGCTTCGAGTTCGCGCGCGACCTCCAACTCAAGGGCGATCTGGCCGCGGCCGCGGACCTGCTGGAGCAGGCGATCGAGCTCGCGCCGAACTTCACCTCGGCCTGGTTCACCCTCGGCGAAGTCCGTCAGCAGCTCGGCGAGCGCGACAAGGCCATCGCGGCGTTTCGTGAAGCGCTCAGGTCCGATCCCGAGGATCAGCACGGCGCCGGCCTGCATCTGATGCGACTCGGTGATGCCGAGATGGCGGAGATGCCGAAGGCCTATGTGCAGGCCCTGTTCGATCAATATGCGCCGCGCTTCGAGCACACGCTGATCAACGATCTCGGGTACCGCGCCCCGAGCCTGATCTTCAAGGCGGTGCTGGCCTCACGCGCGGCCGCCAAGAAGCCCGCCTTCTTCAAGCGCACCATCGATCTCGGCTGCGGCACCGGGCTCGCGGCCGCCGCCTTCGCCAAGCAGGTCGATCATTTCGTCGGCATCGATCTGTCGCCCGGCATGATCAAGCAGGCGCGCGCCACCAATCTCTATGCCGAGCTCGAAGTCGCCGACATGATCGAAGGTCTGCGCGACAAGAGTGATGCGAGCGCGAACCTCGTGGTTGCCGCGGATGCCTTCGTCTATCTCTCTGATCTTGCGCCGGTGCTCACCGAGGCCAAGCGCGTGCTCGCAGCCGGCGGCGTGCTGGCCTTCACGCTGGAGACGCATGACGGCAGCGGCATCGTGCTCGGCGAAGGCCTGCGCTACGCCCATTCCGCGGAATATGTGCGCGCCGCCATCGCGAAAGCCGGGCTCAAGCTGCTGACACTGGAGCCGGCCTCGCCGCGCAACGAGAACAACGAGCCGGTGCGCGGCCTCGTCGCCGTTGCCGAGAAAACTTGAGTCTAGGCGCTAATCGCCTGGCAATTTGAGCGTCATTGCGTCGCAAAGCTGCGACTTCCCACTTGCGAGCCGTGCGGCGGTGCCAGCACAATGCGCGCACAGGGAGAAACAAACATGACCAAGAATCCATCGCGGCGCGACTTCAGCGCCGCCGCGCTCGCCACAATTGCCGCATCCACTTTGCCTGCGCCTTATGTCTGGGCCGCGGAGAAGAAATACGATGCGGGGGCCAGCGACACCGAGATCAAGATCGGGCAGACCGTGCCGCATTCCGGCCCCGGCTCGCTCTACGGCGTGCTCGGCCGCATTGGCGAGGCATATTTCCAGATGCTGAACGAGAAGGGCGGCATCAACGGGCGCAAGATCAAGTTCCTCACCATGGACGATGCCTACAGCGCCCCGAAATGCGTCGAGGCGACGCGGCGCCTGGTCGAGCAGGAGGAGGTGCTGGCGCTCTACGGCTCGCTCGGCACCGCACCGCAGACCGCCGTGCACAAATACCTGAACTCCAAGGGCGTGCCGCAGCTCCTGCTCAACACCGGGGCGTCGAAGTGGAATAACCCGAAAGAGTTCAAATGGACCATGGCGGGCCTGCCGCTCTACCCGACCGAGGCGCGCATACTGGCCCGGCACGTCGTCAGCGTGAAGCCGAACGCCAAGATCGGCATCCTCTACCAGAACGACGATTTCGGCCGCGACTTCCTGGGTCCCTTCAAGAAGGTGCTGGCCGATGCCGGCGGCACCGCGCAGGTGATCATGGAGCAGACCTACGATCTCACCGAGCCGACGGTCGATTCCCAGCTCATCAACCTCTCGAAGTCGGGCGCCGATGTCTTCTACAACATCTCCACCGGCAAGGCGTCGTCGCAGTCGATTCGGAAAGTAGCCGAGCTCGGCTGGAAACCGCTGCAGCTGCTGTCGGCCGGCTCGACCGGCCGCTCCATCCTCAGCGCCGCGGGCCTCGAGAACGCCACCGGCATCGTTGCCATCCGCTACAACAAGGAGGTCGGCCTGCCGAAATGGGAGAAGGACCCCGACGTGATGGCGTTCGAGGAGCTGCGCAAGAAATACACACCGGCGATCGATCCCGACAACACCATCGCCTTCGCCGGCTACGGCCAGGCGGTGACCATGGGCGAGATCCTGCGCCGCTGCGGCGACGAGCTCACCCGCGCCAACGTGCTGAAGCAGGCATCAAACCTCAACGGTTTCCACTCGCCCTATTTCCTCGACGGCGTCACCTACAGCTACACGCCCGAGAATTACACGCCAATGAAGACGCTGTTCATCTCGACGTTCACCGGCAAGGACTGGGACATCTCCGACAAGCCGATGTCGGAGTAGGGAAGCTCTTCCTTCTCCCCTTGCGGGAGAAGGTGGCGCGAAGCGCCGGATGAGGGGTTTTTATCCGCGCCTCCAAACGAGAGTTAGATTCGTGGGGAGAGACCCCTCATCCGTCTCGCCGTTGCGCGGCGATCCACCCTCTCCCACAAGGGGACAGGGACAGTGGCGTCGGCTATTCGGCCGCTTCAACCCCTCGACGAACCCGCGCGCACGGCTTACTTCTTATGCCGTGCCGCCCCGCATCCTCAAATCCCCGGCCGAGACGCCTGCGCTGCTGCCGGACCGCTTCAACGCGTGGTTCGCAGCCCGCGGCTGGTCGCCGCGCGCCCATCAATTGGCGCTCTTGGAGAAGGCACGCGAGGACCGCTCGGCGCTGCTGATCGCGCCGACCGGCGCCGGCAAGACGCTGGCGGGATTTCTGCCGACGCTGGTGGAGCTGTCTTCTGATGCAGCTCGGCGGGAGGCTAGCGCGAAGAAGAGCCTCGTCTCCACCGGACGCAGCCTGCAGCGCAGCGGCGGTCTCCACACGCTCTACATCTCGCCGCTGAAAGCGCTCGCCGTCGACATCGCGCGCAATCTGGAGCGGCCGATCGCCGAGATGGCGCTGCCGATCAAGGTCGAGACTCGCACCGGCGACACGCCGGTGTCGCGCCGGCAGCGGCAGCGGCGCTACCCGCCGGACGTTCTGCTGACCACGCCCGAGCAGCTTGCGCTGTTGCTGTCCTCCGACGACGCGCCATTCCTGTTCTCCTCCTTGAAGCGCATCGTGCTCGACGAGCTGCATGCGCTGGTGACGTCGAAGCGTGGCGATTTGCTCTCACTCGGGCTGGCGCGGCTATGGCGGCTGGCGCCGCAGCTGCGTGCGATCGGCCTGTCGGCGACCGTCGCCGAGCCGGAGCAGCTCGCGCGCTTCCTGGTGCCGCAGCCCGAAGGCAGGGAAGCTGCGGCCGACATCGTCATCGCCGGTGGCGCCGCGCCGCCTTTGGTCGAGATGCTGGATACGCGCGAGCGATTGCCCTGGGCCGGTCACAGCGCGCGCCACGCGCTCCCTGAGATCTACGAGCTGATCAAGGCGAACAAGACCACGCTGGTATTCGTCAACACCCGCAGCCAGGCCGAGATGCTGTTCCAGAATCTCTGGAGCATGAACGATGACGGCCTCGCCATCGCCCTGCATCACGGCTCGCTGGACGTCGCCCAGCGCCGCAAGGTCGAGGACGCGATGTCGACGGGCAGGCTGCGTGGCGTGGTCTGCACCTCCTCGCTCGACCTCGGCGTCGACTGGGGCGACGTCGATCTCGTCGTCAATATCGGCGCACCCAAGGGATCCTCGCGCCTGATGCAGCGCATCGGCCGCGCCAACCACCGCCTCGACGAAGCCTCGCGCGCGGTGCTGGTGCCCGCCAACCGCTTCGAGGTGCTGGAGTGCCGCGTCGCCATCGATGCCATCGCGGAGAATGCGCAGGACACGCCGCCGCTGCGCACGGGCGCGCTCGATGTGCTCGCCCAGCACGTGCTCGGCTGCGCCTGCGGCGAGCCGTTCCTCTCGCACGAGCTCTACGGCGAGGTTCGCACCGCCGCGCCCTACGCAAACCTGTCGCGGCAGGATTTCGACGACGTGGTCGATTTCGTCGCCTCCGGCGGCTATGCGCTGAAGACCTATGAGCGCTTCGCCCGTATCAAGCAGGACAAGGAAGGACGCTGGCGCGTCGCCAACCCAAAAGTGCGGCAGAGCTACCGCATGAATGTCGGCACTATCGTCGAGGACGACATGCTGAAGGTGCGGCTAGTGCGCTCGCGCGGCGGTGAAGGAAAAGCAGGCGGCTCGACCGGGGTGATCGCGCGCGGCGGCAGGCTGCTTGGCGAGATCGAGGAAGCCTTCATCGAGGGCTTGAGCCCCGGCGACACTTTCGTGTTCAGCGGCGAGGTGGTCCGCTACGAGACCCTGGTCGAGGACCAGGTCTATGTCTCGCGCGCGCATGACAAGGATCCGAAGGTGCCGTCCTATATGGGCGGCAAATTCCCGCTCTCGACCTATCTCGCCGAGCGCGTGCGCCGGCTGCTCGATGATGGGCGCGCATGGGGTGGCTTGCCCGAGCAGGTGCGCGATTGGCTGTCGCTGCAAAAGGATGTCTCCCGCGTGCCCGCGGTGCGCGAGCTCCTGGTCGAGAGCTTTCCACGCGCCAACAAGCATTATCTCGTCTGTTATCCGTTCGAGGGCCGTCTCGCGCACCAGACCCTCGGCATGCTGCTGACGCGTCGTCTCGAACGCGCCCGCGCCCGGCCGCTCGGCTTCGTTGCCAACGAATATGCGATCGCGGTCTGGGCGCTTGGCGATATGTCGTTCATGATCCGGGACGGCCGGATCGATCTCGATGCCCTGTTCGACCCCGACATGCTCGGCGACGATCTCGAAGCCTGGCTCGCCGAATCGGCGCTCATGAAGCGCACCTTCCGCAATTGCGCGATCATCTCCGGCCTGATCGCGCGACGCCATACCGGCGAAGAGAAAAGCCGGCGCCAGGTGCTGTTCTCCACCGATCTGGTCTACGACGTGCTGCGCAAGCACCAGGCCGATCACGTGCTCTTGCGCGCCGCCCGCGCCGATGCCGCCACCGGCCTGCTCGACCTGCGCCGTCTCAGCGACATGCTGATGCGTATTCAGGGCCGGATCACGCTTCGGGAACTCGACCGCGTTTCCCCGCTCGCCGTCCCCGTGATGCTGGAAATCGGCCGCGAGTCAGTTTATGGCGAAGCTGGCGACGAGCTGTTGGCGGAAGCCGCCGACGAGCTGGTCAAAGAGGCCATGGGATAAGAGCAGGTTCGGACGTGACGGCAGGCGCGCAGGTTTCAGGAGATGTCGAGGACATGCGCGTTTCGAAGGTTACCATCAGCGGTGTGACGTTCGCGGCCGACCTCGCCGGTGCATTGTTCTGGGAAGAGCAGCGCCTGCTCGTCGTCTCCGACCTGCATCTGGAAAAAGCCTCCAGCTTCGCCACCCGCGGCGTGCTGCTGCCGCCCTACGACACGCTGGCGACGCTAAGCCGCCTTGCTGCTGTCATCTCCCGCCATGATCCACGCATCGTCATCGCGCTCGGCGACAGCTTTCACGACCGCACCGCGCATGAGCGTTTGTCGGCGGAAGATCGCGACGCTGTCGCCGCACTCCAGACCGGCCGCGACTGGATCTGGATCTCGGGCAATCACGATCCCATGCTGCCGCGTGATCTCGGCGGCACCGCCGCCGACGAAGTCTTGGTTGGCCCGATCGCCTTCCGCCACGAGCCGACCGGCGCAAGCGGCGAGATTGCCGGCCATCTGCATCCGAAGGCCCGCGTTTCCACGCGCGGCCGCTCGATGGAGCGCCGCTGCTTTGCCAGTGACGGGATGCGGGCCGTGATGCCGGCCTTCGGCGCCTATACTGGCGGCCTCAGCATCCGCGATGCCGCCTTCGCAAAGGTCTTTCCGACCAACGGCTTTGTCGCCCATCTGCTCGGCGACCGCCGCGTCCACGCGATCGCCGCGTCGCGGTGTTATTAGGCCGCCTTCGCCTGCACATCATCGCAGAACTCGGCGAGCCGATCGGCCAGCCGCAGCGTTGCGGGGCTGGCGCCGGGCGCGGCCATCAATGCCACCTCCGTGCGGTTGATCGGCGCAAAGCCATCCTTGGCGGTCAGCACGCGGTGGTCGGACTGGATGGCCATCTCCGACAGGATGCTCAGCCCCATGCCGGCGGCGACCGCGGCCTGGATGCCGGCGAGACTGGATGACGTGTAGGCGGTGTGCCAGGCGCGGCCCGCGCTTTCCAGCGCGTGAATGGCGCCGGCGCGATAGATGCAGCCGAGCGGAAACCCGATCAGCGGCACCGAGGGCACGTTGACGTCGACCGGATGGCTCTTGCTGGTGACCCAGTGCACCCGCTCGGGCCACACCGCGATGGCGTCCTTCGCGCCGGCCTCGCGCTTGTACAGCGCAAGATCGAGTTCGCCGCGTTCGAGATCACGGGCCAGATGCTTGCTCTGGTCGGCGCGGACGTCGAGCCGCAGGCGCGGATGCGAGCGCGAGAACGCACCGAGCAGTTTCGCCAGTCGGTATGCCGCGAAATCCTCGGGAATGCCGAGCCGGATCGCGCCTTCGCCCTCGGGCTGGCGCAGCACGTCGCGCGCCTCCTCGGCCAGCGAGAGCAGCCGCCGCGCATAGGACAGCAGCCGCTCGCCGGCCTCTGTGGGGCGGACATCTTTGCCGTCGCGGTGCAGCAGCGCCTGGCCGACGTCCTCCTCCAGCCGCTTGATCTGCTGGCTCACGGTCGACTGCGTGCGGTGAACGCGCTCGCCGGCGCGGGTGAAGCCGCCGGCCTCGATCACCGAGACGAAGCTGCGCAGCAGCTCGAGATCGAGCATCGCCGCCTCCATTCGAAAATCCACTGAATGGAAGTTAATCATTTAATTTCCAAATGGCAAGCTGCCTTCCTAGATCGAGGGCTCAGGAGAATGTCATGTCGCTCGCCCCATCGATCGCCGTCCCCCGCAGCCGTTTCAATCCGCTGCCGCTCTATATCGGCCTGTTCTGCCTGCTCTGGAGCTACGCCTTCATCGCCGGCAAGATCGGCGTCACCTATTGCCCGCCACTGATCCTGCTCGCCGCGCGCTTCTCGCTGGCCGGCGTTCTGATCCTGGGCGCGACCTGGATTCGAGGCGACGGCTGGTCCCTGTCCTGGCGCGACGCCGCGATCTTCGCCGTGCTCGGCATCGCCAACAACGCCCTCTATCTCGGGCTCGGCTATACCGGCCTGCAATCGGTCTCCGCGGGCCTCGGCGGGCTGATCGTCTCGGCCAATCCGGTGTTCACGGCTGCGCTTGCGGCGCTGCTGCTCGGCGAAGGCACGACCTGGCGCAAGGCGGCGGGCCTGCTGCTCGGCGTCATCGGTGTCACCTTCATCGTGTGGCACCGTTTGTCGGTCGGCACCGACAGCCTGCACGGCATCCTGTTCACGCTGGCCTCACTGGCCTCGATCGTAGCCGGCACCATCCTGTTCAAGCTGCTGGCGCCGAAGGGCTCGTTGTGGATCGGCAACGGCATCCAGAATCTCGCCGCCGGCATCGTGCTGGCGCCGGTCGCGCTCACCTTCGCCGACGTTCACGCGATCGTGGTCACCCCGAGCCTGATCGGCGCCTTTGCCTTCCTCGTGCTCGGCGGCTCGATCCTCGCCTACCTGCTCTGGTTTCATCTCCTGAAAGTGTGTGGCGCCACCGCCGCCAGCGCCTATCATTTCCTGATGCCGCCACTGGGCATGCTGTTCGCGTTTCTCGTGCTCGGCGAGCATGTCGAGGCCCGCGATTTGCTCGGGATCATTCCAGTCGCGCTCGGTATCTATCTGGTGACGCGTCCGGCAAAGCTCGTCTCGTAACAGGAGTTCATCATGCCCGTTTCCATCACCCTGATCGGCGGCCCCACTGCGCTGATCGAGATCGACGGCTTTCGCCTGCTCACCGACCCCACCTTCGACGCGCCCGGTGCCTATCAACTGCCGCATGTGAAGCTGGAGAAGACGATCGGACCTGCCGTCAGGCCTGACGCAATCGGTCCGATCGACGCCGTGTTGCTGAGCCACGATCAGCACTCCGACAATCTCGACAATTCCGGCCGGGAGCTTCTCGGCAAGGTCAAGCGCGTGCTGACGACCGAAGCCGGCGCAAAGCGCCTCGGCGGCCATGTCGAGGGCCTTGCGCCCTGGAGCGCCGCGCATCTCAGGGACGGCGACGGCAATGCGCTGACCATCACCGCGACGCCCGCGCGCCATGGCCCGGCCGGCATCGAGCCCTTGTCCGGCGACGTCATCGGCTTCGTGGTGTCGTCGAGCCGGAAGGACACGCGGCCGGTCTATATCAGCGGCGACACCACCTGGTTCGACGGCGTCGCCGAAGTCGCGCGCCGCTTCAAATGCGGTGTGGTGCTGCCCTTCGCAGGCGCGGCGCAAACGCGCGGGCCGTTCCATCTCACCATGGACACCAACGACACCATCGAGACCGCGCGTGCCTTTCCCGATGCGACGATCGTGCCGCTGCACACCGAAGGCTGGGCTCATTTCCGCCAGAGCAGCGAGGATCTGCGCAAGACCTTCGACGTGCTCGGCTTCGGGACGCGCTTGCGCCTGCTGGAGCCAGGCGTGCCGACGGTGATCGAGGCGCCGTGATGTCGCCACGTCGTCATTGCGAGGAGCCCTTGCGACGAAGCAATCCAGAATCCCTCCGCGACGGCAATCTGGATTGCTTCGCTTCGCTCGCAATGACGGAGTGTGTGGCTCAATCCTTCCGAAACACGATCGACGCCATCCAGCCCGTCATCAGCGCCATCGCTGCGGTGGCGAGGCCATAGAGAAGCCCATGTTGTCGCGCGCTGGTGGCGACGAACTGCTCCAAGCCGACCTTGACGATCTCGAACGCGGTCTCGGTCTTGCCGATGAACGCACCGCTCGCAAACAGCTTGATCTCCACCTCATAAGTGCCGATCGGCACCTCTGCCGGCAGCGGAATGCCGGTGCGGAACAGCGTCGGCGTCAGGAACGTCACCGCGCTCGCATCCTCCCGATAGAGCCCGTCCTGGGTGCGCAGGCGGATGAAGGCGGAGCGGAACGCATCGTTCGGCACCACGTCGGCATAGTCGCCGCTGACCCGCTGGGTCAGCAGCACGTTGTTGAGC
The DNA here is from genome assembly GCF_023073835.1 of Bradyrhizobium sp. 153. Lineage (NCBI taxonomy): Bacteria > Pseudomonadati > Pseudomonadota > Alphaproteobacteria > Hyphomicrobiales > Nitrobacteraceae > Bradyrhizobium > Bradyrhizobium sp. 153. The sequence goes on along the minus strand of NZ_JADPKH010000041.1, from coordinate 112,153 downwards.
CCGATCTGCTGCCGCCGCGCGATCTCGGGCGAGGTGATCACATCGAAGGGACGGTTGGCGAACAGCGCCAGATAGCTCGGCACCTCCAGGAATTGCCGGTAGTCGGTGTTGATCCAGATGCCGAAGGTGCGCTCCTTGCGCCGCGTCACCATGTCGGCGCGCGGGCCCAGCACGGTGACGACGAGATCGTAACTCGTGCGATCGGCCGGGGTCGTCGCATCCTTTTCGATCGAGCCGAACAGCACCAGCTCCTCGCCTGAATAATTCGGCGTCACGGTGACGCGGTGGTTGGAGACCGACACGATCAGCCGCTCGGCGCGCGCGCCGCCGACGAGCAGCAGGACGAGAAGCACTGCGACAAGCGCGCGCGTCATCCGCTCACTCCCAGCTCACGGATGGTGAAGAGGTCCGCAGGTTGGATCACCAGCTCGATCGCGAAGCGGATGCCGACCGAGAGGATCAAAAGGCCGAGCAGCAGCCGCAGCTGCTCGCCGCGGATCTTTTGGCCGGCGCGGGCGCCGAACTGCGCGCCTGTGACGCCGCCGACCATCAGGATCAGCGCCAGCACGGCGTCGACGAGGTGATTGGTCACCGCGTGCAGCATGGTCGCGAACAGCATCGTGACCAGGGTGAGGACCATCGAGGTGCCGATCACGGTCGAGGTCGGCACCCGCAACAGATAGATCATGATCGGCACCAGGATGAAGCCGCCGCCGATGCCCATGATGGCGCCGATGAAGCCGATCATGATGCCGACGACCACGACGGGAATCACCGAGAGGTAGATCTTCGAGCGCTTGAACCGCATCTTCAGCGGCAGGCCGTGGATCCAGTTGTGCGCGCGGCGCGGCGGCACCGCGCCGCGCCGGGTCCGCATAAGGGCGCGCAGGCCCTCGGAGAACATCAGGCTGCCGACGGTGCTGAGCAGCACGACGTAAGAGAGCGCGATCATCAAGTCGAGCTGGCCGAGCGCACGGAGCCGGGTGAAGGTCCAAACGCCGAGCGCCGTTCCGGTCACGCCGCCGCAGAGCAGGACGCTCGCAAGTGCCGGATCAATCGCGCGCCGCCGCCAATAGGACAGTGCGCCGGAAAAGGAGGAGGCCGCGATGTGGCTCGCGACCGAGGCGACCGCGACCGCCGGCGTGATGCCGATGAAGATCAGCAGCGGCGTCATCAGGAAGCCGCCACCGATCCCGAACATGCCGGACACGAAGCCGACCGCGGCGCCCATGGCGAGCACCAGGAAGACGTTGACCGGAAGATCGGCGATCGGAAGGTAGAGCTGCATTGAACCACGCGCCGGCGGGACAGATCGATTGCCGCGGAATGCTCGCGGGAAGGTCGGAACGATTGCCCCGCCCCTCCATAGCGGAATTCGCTGTCGGGAGGGATCGGGAAATTTGCGCGTGGTGAATGCGCGCAACAGCGGCATCCAAGCTCTTTCTCCTCACCCTGAGGAACCTGCGCAGCAGGCGTCTCGAAGGGCGAGGTCCGGATTTAGAGCCGGGCCTGCATGGTTCGAGACGCGCGCAAGAGCGCGCTCCTCACCATGAGGGGAAAGAGCTTAATGCGCCGCCGACGCCGACTTCTTGGTCGCGACCGGCTTCGGCGCCGGCTTGGCGCTCGCCTGCGGCGCGCTATCCCAGCCGCCGGCGGGCGTCGCGACATTGACGGCATCGTCGGGCTGCGGTTCGGCGCTGAAGGTCTGGATTGCGAGCTTGGCGGCGGCGAGCGATTGCGGGTCGAGACGTTTGGCGACGTCGTCGCGCTTGCCGGCCGCATCTGCGTCGCCCTGAGCGGCGGCCAGGCTGAACCATTTGTAGGATTCGGCGAGGTTCTGTTCGACGCCGATGCCGCGGGCATAGAGAATGCCGAGGTTGAACTGGCTGTCGGCAACGCCGCGGTCGGCCGCTTTGCGGAACCACAGCGCCGCGCTCTTGTAATTGGCGCCACGTCCGCCGCCATCGGCATCTAGCACCGCGAGATTGTGCATCGCCTTGGCGTTGCCGCGCTCGGCGGCCTGCGTGTAGTAGCGGCGGGCGATATCGGCGTCCTTCTTCACGCCAAGGCCCTTCTCGTAGAGCGTGCCGAGGCGGAAGGTCGCGGGCACCACGCCGGCCTGCGCCGCGCGGTCGTACCATTTGGCGGCTTCGTCGTAGTTCGCAGCCACGCCCTTTCCTTCCGCAAAGCGCACGCCGATCTCGTAGGCCGCGGTCGCATCGCCCTTCATCGCGGCGGTGCGCAGGCCCGGGCCGCCGATGCCGTCGGGCAGCTTCTCGCTCGGCGGCACCTGGATGAGGCCGAGCTTGCCGCGGCTCGTGCCCGACAGCGCGCCGGTGACGTCGCTGGAGACAGGCGGGGCCGCGGGAGGGACCGGCGGGATTTCGACCGAGGCCGAGCTGCCCGGATTGGCGGCGGGAGCCGGCGCGGCATTGTTCTGGGATTGTCGTCCGATCGGCGTCGGCGAGGTCATCGACGGTGTGACCTGTTCGGGCGTAGCGGGCTTGGTCTCGACCGGGGGCGGCGGGGCCAGCGGTGTGGGCTGGCCCGACGAATTCTCCATCGTTTGCGGCGCCGGCGGCGCGCTGCCGCCTTCGAGCAGGCCCATCGCCATCTTGAAGGTGCCGAGCACGATCACGACAACGCTCGCGCCGACCAGCAGCGAGCGGATCTTCGACGTGATGGTCGAGCCGCCGTCCTTGTCCTTGGAGCGATCGGCCCCCGCCTTGGCGGCGCGGCCGGTCTTTTCCGGCTGCGCGGCGGCGGCCTGGGCGGCGCGGCGCGCGGCGGCGATGAAGCTGGACGACGACACCGGCTCTTTCGGAGCGGTGGGAATTCCGCTGATTGCGCTCTCGGAGGCGGCGATGCGCTCCGACGGCGTGGCGACGCGTCCACCCGGCCGTGTGCCCGGCTCGAGCGGATGATCCGGCGGCAATTCCGGCGCGAGTGCAGCGCGCGCGGGCACGGTGTGCGGCTCCAGGATTTCGCTGATCGCACGCGGCGGAACGGGCGGTGCCGACGGCACCGGCGGCGGCGCGGCATGGAATTCGCGCGGCGCGGCGGCGAAGGCGGCCTGCGCTGCCTGCGCTGCGGCGGGGTTCGGCAGCTCCGGCTTCGGATCGTATTTCGGCTGCTGCGGCGGCCGCGGCTCGCGCGCCATCGGAGCGGGCTCCATCGGAGCGGCCTCCATCGGAGCGGCCATAGGCATCAGCGGTGCCGGCGGCGCGGTGCGCACGGCGCGCAGATCGCCCTCGATCATGGAGAGGCGGTCGACGACATGACCGAGCGTGTTGTGAACGGCTTCGAGCGAATCCTGCGTATTCCGGTTGGTCTCGGCCTGGCTGAAGCGGATGTCGGAGAGCTCGCGCTTGACGAGATCGACCACGCCGGAATCGGGCGGCGGCGAATTGCGGCTCTCGGCCAGCGCGGAATAGGTCGCCTGCTGCCGCTCCAGGTGCCTCAGGATGTCGTGCAGCCCGTCCTCGACGCGGCTCAGGTTGCCGCTGCGTGGATCGGAGGCGGCCTCGATCCGCTCCAGCAGATAGGAGACACGCTGCTCGAGATGGGCGAAGGTCGAGGCCGAGTCGTTGCCGACCTGCATGCGATCGAAGCGGTCCGACAGCGCACGGATCGCAGCTTCCAGATGCTCGGTGCTCTCGGACGGCTGCGCCCGCTCGCGGGTTTCCAGCGCCGCGGTGAGCGCCGCGATGCGCTGCTCCAGCACCGCAAAGCTGTCGCTCGGGCCGGTGGCGCGGGTGATCTGGTCGACCTTGGAGGACAGCAGCTGCACGTCTTCGGACAGACGCGCCAGCGCTTCGTTGGAGGCGACGTTGGAGACGATGCTGCGCAACGCCGAGATCGCGTCTTCGAGCTGGCGCACTGTCGAGGGATCGTCATTGGCGCGCAGGATCAGATCGAGCTTGGCGCCGAGATTGCGGATCGCCTCGTCATAGCCGGTGAGCTGCTCGGCCGGCGTCAGCGTGCGCAGCACCTGCTTGATGTCGGATAGCGCGCGCTCGATGCCTGACAGGACCTGGCCGTCGGTGCCGTTGGAGCGGGTCTCGTCGATGCGACGGTGCAGCGAGCGGATCTCGTTCTCGATCGATTCGATCGCGCGCCGCGGCATCGCCTCGGTGATGGCGTGACGGATCTCGGCAAGCTCGCTGCGGAAGGCGGTGACCGCCTGCTCGGTATTGTCAGGGCGCTGGAGCGACTCGATCTGGCTCGTGATCTTGAGCAGATGGCGCTCGAGCGAGGAGAAATCCGGCCCCGACGGTTGGGGCGGCGGCGCGTAGGCGGGGGCGGGTGGCGCCGCCATCGGCGCGATCGGCAGCGCGGCGCGCGGCGGCATCGGCCGCGGTGCAAAGCCGTCGAGCTCGCTTTGCCGCGCCGTGATCTCGGCGACCGCGACGTCGAACGACGCCGGGCTCAGGGGAGGCGAGCTGCGATAGATCTGGGCTGCCGCGCGCTCGACCGCATCGGCCTGGCGCTGGCGCGTCTCGACCGGTGACGGTGGCGGCCGCTGGGTCTGAGGCTGCTGCTGCGGCTTCGAGATTTGCGAGAGCCGTGCATCGAGCCGCGAGATCGCATCATTGAGCTGGCGCGCGACGCCCTGCTCGCGCGAGATGTCCTGCCGCGAAGGGTCCTGGCGCTGGGTGGGCTTTGAAATCCGTTCGATCTGCTGGGTGATCGCGTCGAGCCGCTGGTGGATGTCGGCGACTTCGCGGCTTTCCTGGCTCGGTCCGTGCGCCTGGCTCGGTCCTTGCGGAATGTGCTGCGAACGCTGCTCGTAAGGTGCGCGAAAGTTCGGCGCGGCAGTCTCGCCGAGCGTGGAGTTCAGCCAATCGTTGAGTGACATGCCGGCTCTGCGCGCAGCAGCTTCGGCCCGCTCCCGGACGGATGGATCGATGCCGTCAACACTCCACGATACGCGCGAATTCATGACTCTGTCCGGTTCCGACTCCGGCGCCCCACCCGGCGCCTCCAGCCTCCCCTCGCGTGCCGGTTGCAAACACAACCGAATTTGGCGCGGGTCGTCTGCCTCGAAAACCGACTTTTTCCTGTTACGGTAAATAACGGGTTAAGGAATGCGGCACCGCTGTCTTAAAGTTGGGCGGGGGAGCTCAGCCACGAACGAGGTGCGCTCCCTCCCCCGCTTGCGGGGGAGGGCTGGGGAGAGGGTGCTTCAACAACGAAGACTCCCAAAGAGGAGAAAGCCCTCACCCGGCGCTACGCGCCGACCTCTCCCGCAAGCTTGCGGGAGAGGTGACCGGCACTGCCTATGCGTCTCAGCCCTTCGCCCGCTTCCCCTCCTCCAGCGGCACTACGCTGGCCTTGCCGCTCATTGCCGACAGCGCGTCCAGCGCCTCCTCGCAGAAATCGGCCACCATCTGCTCGTGCCGGGCGCCGAGCTGAAGCAGGAGCAGATTGCCGAGGTCGAGCCGGCCTTCCGCCGTTCCCTCCGGAAAACGCTTCTTCAGGATGCGCTCGTAATTGGCGTGGCGGTCGCGGTGATGCTCCAGGCGGGCCATCAGATCAGTGCGTATGGGCTCGATGTCGATGCTGTCGAGCGCATGCAGCCGCACCAGGAGGTCGTCCTTGATCGAGGGCGGCGTGCTGGGCCGCGCGGCCCAGTGCCGCAGTGCTGTTCGGCCCTCGGGAGTAAGCGTATAGATCAGTTTATTGGGCTTGCCAGACTGCACGACCTCGCGGCCCTGGATGTAGCCGCGGTCGCGCAGCTTGGAGAGTTCGCGGTAGATCTGCTGGTGGTCGGCCTTCCAGAAGAAGCCGATCGATGAATCGAACGTCTTGGCGAGCTCGTAGCCCGTCATCGGACGTTCCGTCAGGCAAGCGAGGATTGCGTCGCCCAGTGCCATGACCGGCCTCCCTTCGCGAATTTGACCGACTTACTTGACTTTATGCGCATCGGCGCATATGCGTCAATGTGCATATGAGGCAGCTTGCGCACGGGGCTAAAGACCCCGACGGAAAATCCAGCGGAATCAACCTCCTCGCTACTGTGCATGGGGTTGTTTTTGTCCTTTTTGCCCTTGCCCTTAGGGAGGCACCCGAGAATGACCGGTCTCGATTCCTGGTACGCCTACATGAAGTCTCACGACCGCGCCGCGCTCTGGGACCTTCTGCACCCGGATGCCGTGTTCGAAAGCCCCGTCGTGCATTCGCCGCAGCGCGGGCGCGACATCACCTTCAAATACCTCTCCAGCGCCGAGAAGGTGCTCGGCGGCCCGGGCTTCACCTATGTCGGTGAATGGCGCAGCGACACTGGCGCCGTGCTCGAATTCAAGAACGTCATCGACGGCATCGAGATCAACGGTGTCGACATCATCAGTTTCGACAGCGACGGACGCATTACCCGTTTCAAGGTGATGGTGCGTCCGCTCAAGGCGATCAACATGCTGCACCGCCTGATGGCGGAGCAGTTGGCCGCCCAATCATGACACTGCCCTGAGGTTGCGGAAGCCGCTAAGCTCGCGACTGCGCCGCAGGGACTTCACGAGAATTCCACCACTTCAAGGCTCAACCAAGTCGAGGCCCGTGCCGGGAGAACGCCATGCCGATCTATAAAGCCCCCGTCGACGATGTGAACTTCCTGCTCAACGACGTCTTCCAGATCGATCGCTACGACAATCTGCCGGGCTTCTCGGATGCGTCCAGCGACGTGCGCGAGGCGATCCTCGGCGAGGCCGCCAAGCTCGCTGAAGAGGTGCTCCAGCCGCTCAACCGTATCGGCGATCTCGAAGGCTGCAAGCGTGCCGATGACGGCAGCGTCACCACGCCGAAGGGGTTCAAGGAGGCGTTCAAGCAGGTCGCCGAGGGCGGCTGGCTTGGTCTGTCGGCGCCGACCGAATATGGCGGGCAGGGGCTGCCGGTGACGCTCTCCCAGGCGATCAATGAATTCCAGATCTCCGCCAACATGGCGTTCTCGATGTATGGCGGCCTCACCATGGGCGCGACCGCGGCATTGCTGGTGCACGGCACGCCCGAGCAGAAGCAGACCTACGTGCCGAAGATGGTCGCCGGCGAATGGACCGGCACCATGAACCTGACCGAGCCGCATTGTGGCACCGATCTCGGCATGCTCCGCACCAAGGCGGTGCGCCAGGCCGACGGCAGCTTCAAGATATCAGGCACCAAGATCTTCATCTCGGCCGGCGAGCATGACCTCGCCTCCAACATCATCCACCTCGTGCTCGCCCGCATCGAGGGCGCGCCCGCCGGCATCAAGGGCGTGTCGCTGTTCGTGGTGCCGAAATTCCTGGTCAACGCCGATGGTTCGGTCGGGCAGCGCAATAGCGTCGTCTGCGGCTCAATCGAGCACAAGATGGGCATCCACGGCAATTCCACCTGCGTGATGAACTACGACAACGCCACCGGCTGGCTGATCGGCGAAGAGAACAAGGGTATGCAGGGCATGTTCGTGATGATGAACGAGGCTCGCCTCGGCGTCGCCGTGCAGGGCCTCGCGCAATCCGAGGTCGCCTATCAGAACGCGGTTGCCTATGCCCGCGAGCGCATCCAGGGCCGCGCGCTGACAGGCGCCAAGGCCCCGGACAAGCCGGCCGATCCGATCATCGTTCATCCCGACGTGCGCCGCACGCTGCTCTCGATCCGCGCCTTCAACGAGGCCGCGCGCGCCTTCGTGATCTGGACCGCGCTGAAGAGCGACGTCGCGCATCGCTCGGAGGATCCCAGGGACCGCCAGGCCGCCGACGACCACATGGGCCTGATGACGCCGGTGCTGAAGGGCTTCCTTACCGATTACGGCTTTGCCAATGCGGTGCACGCGCAGCAGATGTATGGCGGCCACGGCTACATCGCCGAGCAGGGCATGGAGCAGTTCGTGCGCGATGCCCGCATCGCGATGATTTATGAAGGTGCCAACGGCATCCAGGCGCTCGACCTCGTCGGCCGCAAGCTGCCGCGGGACGGCGGCCGCGCCATTATGGCCTTCTTCGGCGAGGTCATGGCCTTCGCCAAGGAGAACGGCGGCGACGAGGCGCTAAAACCGTTCATCGCTCCGCTCTCGACCTCACTCGGCCATCTCCAGCAGGCCACCACCTGGCTGATGCAGAACGCGATGGCGAAGCCGGACAATGCCGGCGCCGCCGCAACCGATTACCTGCATCTCTTCGGCTTCGTCGCGCTCGGCTACATGTGGGCGAAGATGGCGAAGGTGACGCTAGGGAAGATTGCCGAGAGCGGGGCCACGCCCTATCTCTCGACCAAGCTCGTCACCGGCCGCTTCTTCATGGAGCGGATGCTGCCGGAGACCGCGGCCAATCTCGCGCGCATCCAGGCCGGCTGCGCCACCATCATGGAACTGCCGGCGGAAGCGTTCTGACCTGCTTCCGCCGCCTGCTCCCAATCGTTGAACATCACATCAGGAGGGCGTCATGCCTGAGGCATTCATCTACGACCACGTTCGCACCCCGCGCGGCCGCGGCAAGGCGGACGGCGCGCTGCACGAAGTCACGGCGCTGGCGCTCGCGACCGTGCCACTGAAGGCGCTGAAGGACCGCAACAACCTGCCCGAGGACTCGGTCGATGACGTCGTGCTCGGCGTGGTCGATCCGGTGGGCGAAGCGGGCAGCGACATCGCGCGCTTCGCAGCGCTGAAGGCGGGTCTCGGCCAAGCCGTGCCCGGCGTGCAGATCAGCCGCTTCTGTGCCTCAGGTCTCGACGCCGTGAACTTTGCCGCCGCCCAGGTGATGAGCGGCCAGCATGAGCTGGTGATCGGTGGCGGCGCTGAATCCATGAGCCGCGTTGGCATCGGCGCCTCCGGTGGCGCCTGGCCGATGGATCCCTCAATGGCGGTGCCGGCCTATTTCATGCCGCAGGGGGTCTCGGCCGATTTGATCGCCACCAAATATGGTTTCTCGCGCGACGACGTCGATGCCTACGCGGTGCAAAGCCAGCAGCGCGCGGCCAAGGCGTGGGACGAGGGCCGCTTCGATAAGTCGGTGGTGCCGGTGAAGGACATCAATGGCCTCACCATCCTCGCCAAGGACGAGCACATGCGGCCCTCGACGACGATGCAGTCGCTGGCCCAGCTGCAGCCGTCGTTCACGATGGTGGCGCAGATGGGCGGCTTCGACGGCGTCGCGGTGCAGTCGCATCCGGAGATCGAGCGCGTCAACTACGTGCACCACGCTGGCAACTCCTCGGGTATCGTCGACGGCGCCGGCGCCGTTCTGCTCGGCAGCAAGGAGGCAGGCGCGAAATACGGCCTGAAGCCGCGTGCCAAGATCCGTGCCTTCCAATATCGGCTCCGAGCCGGCGATGATGCTGACCGGTCCAGTCGACGTCACCGAAAAACTGTTCGCGCGCTCCGGCATGAAGAAGTCCGACATCGACCTGTTCGAGCTCAACGAGGCCTTCGCCTCCGTCGTGCTGCGCTACATCCAGGCCTTCGACATCGACAATGCCAAGATCAACGTCAATGGCGGCGCGATCGCGCTCGGCCATCCGCTTGGTGCGACCGGCGCGATGATTCTCGGCACCGTGCTCGACGAGCTCGAGCGCACCAACAAGTCCACCGCGCTGGTGACGCTGTGCATCGGCGGCGGCATGGGCACCGCAACCATCATCGAGCGCGTGTAACGCGTTGCTGTAGGGTGGGCAAAGCGAAGCGTGCCCACCACTGCGCTTCGAAAATGATGGTGGGCACGGCGCAGGAGCGCCTTTGCCCGCCCTACGAGATCTCAAGTCAACCGCCAGCGCCTGAGATCGGCGGCCGGCACCGAGGAGCAACCAAAATGTCGTACAAGAACTTCAAGCTTGAGACCGATTCCGATGGCATCGTGCTCGTCACCTGGGACATCCCGGGCCGTTCGATGAACGTGCTCGACGAGACCTCGACCAATGAGCTCGACGCGATCGTCAAGGCGACCACGGCTGATGCCGCGGTGAAGGGCGTCGTCATCACCTCAGCGAAAGAAGCATTCTGCGCCGGCGCAGATCTCTCGATGCTCGAAGGCATGAACCAGGCCTACGCGAAGGTCTTGAAGGAGCAGGGCGAGACCGCGGCGAACCAGATGCTGTTCGAGCAGAGCCGGCGCTTCTCGCAGGTCCTGCGTTCGATCGAGACCTCCGGCAAGCCCTGGGCGGCGGCGATCAACGGCCTCGCGCTCGGTGGCGGTTTTGAGATCACGCTGTGCTGCCATTATCGCGTTGCCGCAGAGAACCCCAAGACTCGTCTCGGCCTGCCCGAGGTCAAGGTTGGCCTGTTCCCCGGCGCTGGCGGCACGCAGCGCGTGCCGCGTCTGGTGCCGCCGCAGGACGCGATGACGATCCTGCTCAAGGGCGATCCCGTCACGATCGAGAAGGCGAAGGCGCTGAACCTGATCCACGCCATCGTTCCCGCTGCCGACCTCATCAAGGCGGCCAAGGACTGGATCAAGGGCGGTGGCAAGGCGGTCGCACCCTGGGACGAGAAGAGTTTCAAGCTGCCCGGCGGTCCGGTGTTCTCAAAGGCCGGCATGATGATGTTCCCGGCCGGCAACGCAATCTATCGGCGCGAGACCTACGACAATTATCCGGCCGCGCGCGCGATCATGAGCTGCGTCTATGAAGGCCTGCAGCTGCCGATCGACGCCGCCTTGCGCGTCGAGTCGCGCTATTTCACCTCGGTGCTGCGCTCAAAGGAGGCGGCCGCGATGATCCGCAGCCTGTTCCTGTCGATGCAAGAGCTCAATAAGGGCGCACGCCGTCCGAAGCACGTGCCGCCGACCAAGGTGAAGAAGATTGCCGTGATCGGCGCCGGCTTCATGGGCGCGAGCGTCGGCTACGTCTCGGCTCGTGCCGGTCTCGACGTCGTCCTGATCGATCGCGACCAGGAGAGCGCCGACAAGGGCAAGGCGCATGCGCAGAAGGTGATCGAGGAGCAGATCAAGAAGGGCCGCGCCAAGCCGGGCGATGCCGAGGCGCTGCTCGCCCGCATCACCGCGACGGCGGACTATGCCGCGCTGAAGGATGTCGACCTCGTCATCGAGGCTGTGTTCGAGGACCGCAACGTCAAGGCGGAGACCTTTGCCAGGGCGCAGGAGTACCTAAAGTCCGACGTGATCTTCGCGTCCAACACCTCGACGCTGCCGATCACCTCGCTGGCCGAGAGCTTCAAGGACCAGGGCAAGTTCGTCGGCATCCACTTCTTCTCTCCGGTCGAGAAGATGATGCTGGTCGAGATCATCCTGGGCAAGAACACCGGCGATGTCGCGCTTGCGACCGCGATGGATTACGTCCGGCAGATCGGCAAGACGCCGATCGTGGTCAACGACTCCAGAGGCTTCTTCGCCAACCGCTGCGTCGGCCGCTACGTCGCCGAGGGCAACGAGATGTTCCTGGAAGGCGTGCCGCCGGCAATGATCGAGAACTGCGCCAAGATGGCCGGCATGCCGGTCGGCCCGCTCTCGCTGTCGGATGAAGTCGCGCTCGACCTCGGTCTCAAGATCATGAAGGCGACGGAAGCCGATCTCGGTCCCAACGCCATCAATCCCGAGCAGAAGAAGCTGATGGTCGAGATGGTCGAGAAGCAGGGCCGGCTTGGCCGCAAGAACAGCAAGGGCTTCTACGACTATCCCGAGAAGGGCAAAGGCCAGAAGAGCCTGTGGCCGGGTCTCTCGGCCTTGCAGCCGAAGCAGCTTGACCCTGACACGCTCGACATCGAGGAGCTGAAGCAGCGCTTCCTGGTGGTGCAGGCGGTGGAAGCCGCTCGCACGGTCGAGGATCACGTCATCACCGATCCGCGCGAGGCCGATGTCGGCTCGATCCTCGGCTTCGGCTTCGCGCCGTTCACCGGCGGTACGCTGTCCTACATCGATTTCATGGGTACGAAGAAGTTCGTCGAACTCTGCCACAAGCTCGAGGCCAAATACGGCTCACGCTTCACGCCGCCGAAATTGCTCGAGGAGATGGCCGCAAAGGGCGAAACCTTCTACGGCCGCTTCGCGCCGAACAAGGCGGCGGCCTGACGGAACCCGTCATTCCGGACAGTCCGCAACGCGGACTGATCCGGAATCTCGATGGGCTTTGCTCGGTCATGCAACAACTGCGAGCTACCGGGTCCGCCGCGTCGCGGCGCCCCGGAATGACGAAGAACAATCACTTCGCCTGAAGCAGCCCTTCCTTCCTCAGCGCTTCCTGCACCTGCGGCCGCGCCGCGACGCGGGCCTTGTAGGCGGTCAGGTTAGGCATCGCCGAGAGGTCGAACTTCATGCGGTCGGCCCAGGTCAGCATCGTGAACAGATAGCCGTCGGCGACCGTGAACTGCTTGCCCATGAGGTAGTCGCGGCCGGCGAGCTGGCTGTCGACATATTTCAGCTTGCCCATGACGCGGTCCTTGAAGAAGGCCTTGGCCTCGTCGTTCAGCGCCGGGGCGAACAGGGGGCCAAAGCTCTTGTGCACCTCCGAGGTGAGGAAGTTGAGCCATTCGAGCAGCTTGTAGCGCTCGGAACTGTCGCGGGCGGGGGCCAGCGCCTTGCTTGATGCCCGATCGGCGATCATCTGGACAATCACCGGGCCTTCGGTCACGATCTCACCGCTGTCGAGGCCTAGCGCAGGGACCTGGCCCTTGGGGTTCAGCTTCAGATAATCCTCACCATTTTCGAGCTTCTTGGCCCGGATATCGACCTTGACCAGCTCATAGGGCAGGCCGGCTTCCAGAAGCGCGATGTGGGGGGACAGGGAGCAGGCGCCGGGCGAATAATACAGCTTCATGGAATTTCCTCCTCATGACGCTTGGTTGGAGCGAAAGAACGACTACATGCGCTTGCATGAAATAGTCAAGATTGATGCAGGTGCATCGAATGAGGTAAAGAGCGGGCGACGAGCTTGAGCGGGACCATGAAACGCAAACCATCGACCGAGGCAACTTCGGCCTGGATCCGCCTGATGCGGGTGCAGAGCCGCGTGCTCGATTGCGTCGAGCAGGATCTGAAAAAGGCCGGGTTCCCGCCGCTCGCCTGGTATGACGCGCTGCTCGAACTGTCCCGCGCCCCCTCTGGCGAGTTGCGGCCGGTGGAGCTCGAACGCCAGATGTTGATCCCGCAATACTCGACCTCGCGGCTGATCGACCGCCTGGTCGACGAAGGTCTCGCCTTGCGGCGCGAATGCAAGATCGACAAGCGTGGCCAGTTCGTCGAGATCACGGAAGCCGGCCGCGAGTTGCAGAAGCGGATGTGGGGCGCCTATTCGGCCGCGATCGAGAAATATGTCGGTTCGAAACTATCGGATGCCGACGCCGTCAAGCTCAGCGGTCTGCTCGATCGCCTCGGCTGCTCGTGCGGCGAGATGAAACTGCCGCCCGCCGCAAACGCCAACGAAAGCACACCGTCGCGATGATCGCGCGGCAAACCAGCACGTCCGCGCGCCCGGCGGGTTCGCGGAGGCTCCCGTCACCCGCGCGTTCGGTCGAAGCGCTTTTTGATTAGAGTTTGATATGGCGCGAGACCAGATCGACATGACGCCACTGCAATCGCGCGACGAGCTCGTCGCGTGGTTCGAGGCCGGCTGCAAGGATCCGTCCGAATTCCGCATGGGGACCGAGCACGAGAAGACGCCGTTCACGCTCGAAGGCCACCGACCGGTGCCTTACGAGGGGGCGCGCGGCATCGGCGCGCTGCTCGAGGGCATGAAGCTCCTGCTCGGCTGGGAGCCGATCATGGAGCAGGGCAATATCATCGGCCTCTACGACGTCACCGGCGGCGGTGCCATCTCCCTCGAGCCCGGCGGACAGTTCGAGCTCTCCGGCGCGCCGGTCGAGAACGTGCACCAGACCCAGAGCGAGCTGATGGCGCATCTGGCGCAAGTGCGCGAGATCGCAACCCCGCTCGGCATCGGCTTCCTCGGGCTCGGCATGACGCCGTCCTGGTCGCGCGCGGACATCCCGGTGATGCCCAAGGGCCGCTACAAGATCATGACCAATTACATGCCGAAGGTCGGTCAATATGGCCTCGACATGATGTACCGGACTTGCACCGTGCAGACCAATCTCGACTTCTCCTCGGAAGCCGACATGGTCAAGAAGCTGCGCGTCTCGCTCGCGCTTCAACCGGTCGCGACCGCGCTGTTCGCCAATTCGCCGTTTACCGAAGGCAAGCCGAACGGCTTTCTCTCCTTCCGCTCCGAGATTTGGCGCGACACCGACAATGCGCGTTCGGGCATGATGCCGTGGGCGTTCGAGGATGGCATGGGCTTCGAGCGCTATGTCGATTACGCGCTCGACGTGCCCATGTATTTCGTCAAGCGCGGCGAGCAGTACATCGACGTATCGGGCTCCTCGTTCCGTGCCTTCTTCGACGGCCGCAACAACAATCTTCCCGGCGAGCGACCGACGCTGTCGGACTGGGCCAATCACCTCTCGACGATCTTCCCGGAAGTCCGGCTCAAGCGCTATCTCGAGATGCGCGGCTCCGACGGTGGTCCGTGGGGCCGGTTGCCGGCGCTGCCGGCGTTCTGGGTCGGGCTGCTCTACGACGATGTCTCGCTCGACGCCGCTTGGGAAATCGTGAAGCACTGGAGCGCGCCTGAACGTCAGGCCTTGCGCGACGACGTGCCGCGCTTCGGCTTCAAGTCGCGGATCAGGGATCGCTATCTCTTCGAGGTCGCCAAGGAGTGCCTGGTTCTCGCACATGCCGGCCTGCGCCGGCGTGGCCGGCTCGACCAGCTCGGCCGCGATGAGACGAGGCATTTGGAGCCGCTCGATCGCATCATCGAGTTCGGCCGGACGCCGGCTGAGGAGATGCTGGACAAGTTTAATGGTCCCTGGAAGGGCTCGGTGGAACCTGCCTACGCGGAATACGCTTTCTAGATTAGGCTAATAGCAGGCAATTGAGCCGTTCATCGCCCGTACAGGTTTGCGGCGATCAAATGATCGGCTGGAAAAACCTGTGCATCGTCAATAACTCGAAAGCTGTTCCGATGGGAAAGGGCCGCCTGCCTGGGGTCGTCATGGCCCGCGTCTTGGCTTGCGTCGCGCTGCTTTCGCTCCTGTTTGCGAGCGCGCCGGCGCCGGCGCAGACGGCGTTCGACCGCCCAGGCGGCGACTATTTCAACACGCCGGTCACTTCGGGCGACCCTGAGGATTGCGCGCTGCTGTGCGAGCGTGACCGCCGTTGCCGCTCCTGGAGTTTCAACTATCCCGACGTCGAGGGCGGCTCGGCGGTGTGCTGGCTCAAGAATACGGTGCCGACGCGGGTGCCGGGCAATTGCTGCATCTCCGGGGTGCGCGGCGCTGGCGTGATCGAGCCGCGCATCGAGGGTGTGGAAACGTCGATCGATCGCCCGGGCGGCGACCTGCGCAATTTCGAGCTCAAGGTCGGCGAGGGCGAGGAGACCTGCAAGGCCGCCTGCACCGCCGACAACAAATGCCGCGCCTTCACCTATGCCCGTCCCGGCTACACCGGGCGCGAGGCGCGCTGTTTCCTGAAGAAGGAAATCAAGCCGCCGCGGCGGAAGGCTGGGTTCACGTCCGGCGTTGTGAGATAGGCCTGTGTCCCGGACAAGACACATCGCTGGCGATGTGTCTTGTCCGGGACACGAGAGGTTACGCGCCCGCCGCAATCACGGTAAGCTCCGGCCACAGCGCCTTCCATCGCGCGGATTTTGCCTCGTAATTGGCGGCGGAAAAACTCAGCGCCCGATTGGGCCGTACGATCAGCCTCGCGACGTCGTCGAACCCGTGCGGCGCATAGACATCGAAACCGTCGCCCGCGCGTCTCACTCCGATTTGCGTGTTCTGCGTCAGGAAGCGGTCGATGCCGTCGGTCGAGCATGTCAGCGGTGGATAGGGCAGACCGTGCTTGTCGGGGTACCACAGATGCACGCGCGCCTGGTTACGAACCTCGACCTTGGCGGCGAGATGCGCGAGCCGCGCATGCAGCGTGCGGATCACCGCATCCTCCGCCTCCCAGGAGGTATCGGAATCGAAATAGAACACGTCGTAATCGGCGATACCGTGATCGATCGGGCGGCTCGTGACCGCGTTCCACACCGATTGCACTAGGCAGCCTGCGACCAGCCACGCATCCGGCAGCGCGAGTCGGCCGAGTTCATCGACGATCGCGGCGTTGACATGGTTTTGCAGAGCGAGAGCGAGGAATTCGTCTTTGCTCATGGCAAACCGTAGGAATCGTAGGGTGGTCAAAGGCGCGCGCTCCTTCGCGCGTCGTGACCACCATCACTTACGATAGAAGCGGTGGGCACTTTGCCCACCCTACGATCTACACTCTACTCAATGCACAGCGGTGAAGAACCGTGCGAGCCTGAAGCCGGAGAGCCAGGTCCACACCGGCTGGCCGCGGATGCCGAGATCCCAGGAGCCGAGCACCGCGTCCGCGCGGCCGACCAGGTTGTCGATCGGCAACAGGCCGACGCCGCCGGAGCGCAAAGGTACGCGGCTGTCGGCGGAATTGTCACGGTTGTCGCCGAGCACGAACAGATGGCCTGCTGGCACCGTCACCTCAGGCGTGTTGTCGAGGGGGCCGTTGTCGCGCATCTTGAAGATCAGGTGCGACACGCCGTTCGGCAACGTCTCGACATAGCGGTAGGCTGGCTCGCTGCCGCCCTTGTCGTCCTCGGCAGCGCCAACGCCATCGGGCTTCAGCTCGGCGGGACGGTCGTTGATGAAGAGCTGCCCCTGCCGCATCTGGATGCGGTCGCCAGGCAAGCCGACGACGCGTTTGACCCAGGCCTGCGAGCGATCACCTGGCCAGCGGAACACGACGACGTCGCCCAGTTTCGGCGTCTCCGCGAACACGCGGCCAGTCTCCGGCAGGTTGATCTGAATCGGCAGCGACGAGGTGCCGTAGCCATAGGGAAATTTCGAGGCGAGCAGCGCATCGCCGATCAGCAGCGTCGGCTCCATCGAGCCCGACGGCACGTAGAACGGTTCGGCGAGCGCGCCCTTGGCAATGAACACGGCGGCGACGATGCCGGCGAGTTGCATCAGCTGTCCGCCCCAGCCACTGCTCTTCCGCTTGGTGGTGACAGTGACCTTTTCTTCAACGCTCATGCGCCCGTTCCACCCACCGTGATGCGTTCCATCAGAAGCGACGGCTGGCCGACCCCAACAGGCACGCCCTGGCCGTTCTTGCCGCAAGTACCGATGCCGGTGTCGAGCGCGAGGTCGTTGCCGATCATGCGGATGCGGTGCAGGTCGGTCGGCCCGTTGCCGATCAGCATGGCGCCCTTCAGGGGCGCCCCCAGCTTGCCGTTTTCGATCTTATAGGCCTCGGTGCACTGGAACACGTATTTGCCCGAGGTGATGTCGACCTGGCCACCGCCGAAATTCGCGGCGAACACGCCGTTCTTCACGGAGGCGAGGATCTCGGCGGGATCGCGGTCGCCCGCGAGCATGTAAGTGTTGGTCATGCGCGGCATCGGCACATGGGCGTAGCCTTGGCGGCGGCCGTTGCCGGTCGGCTTCATGTTCATCAGGCGCGCGTTCTGGCGGTCCTGCATGTAGCCGACCAGGATGCCGTCCTCGATCAGCACGGTGCGATTGGTCGGCGTGCCCTCGTCGTCAATGGAGAGCGAGCCGCGGCGCGAGGCGATGGTGCCGTCGTCGACCACGGTGACGCCCTTGGCCGCGACCTGCTGGCCCATCAGGCCGGCAAAGGCCGAGGTCTTCTTGCGGTTGAAGTCGCCCTCGAGGCCGTGGCCGACCGCTTCATGCAGCATCACGCCGGGCCAGCCGGCGCCCAGCACCACATCCATCTCGCCGGCGGGAGCCGGAATCGATTCCAGATTGACCAGCGCCTCGCGCAGCGCGCCCTCGGCGGCTTCGCGCCAGGACCTGCTCTCGATGAATTCGCCATAGCCGGCGCGGCCGCCATAGCCCTTGCTGCCGCTCTCCTGACGATCGCCCTGGCCGGCGACGACGGAGATGTTGACGCGCACGAGCGGGCGGACATCGCGATAGCTCTCGCCATCGGGGCGCAGGATCTCGACCACCTGCCAGGTCGCGCCCAGGCTGACGCTGACCTGCCGCACCCGCGGATCCTTGTCGCGCAAGTAGGCATCGATCTCGGCGAGCAGCTTGACCTTCGTCTCGAAGCCCGGAGCATCCAGCGGATTGTCGTCGCCATAGAGCCGCACATTGGTGTGCGGGGGCGGAGCCGCAAAACTGCCGGAATAGCCGCCGCGCACGGCCGCGACCGCATCCGCGGCGCGAATCAGCGCCGGCAGCGACACGTCGGAGGAATGCGCATAGCCGACCGCGTCGTCCTTGACGGCGCGCAGGCCAAAGCCTTGCGAGGTGTCATAGGTCGCCTGCTTCAGCCGCCCATTGTCGAACATCAGCGCTTCGGTCTGGCTGTATTCCAGGAACAATTCGCCGTCGTCGGCACCGGCCAGCCCGCGCGCAACCTCGTTGCGAACCTGGTCGCGGTCGAGATTGGCGCGGTCGAGCAGGGAGGTTGTGGCAGGGTTGGTCATGCGTCCGTCCATTATCGGGAGGTGTGGGGCAAGATAATGATTTCGGAACGGTTCCGCGAGGGCACGAAGCCTCACATTACGGAAACAATAGGATCGCCCTCGATCTCACACCCTACGGCAGCTTGTCGTATCCCTCACCCAGCCCATTCAGGCTGAGCGGGAAACCGATGCCCTCTTCCGGGGTCTCGAAGATGATGAAGGTGGCGGTCTTGGCGCCGCGGAGCTGGCCCAGCAGCTTGTCGTCCATCACCACCTCCGCCACGCAGCCATTGGGCAGGCATCTGACAAAACCGGCGCGGCCGACGTCCTGGTTGTCGAGCTTGAGGCCGAGGCCGGAAGGCAAGAGCACGCCGAGCGGAGCGACCACCCGCATCAGGCGGCTCTTCTGGTCGGCGGTCTTGAGCACGATCACGGTCAGGCCGGCATTGGAGCGGTCTTCCGCCACCACGCTCTGGATCAGGGCGCATTGCTCGGTCTGGGCACCGGGCGGGGTGTCGCAGCGGATCTGCCAGTCGCCATGGACGGAGCGCACCGCGCCCTGCGCATGGGCCAGGCCAGGCAGCGCCAGGACGGCGAGCGCCACCAGCAGGGTGGCCAGCATCGTGGGCCCGCCAGCCTGCCTTGCCATGCTTCTCGAAAGCCCCATCGGGTCGGTCCCTCTGCTCGCCTGGTTCGCTCGCACCTGGCGGACTGATACGGGAATGACGGCGGCTTGAAGGCAATTCCCAAGCAAATATCGCGCCGCCGCGCGCCACCATCGCCCGCACGAATCAGGTTCCTGCGCGGCCGTCTGTCAGTGCCTACCGCGGGCAATCTCGCTGTCAAGCCGCAGCATGCCGGGAAACGGTATTTTTGTCTGATGTTACTAGGAAATATCTTGCGGGTGATGCCTGGCAGCTGAGGCCCAAGACTGCATTGCGATAGATCGAGAATTATGGTTTGAGAGGCTTGATTTCGGCGTTCTAGCGATCTGGCCCCAATTCCTCTTAGAGGTATTCTTGCGCGGCGGTTTGTCAGACGGGCGGATGGAATAAGCGTTTCCCGGAAATAGGGAAATGCACGTGGGGTGATTTCGTAAGGGGAGCGCGAACGGCATGAGGATGTCGATGGGCCGGATGGGCCGGCAGTTGCTGGGATTGGCCGTGGCGGGTCTGACGCTGGCGACGGGCGGTGTGGCATTCGCCGAGCTCGGGCAACCGGCACCGTGGGAGTGGACGCTCCAGCAATCCGGCTCGCCGGTGATGGACAACATCGTTTGGTTCCACAACTTCCTGTTCGTGCTGATCACCCTGATCACGCTGTTCGTCCTGGCGCTGCTCGTGGTGGTGGTCGTCAAGTTCAACGCGAGGGCCAACCCGGTGCCGTCGCGGACCACCCACAACACGCTGATCGAGGTGGCCTGGACGCTCGTTCCGGTGCTGATCCTGGTCGGCATCTCGGTGCCGTCGTTCCGGCTGCTGTTCCTCGAGCTCGACGTGCCGAAGGCGGACCTGACGATCAAGGCGACCGGCAAGCAGTGGTACTGGTCGTATGCCTATCCTGATAACGGCAAGTTCGAGTTCGACTCGTTGATGGCCCAGGACAAGCAGCCCCGCTTGCTCGGCGTGGACAACGAGATGGTGGTGCCCGTCAACAAGGTGGTTCGGGTCCAGGTCACCGGCGCGGACGTCATCCACGCCTTCGCGCTGCCGGCTTTCGGCATCAAGATCGACGCCATTCCAGGCCGGCTGAACGAGACCTGGTTCAAGGCGGCAAAGACCGGCACGTTCTACGGCCAGTGCTCGGAGCTGTGCGGCAAGGATCACGCCTTCATGCCGATCGCGATCCGCGTGGTCGACGACCAGGAGTTCGCCTCCTGGGTCGAGACGGCAAAGAAGAAATTCGCGAGCGGCGGCACCAGCACCTACGCCTCCGCGGCCGGCCCGACGCAGTAAGCGCCGGGCGGAAGCTCGAGGGACTGAAAGCGATATGAAGGGCGGGACCGCATACGGTCCGAATGGGACGCAAGGCAGGATTTGAATATGGCAACGAGCGCAGCGGCACATAGCGATCACGCGCATCATGACGAGCACGCCCATCCGACCGGATGGCGGCGCTACGTCTATTCGACCAACCACAAGGACATCGGCACGATGTACCTGATCTTCGCGGTCGTCGCCGGCGTCATCGGCGCCGCGATGTCGATCGCGATCCGGGCCGAGCTGATGTATCCGGGTGTGCAGATCTTCCACGAGACGCACACCTATAACGTCTTCGTGACCTCTCACGGCCTGATTATGATCTTCTTCATGGTCATGCCCGCGATGATCGGCGGGTTCGGCAATTGGTTCGTGCCGCTGATGATCGGCGCGCCCGACATGGCGTTCCCGCGCATGAACAACATCTCGTTCTGGCTGCTGCCGGCCTCCTTCGCGCTGCTGCTGATGTCGACCTTCGTCGAGGGCGAGCCGGGCGCCAACGGCGTCGGCGCCGGCTGGACTATGTATGCGCCGCTGTCGAGCTCCGGTCACCCCGGCCCGGCCGTCGACTTCGCGATCCTGTCGCTGCATCTGGCGGGCGCCTCGTCGATTCTCGGCGCCATCAATTTCATCACCACGATCTTCAACATGCGCGCGCCGGGCATGACCCTGCACAAGATGCCGCTGTTCGTGTGGTCGATCCTGGTTACAGTGTTCCTGCTGCTGTTGTCGCTGCCGGTGCTCGCCGGTGCGATCACCATGCTGCTCACCGACCGCAATTTCCATACGACGTTCTTCGCGCCCGAGGGCGGCGGCGATCCCGTGCTGTTCCAGCACCTGTTCTGGTTCTTCGGTCACCCCGAAGTGTACATCCTGATCCTGCCCGGCTTCGGTATGATCAGCCAGATCGTCTCGACCTTCTCGCGCAAGCCCGTGTTCGGCTATCTCGGCATGGCCTACGCCATGGTTGCGATCGGCGGCATCGGCTTCGTGGTGTGGGCGCACCACATGTACACGGTCGGCATGTCCTCGGCGACGCAGGCCTATTTCGTCGCCGCCACCATGGTCATTGCGGTTCCGACCGGCGTGAAGATCTTCTCCTGGATCGCCACGATGTGGGGCGGGTCGATCGAATTCCGCGCGCCGATGATCTGGGCGGTAGGCTTCATCTTCCTGTTCACGGTCGGTGGCGTCACCGGCGTCGTGCTGGCGAACGCGGGCGTCGACCGCGTGCTCCAGGAGACCTATTACGTCGTCGCGCACTTCCATTACGTGCTGTCGCTCGGCGCCGTGTTCGCGATCTTTGCGGGCTGGTACTACTGGTTCCCGAAAATGTCGGGTTACATGTACAATGAGTGGCTGGCCAAGCTGCACTTCTGGGTGACCTTCATCGGCGTCAACCTGGTGTTCTTCCCGCAGCACTTCCTCGGCCTGTCGGGGATGCCGCGCCGCTACGTCGACTATCCCGACGCGTTCGCGGGCTGGAACCTGATCTCGTCCCTCGGCTCCTACATCTCCGGATTCGGCGTGCTGATCTTCCTCTACTGCGTCCTCGACGCCTACATGAAGAAGGTGCCTGCCGGTAACAATCCCTGGGGTGCGGGCGCAACCACGCTGGAGTGGACGCTGCCCTCGCCGCCGCCGTTCCACCAGTTCGAAGTGCTGCCTCGGGTGCAGTAAGCCATCGCACGCGGCGCCCGTGACGGGCGCCGCGGCTCTATCAGGAAGCGAGCTGAATTAAGTGTCCGTCCTCGACCACAATGCCGTCGACATCAATCCTCGCATCTCCGAAGCGGAGGTCGGCGATTACATCGCGCTGCTCAAGCCGCGCGTGATGTCGCTGGTGATCTTCACCGCGCTGGTCGGGATGGCGATGGCACCCGGGCATTTCCACCCCGTGCTGGCGATCACCTCGCTCCTCTGCATCGCCGTTGGTGCGGGCGCCTCCGGCGCGCTCAACATGGCGCTCGAGGGCGACATCGACGCCAAGATGTCGCGTACGGCGAACCGGCCAATCCCGCGCGGCCGCGTCACCCGCCCCGAGGCGACGGCGTTCGGCATGACGCTCGCCTTCTTCTCGGTGATGACGCTCGGCATCCTCGTCAACTGGATCGCGGGCGCGCTGCTCGCCTTCACCATCTTCTTCTACGTCGTGATCTACACGATGGGCCTGAAGCGTCGGACCGCGCAGAACATCGTGATCGGCGGCGCCGCCGGCGCGCTGCCGCCGGTGGTGGCCTGGGCCGCCGTGACGGGCACGGTCGACGTCGAGCCACTGCTGCTGTTTGCCATCATCTTCTTCTGGACGCCGCCGCACTTCTGGGCGCTGGCGTTGTTCCGCTCCGACGATTATGCGCGCGCCGGCATTCCGATGCTGCCCAACGTCGCCGGTCCCGATGCGACGCGGCTCCAGATCCTGCTCTACACGATCGTGCTGATCGCGGTCGCCGCCGCACCCTGGGCGCTCGGCTATTTCGACGCCGTCTACGGCATCGTCTCGCTGATCCTCGGCGCCGGCATGCTGGTGCTCGCCATCAATGTCTACATGCGTCGCGAGCGCAGCCAGTCGCTGCGTGCCACCCGCAAGCTGTTTGCATTCTCCATCCTTTATCTGTTTGCGCTGTTCGCCACCCTGCTGGCGCAGGTTGTATTCCGGGCGCTTGCTCCGATGGCATGGGGCGCATGAGGCAGGGATGGCCGACAAATCCGAGCCAGATGGAATCGTCCTCACCGAGGCGCAGAAGAAGAGCCGTCGTCAGCGCTCCATTGCCATTGCTTTGGCGCTCGGCGTGCTCGTGGTGCTGTTCTTCGCCGTCACCATGGTCAAGGGGCCGGCCGTTCTAGTGCGGCCGATGTAGGAAACATGGATCACGAGCCGACCATACCGCAGGATCAGAGCCGGACGGCGGGCAAGGGCCGCATCGGTGGTCTTGGCCGCGATGCGCTGGTCGCCTCGATCTGCGGCGGCGTGGTGGCGCTGATGGTGGGGGCATCCTACGCGGCGGTGCCGTTCTACAACTGGTTCTGCCGCGCCACCGGCTTCAACGGCACGACTCAAGTCGCGACCTCCGCGCCGGCCACCGGCCCGATCGCGCGAAAAATCTCGGTGCGGTTCGATTCCAACGTCGCGCCGGGCCTGCCCTGGAAGTTCGAGCCCGAGCAGAGCGAGATCGAGGTCAATATCGGTCAGGTGACGACGGTCTACTACACCGTGACGAACCAGGCCGCGCGCACCACCGCGGGCCAGGCCGCCTATAACGTCGCGCCGCTGACGGTCGGGTCATATTTCCAGAAGATCAACTGCTTCTGCTTCACCGAGCAGACCATGGCGCCCGGCGAGAAGCGGGAAATGCCGGTCGTGTTCTATGTCGATCCGTCGATCGCCGAGGATCGCGAGAACGATGGGCTGAACACGATCACGCTGTCCTACACGTTCTATTCGGTGAAGGATCCTGTGGTGAAGCCGCTGGCATCGGGTGATGACGACAAACGCAAGGGAAATCTCTGATCGCCGGGCGCACGCTCGGGGGATTGGACGCAAGGGGATAAGTGCCTGACAGGCACGGGATTGAGGAGAGAGACCGCAAAATGGCAACGGCGCACACCAAGCATCACGACTACCATCTGGTCGATCCCTCTCCCTGGCCGGCCGTCGGTTCGCTGTCGGCCTTCATTATGGCGGTTGGCGCGATCGCCTGGATGCACCACATGTTCTCGGCTGCGCCGATCGTGTTCGGTGTGGGCACCGTCGGCGTGCTCTACACCATGGCGAGCTGGTGGGGCGACGTGATCAAGGAAGCCCAGTACAAGGGCGACCACACCCGCGTCGTGCAGCTCCATCACCGCTACGGCATGATCCTGTTCATCGCCTCCGAGGTGATGTTCTTCGTGGCCTGGTTCTGGGCCTATTTCAACGCCGCGCTGTTCCCGGCTGACGCCGTCCATGCCACGCGTGATGCGGTGTTCGGCTGCGGCCTTGGCACCCAGGCCGGCGCCTGCTCCGTTCCCGGCACCTGGCCGCCGAAGGGCATCGAGACCTTCGATCCCTGGCATCTGCCGCTCCTGAACACGTTGATCCTGCTCACCTCCGGCACCACAGTGACCTGGGCGCACCATGCGCTGCTCGAGAACGACCGTCAGGGCCTGAAATACGGCCTGATCCTCACCGTCGTGCTGGGTGCGCTCTTCACCTGCGTGCAGGCCTATGAGTACAGCCACGCGGCATTCTCGTTCGGCGGCAACGTCTATGGCGCGACCTTCTTCATGGCGACCGGCTTCCATGGCTTCCACGTGCTGGTCGGCACCATCTTCCTGCTGGTCTGCCTGTTCCGCGCCTATGCCGGCCACTTCACGCCGACCCAGCATCTCGGCTTCGAGTTCGCCGCCTGGTACTGGCACTTCGTCGACGTGGTTTGGCTGTTCCTGTTCCTTTGCATCTATGTCTGGGGACACGGCGCCGAGACCATGGCTCACGGCGCGCACTGAGCTGCGAGGCAGATGATTCAGAAAGGGCGGCCGCAGGGCCGCCCTTTCGCTTTCCGGCCGCCTGAAGCCTTGGCGGAAACTGTGATAGAGATTGCCATCATGGACGACACCGCCGGCCCATCCGAGTCCGAAACCACGGTCCTGCAAAGCGCGCTGCGCGGGCTCGCCTGCAAATGTCCGCGCTGCGGCGAGGGCAAGCTCTATGCGGGCTTCCTGACACTCGCGCCTCGCTGCGAGCGCTGCGGTCTCGACTATGCTTTCATCGATACCGGTGACGGTCCGGCGATCTTCATCATCATGCTGGCCGGCGCGATCGTGGTCGGCTGCGCGCTCGTCGTCGAGGTCAAGTATCAGCCGCCGTTCTGGCTGCACGCGGTGCTCTGGCTGCCGCTGATTCTCGCCACCACGCTTTTGCCGCTGCGCGCGATGAAGTCGCTGCTGATCGCGCTGCAATTCCACCACAAGGCGGCGCCGGGCCGACTCATCGACCGCGCGAAATGAACCGGACCGTGCGCAAGCCTCGCGTGGCCGGCTTTGGGCTGTTCACGCTGCTCCTGACGGCTGTGTTCGTCGCACTTGGCATCTGGCAATTGCAGCGCCGGACAGCCAAGCACGAGCTGATCGCTGCTCTCACTGAACGGCTTGCGGCCGCGCCGGTCGCGCTTCCGGCGCCCGCGCAATGGGCGGCGCTCAATCCCGCGCGCGATGAATTCCGCCGCGTCAGCTTCTCCGCAACCTACGTCCCGCTGCCCGATGCGATGGTTTATTCCTCCGGCTCGGCCGTGCGCAAGGACGCCTCCGGTCCCGGCACCTGGGCATTCCTGCCGGCGCGGCTTCCGAGCGGCGAGATGGTCGTGATCGATGCCGGTTTCGTCGAGAACACGATGCAGGATCGCGCCATCGAGGATCGCGCGGTGAAGAAGCTCGTCACGGGCCAGCCGGTCGTGCTCACCGGCTATCTCAGGTTCCCGGAAGCACCGGGCTGGCTGACACCTGCGGAGAACCGCGAGAAGCGGCTCTGGTTCGTGCGCGATCATCTGGCAATCGCGAGCGCGCTCGGCTGGGGGACGGTTGCGCCGTTCTATGTCGACCTCGAGCAGCCGGTGCCCGAGAACAGCGTTCCACGTCCCGGTCCGCTCGACGTGCATCTGAAAGACGATCACCTGCAATACGCGATCACCTGGTTCACGCTCGCAGGCGCCCTGCTGATCGCCTTCGCGGTGTGGGCGAGGGGGCGGCAAGACCGAACTCATCCGTAGATCAACCGAGGGAACCCGGTATCGTCCGGGCTTTACCGTTCAGCGCACATTCACGAGTGTGGTTCTAAGCCGCCACTAGTGTCCGCGGCAGGACAGGATTGCAGCGTGAGCGATTTCGACCAGATGGGAATTGTCATTGACTGGGTAGATGCCTGCCGCAAGGGCGACCTCGCGGCGCTGCTCGATCTATATGCGGACGACGCCGAGCTTGAATGCATCTGCAACGGAACGCAGCGCCATCGCGGCCGAAGCGAGCTCGAAAGCTATTGGAGACCGCGACTTGGCACCCTGTCGTTGGCGGGCTTCAGGCTGGAAGAGATCGATCCAGGGTCCGACGGCGTCGATCTCGAATATTCCATCGCTGGCGCGCTGCGTATTCACGCCTCGTTTCGCTTCAGCACGGAAGGCAAGATCCGCAGCACGCTGTGCGAGCCGGCGCGACAGAACGCGCATGTTGGCTGCGCGTGCTAGCTAGGGCATGATCCGGAAAAGTGTGTAGCGGTTTTCCGAAAAGATCATGCTCAGCTAAACCGGCGCCTCCCGGGTCGGCGCAGCCGGAAGACGGCATCGGACATAGGTTCGTTCATTCGCGCGCAGCAGTGACAGCGATCCGCTGAGCGCGCGAACGCGCTCATGCATGCCGGTCAGGCCCCGGCCGAAGACGTTGTCGGCGGGAAAGCCGCCGCCATCGTCGGAGATCTCGATGACGAGCGTCTCACCGGTGATGGTCGTCTGCACATGGGCGTTGCTCGCTTTGGCATGGCGCAGCACGTTGGTCAGCGCCTCCTGGATCAACCGATAGACGGTCCGCGCCAGCGGCCCGTCTAATCCGTTGAGGCGGGGGTCAATCGTGTCCGTCAAACCGATATGCGGTGCCTGCTTGCGAAAGTTTTGAAGCAGTGTCTGCACGCTGGTCGCGAGGCCCAGTTCCTCAACATAGAGCGGCCGCAGCCGGTCGAGAATACGGCGGTTGGCCTGCTGGAGCGCCTCGACCGATTGCAGCACCTCTTGCGCCGAATTGCCGAGATTTCCCACGGCAGGCGCGGCCTCGATCAGCGCGACCGCGCCGGCGCGGATGCCGAACAGAAGCGGGCCGAGTTCGTCGTGCAATTCGCGGGCGAGGTCGCGCCGCTCATCGTCCTGAAGCGACACCAGCCGATGCAACAGGTCGCGATTGTCCTGGCTCAATTGCGCCAACGTGCCCGCCAGCGCGTTCGCCACCTCGCAGCTCTGCCGGATCTCCGGCGGCCCTGCCACCGGGATCGGTTTTGTGTAGTCGCCGCGTCGCATTCGCGTGAGTCCTTCGCCGAGCTGCTGCAGGGGGCGTAGCGCCGACTCCGCCAGGACGTAGGCGATGGTGCCGGTAAGCGCCATTAGCCCGGCGATCAGGCCGGTGAGCGCGAGGAAGCCGATCCATTTCTCGAACAGCTCGGCGGATAGGTCGGGCACGAAGACGACATCGCCGACACGCTCGCCGTCGATCGTCACCGGGGATGCCGCGTCCATTTCGGGGATGGTGATCAGGTCGATGAACCATTGCGGCACGCTATGCGGCGTGCGCGGGTCGTCCTTCGGGGAGCGCGCGGGACCCGCTTCCACGGAACGGAATTGGATATCAGAGGAGGTGTCCAACGATTGGACAAACGCATCGAGCGTCCGTCGTGGATTGTCCGAAGCGCGCAGCGTGTTGTTGAGCGCGGTGGCGATGGCCCGGGTCGAACGCCGGCCTGGCTCATTCTCCTCAACGAGCTGGCCCCCTGCGAAGGTCTGAAGCAGCACGCCGCCGAGGATCAGTGCCGCGAGAAGGCTCGCGCCGAGCGGAAGAAACAGTTGCGTCCTGAACGAGAGTTGTTGCCACATTAGGTCAATTCTAACGTGTTTTGGCGGAATTCTCTCTTTCCATTTGTTCCCGCCGGTCTATGAGTCGAGAAAGCAAGTGAGCCTGCGATGCAAGATACCGCCAAGCCGGCAACCAAGGTCCTGATCGTCGACGACCACCCTGTGGTGCTGTCCGGTTGCCGCACCCTGTTCGCGTCCGACCAGTCGATCCGTATCGACGAGGCGAACGATGCGAAATCCGGGCACCGCGCCTATATCAGCAAGCGGCCCGACGTTACCGTGATCGACATCAGCCTGCCTGATGTCTCCGGCTTCGAGCTGATGCGACGCATTCGGAAGGACGATCCGGACGCCAAGATCATCATGTTCAGCATGAACGATGATCCGGCCTTCGTGGTGCGGGCGGTCGAGCTTGGGGCCCAAGGCTATGTCTCCAAGGGTGACGATCCCAGGATCCTGCTGAAAGCGGTGCGCAAAGTGGTCGCGGGCGATAATTTCATCTCTCCGCAGCTTGCGGAAGCCGTGACGTTTTCCGGTGCCGCAATCAAGGCCAATCCAGCCTCGCAGATGACGCCGCGGGAGCTCGAGATTCTTCGTCTGCTCGGACGCGGCGACAAAATCGTCGAGGTCGCCGAGGCGCTCGGCATCTCCTACAAGACTGTCGCGAACACGACGTCCCTGCTCAAGCAGAAGTTAGGGGCCAAGAACCATTCCGACCTGATCCGGATCGCAGTGGAAATCGGGATGAATTGACCTCCCGCCAACGACCGAACCGGCTGCTCCAGGAGGCAGCGGTTCGGTCGACGGATCGGCGTCGCTATCGGCCGGGCAATGCATGGGCGATGGCCGGCACCGTCCGCCGACCCAATCGGCCGCCACGGCATTCGTTCCTCAGGCAGGCCATGGGTTAGGGAAAAGACGGCAATATCACGCAAGTCATTGCTCATATCCGCGAAAGAAGGCCTGGAGCACGCCGGGAAAAACTGGAACATCTTCCCCCGCCCGCCGTTTTGGCTCTTGACGATTTGACGACAGCTGACGAAAGCTTGGGTGAACAGTTTTAGCGGGTCGAACGACCCGACGAGGCAACCGGTCTGCACACAACGACAGACCTTCCAAGAGAAGGGCTGCGGCAATGCCGCAGCCCTTTTTCATTGGGCCACGGGGCGAGCGGAAGCGGTTTCCCGATGCCGCAAAACACTTTATGGTGGCTCAAAGCCTCTGGCTGTTAACAAGTAATTTCGTAAAATCAAAGGCTTAACGAGCGAGCTCAGACTCGGTTGGCCTTTGGAGGGCAGTTTGACTCGTTATATCTCGACCCGGGGCGAAGCCCCCGAACTCGGCTTCTGCGACGTGATGCTGACCGGGCTAGCCCGCGATGGCGGGCTGTACGTGCCGGCCGTTTGGCCGCAGCTTTCGGCGCAGACCATCGCCGGCTTCTTCGGCCGCGCCTATTGGGAGGTCGCGGTCGACGTGATTCGCCCCTTCGCCGGCGGCGAGATCACGGACGCCGAGCTTGGCCGCATGGCCAACGAGGCCTATGCCACCTTCCGCCATCCCGCGGTGGTGCCGCTGCGCCAGATGTCGCCGCATCAGTTCGTGCTCGAGCTGTTCCACGGCCCGACGCTCGCCTTCAAGGACGTGGCGATGCAGCTGATCTCGCGGCTGATGGACCATGTGCTCGCCAAGCGCGGCCAGCGCACCACCATCGTGGTCGCAACCTCCGGCGATACCGGCGGCGCCGCGGTCGAAGCCTTTGCGGGTCTGGAGAATGTTGACCTCATCGTGCTGTTTCCGCATGGCCGCATCTCCGAGGTGCAGCAGCGGATGATGACGACGACCGGTGCGGCCAATGTGCACGCGCTCGCCGTCGAAGGCACCTTCGACGACTGCCAGGCGCTCGTGAAGGGGATGTTCAACAACCATCGCTTTCGCGATGCGACGTCCCTGTCCGGCGTCAACTCGATCAACTGGGCGCGTATCGTCGCCCAGGTGGTCTACTATTTCACGTCGGCCGTTGCCGTCGGTGCACCGGCGCGCGCGGTGGATTTCGTCGTGCCGACCGGCAATTTCGGCGACATCTTTGCCGGCTACGTCGCCAAGCGCATGGGGCTGCCGGTGCGTACGCTGCACATCGCCGCCAACGTCAACGACATCCTGGCCCGCACGCTCAAGACCGGGATCTACGAGGTGCGCGAAGTGCACGCCACGGCGTCGCCGTCGATGGACATCCAGATCTCGTCGAATTTCGAGCGGCTGCTGTTCGAGGCTGGCCGGCGCGATGCGGCCGGCGTGCGCCGTCTGATGGATTCACTGAAGCAGTCCGGGCGTTTCGTGCTGCCCGATGCGACGCTGGCCGCGATCCGCGAGGCGTTCGACGCAGGCCGTGCCGACGAGACCGAAACCGCGGCCGCGATCCGCGCCGCTTGGCGCGAGGCGGGCGAGCTGGTCGATCCCCATACCGCGGTGGCGCTCGCGGTCGCCGACCGCGACACCACCGACACGACGGTCCCGAGCATCGTGCTCTCTACCGCCCATCCGGCCAAATTCCCCGACGCCGTCGAGGCGGCCTGCGGCCAGCGGCCGCAACTGCCCGCCTGGCTCGACGGATTGATGACCAAATCCGAACACATGAAGGTGATGAAGAACGATCAGGCCGAGGTCGAGCGGTTCGTGCTGTCGGTCAGCCGCGCCGCAAAGCAAGGAGTTGCCGGATGAGCGTCGAGATTTCCAAGCTTGCCTCCGGCCTGACCGTCGTCACCGACAAAATGCCCCATCTCGAGACTGCGGCGCTCGGCGTCTGGGCCGGCGTCGGCGGGCGCGACGAGAAGCCGAACGAGCACGGCATCTCGCATCTCCTGGAGCACATGGCGTTCAAGGGTACGACCAAGCGCTCCTCGCGCGAGATCGTCGAGGAGATCGAGGCGGTCGGCGGCGATCTCAATGCCGGCACCTCGACCGAGACCACGTCCTATTACGCGCGGGTGCTGAAGGCCGACGTGCCGCTCGCGCTCGACGTGCTCGCCGACATCCTCGCCAATCCTGCCTTCGAGCCGGACGAGCTGGAGCGCGAGAAGAACGTCATCGTGCAGGAGATCGGGGCTGCGCAGGACACACCCGACGACGTCGTGTTCGAGCATCTCAACGAGCTCTGCTATCCCGACCAGCCGATGGGCCGCTCGCTGCTCGGCACCGCCAAGACGCTGCGCGGCTTCAACCGCGACATGCTCCGCGGCTATCTGTCGACGCATTATCGCGGGCCCGACATGGTGGTGGCCGCCGCCGGCGCGGTCGATCACAAGCAGGTGGTCGCCGAGGTCGAGCAGCGCTTCGCGAGCTTTGAGGCGACGCCGGGACCGAAGCCGCAATCCGCCCAGTTCGGCAAGGGCGGCGCCAAGGTGGTCCACCGCGAACTCGAGCAGGCGCATCTGACGCTGGCGCTCGAAGGGGTGCCGCAGACCGACCTGTCGCTGTTCTCGCTCCAGGTCTTCACCAACATTCTCGGCGGCGGGATGTCGTCGCGGCTGTTCCAGGAGGTGCGCGAGAAGCGCGGCCTCTGCTACTCCATCTACAGCTTCCACGCGCCCTACACCGACACCGGCTTCTTCGGCCTCTACACCGGCACCGATCCCGCCGACGCGCCGGAGATGATGGAGGTCGTGGTCGATGTCATGAATGATTCGGTGGAGACCCTGACCGAGGCCGAGATCGCGCGTGCCAAGGCGCAGATGAAGGCGGGCCTGCTGATGGCATTGGAGAGCTGCTCCTCCCGCGCCGAACAGCTCGCCCGGCATGTCCTGGCTTATGGCCGGCCGCAGACGGTGCAGGAGCTGGTGGCCCGGATCGACGCCGTCAGCGTCGAATCGACCCGGGATGCCGCGCGTGCGCTGCTTTCGCGCAGCCGCCCTGCGGTTGTTGCATTGGGTAGTGGCAGGGGTCTGGACACGGCGGTATCTTTTGCGGAAGGATTGACGCGGGCGCGTGCCAAGGCGCGGCTGCATTAAGAGCCGCCGCGCAAGGGGCGCCCGCTCCGGGAAGCATCACCATGGCCCTGTTCCGCCTGCCATCCAGTGGACCCGCCGCCCTCGCGCCGCGCGGCAACGGGCTGTTGCTGCGCGCCCCGCAGATGTCGGACTTCCTGCAATGGGCTCACTTGCGCGAAAGCAGCCGCGACTATCTCACCCCCTGGGAGCCGATCTGGCCGTCGGACGATCTCACCCGGTCCGGCTTTCGTCGCCGCTTGCGCCGCTATTCCGAGGACATTGCTGCGGACCGTTCCTATCCCTTTCTGATCTTCCGCGAGCTCGACGGCGCCATGGTCGGCGGCATCACGCTGGCCAATGTCCGGCGCGGCATCGTGCAGGCCGGCACCATCGGCTACTGGGTTGGGCAGCCTTACGCCCATCGCGGCTACATGACCGCCGCGCTGCGGGTGCTGCTGCCGACGCTGTTCGGCGAGCTCAATCTGCACCGCGTCGAGGCCGCTTGCATCCCCACCAATGCACCATCGATCCGGGTGCTGGAGAAGTGCGGCTTCTCGCGCGAGGGGCTGGCGCGCCGCTATCTCTGCATCAACGGGATCTGGCAGGATCACCTGCTGTTCGGCCTGCTGCATGAGGATTTTCGCGGTTGAGCTGCCACCTCCTGCGGCCAAAGTCTTGATCGTCCCGCCTTGTTTGCTGCCGTAATCTGCCTGCCTTGGGTTCGCCGATTTTGGCGATATAACGGCGCGGGCCGGCCAGCGATCGGCGCTGTGCTGTCATGGAGTATGGGTGTTGATGGTGAAGGAGCTTCGGTCGTCGCGAAATGCGTTGCGGCGGAGGACGGTGGCAGCTTTGACGTTGTCGGTTGCGCTCGCGTCTGTCTCGCCGGTGGCGGCCCAGTCCTTGAGCGACCGCTTCAAGAGCCTGTTCGGCGGCAAGTCCGACGAACCGGCCCAGCCCAAGCCGGCGCCCGCGCCCGGCCAGCCGGCCGATGACGACGTTGATTGCCCGCAGGTCACGGTGCGCGCCGGCGCCTCGACTTACGCGGTCGGCGCGGGTGGCAAGCAGGCCGTCGGCAACGACATCCGCTTCCAAGCCACAATCACCAAGATGGCGCGCGAATGCGCCCGGAGCGGCGGTGATATCACCGCGCGGATCGGAATCCAGGGCCGTGTCATCGCCGGTCCCGCCGGCGCGCCTGCGACCGTCGAGGTCCCCTTGCGTGTTGCCGTGGTGCAGGGCGGCGTCGGCGAGAAGGTGATCGCCTCGAAGGCCTACCGGACCACGGTCGAGATGTCGGAGGGCGGCAGCGTGCCGTTCACGTTCGTGGCCGAAGATCTGGCCTATCCGATGCCCTCGGCCGCGGTCGCCGATACCTACATCTTCTATGTCGGCTTCGACCCGCAGGCGCTCGCGCCCGAGCCGAAGGGACGGAAGAAGAAGTAGGGTTCAAGCTCGGCTGTCACTACAATTACGGCTGTCATCACCGCGAAGGCGGGTGATCCAGTATTCCAGAGAGGTCAGTGATCTATCGAGAGGTCGCGGCGTACTGGATGCCCCGACTGCGCGGGGCATGACACTGGACTTGTAGCTATAGATCGGCCAACAAAAAGCCGGCGCTCATCGCGCGGCTTTTGAGTGGTGAGGGCAGAGTTCTCAGTTCAGCTTCTGCCGGACTTCGTTGATGCCCCTGGCGAGCAGGTCGTCGGCGACCTGGCCCTTGACCGACTGTGACAGGATCGTGGAAGCGGCCTGAACGGCGGCTTCCGCGGCTGCGGCACGGACGTCGGCCAGCGCCTGGGCCTCGGCGAGCGCGATCTTGCTCTCGGCGGTCTTGGTTCTGCGGGCGACGAAGTCTTCCATCTTCGCCTTGGCGTCGGCTGCGATTCGCTCGGCTTCGGCTCTGGCATTGGCGATGATGTCGGCAGCCTCGCGCTCGGCCATGGCACGGCGCGCCTTGTAGTCGGCGAGCACCTTGGCCGCCTCCTGCTTGAGACGCGCCGCGTCATCGAGCTCGGCCTTGATGCGATCGGCGCGATGGTCAAGCGCGGCCATCGCCGTCTTGAAGATCCCGAGATAGCCGAACACGACCATCAGGATCACGAAGGCGACGGCGACCCAAAATTCAGGCTCGAAGAACATCTCAACTAACCCTTCAAGGACGCGTCGACCGCGGCATTGACCGACGCTGCGTCGGGAACGACGCCCGTGAGCTGCTGCACGATCTGGCCTGCCGCATCCGCCGCGATGCCGCGGACGTTGCTCATGGCGGCGGCGCGGGTCGAGGCGATGGTCTTCTCCGCCCCGGCCAGCTTGGCCGCCAATTGCTCTTCCAGCGCCTTGCGCTCGGCGTCCGCCTGCGCATTCGCCTTGTCGCGGGATTCGTTGCCGATCGCCTGTGCCCGCATGCGCGCCGAAGCGAGCTCGCTTTCATAGGCCTTCAGCGCTGCGTCGGACTGGTCCCTCAGCTTCTGCGCTTCGGTGAGGTCGCCCTCGATTTTGTTCTGCCGCGCCTCGATCACACCGCCGACGCGCGGCAGAGCGAGCTTGGACACGATCACGTAAAGCAGGACGAAGAAGATCGCGAGCGACACCAGCTGTGAAGCAAAGCTGCTGCTCTCGAACGGCGGAAAACCGCCACCGTGGTGACCACCGTCAGCCTCGGTGTGAGCGCCCGCCGGACCTTTCGCGCCGCCATGACTCTCAGCCATGGAGTTCTCCTGTTGCTGTCACGCGCGCCGTCCCAGAGGCTGGAACGGCGCGAAAAAACGTCGTTCTCAGAGCGGAACGAACAGCAGCAGCAGCGCGATCAGCAGCGAGAAGATGCCGAGCGCTTCGGTCACGGCGAAGCCGAAGATCAGGTTGCCGAACTGGCCCTGAGCGGCCGACGGGTTGCGAACGGCTGCGGCGAGGTAGTTGCCGAAGATCACGCCCACGCCGACGCCCGCACCGCCCATGCCGATGCACGCGATGCCCGCGCCGATAAGTTTTGCTGCTGCCGGATCCATTTTAGTCTCCTTGGAAGAAAGATTGGGTTTTGGGTGGAAATTCCCCGGACAGCTCAGTGTCCCGGATGAATGGCGTCGTTGAGGTAGATGCAGGTCAGGATCGCGAACACATAGGCCTGAAGGAATGCGACCAGGATCTCGAGCGAGGTCAGCGCGACCGTGAGCGCCAGCGGCAGCACGCCGCCGACCCAGCCGAGGGCGCCGAGCGAGAAGCCGAGCATGGCGACGAAGCCGGCGAACACCTTCAGCGCGATGTGGCCGGCCAACATGTTGGCGAAGAGACGGACGCTGTGGGAGACCGGCCGCAGGAAGAACGACAGGATCTCGATGAACATGACCAGCGGCAG
This sequence comes from Bradyrhizobium sp. 153, assembly GCF_023073835.1. Lineage (NCBI taxonomy): Bacteria > Pseudomonadati > Pseudomonadota > Alphaproteobacteria > Hyphomicrobiales > Nitrobacteraceae > Bradyrhizobium > Bradyrhizobium sp. 153. Next base: position 76,821 of record NZ_JADPKH010000041.1, on the reverse strand, counting down.
AATGTAGATGGGGACGCCGTGGGGAACGAAAATCTTGAAGAATTTCAGGCCGTTCTTGTAGAGGCCGTAGATCAGGACGGTGAAGAACACCAAGAGCGCGAGCGCCGCGGTGACGATCAGGTGGCTCGACACCGTGAAGGTGTAGGGGATGATGCCCACCAGATTCGAGACGCAGATGAACATGAACAGCGAGAAGATCAGCGGGAAGAACTTCATGCCTTCCGCGCCGGCCGTCGAACGGATGGTCGAGGCGACGAATTCGTAGGAGATTTCAGCGACGGACTGGAGGCGTCCGGGAACCAGCTGCGTGCCGCTGGCGAGCATCAGGATCGAGATGATCGCGACCGCCACCAGCATGTAAAGCGACGAATTGGTGAAGGCGATCGTATGATTGCCGATATGGCCCAGGGTGAAGAGAGGCTCGATGTTGAACTGGTGGATCGGGTCGATTTTCATCAGCGCGGCATCTCTTGGTCTGCCGGCAATGCCGGCGGGTCTCGGTCTGCCGGCCGGGCCGGCCCGTACCGGCAAGGCCGGCACGATCATTCCTCTGCTGGGCGGATCGCTTAAGAACCACCGCGCCTGTTTTGACCCGCGCCCGCCGTTCTCACCACATTCACCACGCCGGCGACGAAGCCCAGCAGCAGGAACACGATAAATCCGAAAGGCGACGTCGACAGCAAGCGGTCGAACCCCCAGCCAATCCCCGCTCCGACAACGACGCCGGCGATCAACTCCGAGGATAACCGGAAACCAAGCGCCATCGCCGAGGCTCTGGCCGCTCCGTCCTCACCGTCACCTGCGGGTTGCTCGGTCTTGCTCCGCCGGTCCCGAAGTTCGGACAAGCGTTGATCAAGATTTCCGAGCCGTTCGGAAAGCGCAGCTTCCTCGGACGATCTATCGCGATCTCCATTCCCGCCGTGCTCCGTGCCCTGTGTCATGCAACGAAGACCCGAAACGCCGCGGCTGAATGGAAATTACGCCCGCCACCCTCAAAAGCCGCGCGGACCATACTGATGGCCTATTATCAAGTCAAGCCAAGTCACGATTGCGTCGTTTTCCGTTATGTATCTGATTTCTTTGCTGATATTGGCGCGCACAGCAGTGCTGCACACAGCGTGACGCCGCACCGCAGCAGCTCTCCGCATGATCGACGAATGCAGCCACCATTTCGCCGCGCCGCCGGGATCAAAGAGACGGTCGTGGTCGTTGATATCGGTGGTGCGTTTTGGGCGGCGGATTGCCTCGGCGGGGGTAGAATTGCGAAAGTGTCACCTGCACGTCGTGGCGGAGCGCAAGATGAGACCTGTGACGTCATCCACAACATCATGGTTTGCGGTAGCGACGTTCGCCGTGGTGATGGTCGTCAGCGGCGGCTTCGTCGCCGCGCAATCCGCTCCTGACAGCGAAAACGGCCGCTACAGCATGACGCCGATCCCGGAAGGCGTGTTGCGGCTCGACACCCGCACCGGCACCATGTCGACTTGCACCAAGAACGGCGCCGGCTGGGCCTGCTACGCCTTACCTGACGAACGGGCCGCGCTCGATACCGAAATCGGCCGGCTTCAGGCCGAAGTCGAGAAGCTGAAGGGCCAGCTCGCGGCTGGGCCGACGGTATCGGGCAAAATCGACGAGCCGCTGCCGAAATCCGATCCGCTCAAGAAGGCGGAGCCGAAGGCCGCCGAGGGCGAGCGCAAGATCGAGATCCCGCTGCCGAGTGACCAAGACGTCGACCGCGTGATGTCTTTCCTGGAAAGGGCCTGGCGCCGGCTGATCGACATGGCCAACCGCGTGCAGAAGGACGTGTCGGGGAAGATTTGATTCGGCCCCTTCGAGGTCGTCCTCGCGGAAGCCAGGCCCATGTACCGCAGCCTCTCTGTTTTTCGACACGAGTTGCCACCTTTCGCCATCACGAGCATTCGGGGTAGTGGGTCCTGGCTTTCGCCAGGACGACGAGAGGCTCTTGATGACATCAGGTAAATCCGTAAAGCGTTCGGCGTCATCATTCGTGCAAACCACCACGCTCGCATCGTCGCTGCTCACCGTGCAGACGCCCGGCCGCGGCTTCACCGATCTGACCAGCGAGGCAGCCAAGTTCATCGCCGAAGCGCACGCGCGCGAGGGCACGCTGACATTGTTCATCCGCCACACCTCGGCCTCGCTGACGATTCAGGAGAACGCCGATCCGTCCGTCCTCGTCGATCTCACCACGGCGCTGTCCCGGCTTGCGCCGGAGAATGCCGGATGGACGCATGACACTGAGGGGCCGGACGACATGCCGGCGCACGTCAAGACGATGCTGACGGGGACCTCGCTTCAGGTGCCAATCCTGAAAGGCAAGCTCGCGCTCGGCACCTGGCAGGCGATCTACCTGATCGAACATCGCAGCCGGCCGCATCGGCGCGAGATCGTGCTGCAATTCGTCGGCAGCAATCAGTAGGGACAAAACAAAACCGGCCGCGGAGACCGCGGCCGGTTCGTGTTGTCGACTGTGCTTTCGATCAGGTCGCCTTGATGTCGACGTCCTTGGTCTCGGGCAGGAACAGGAAGCCGATCACCACGGTGATGGATGCGAAGATGACCGGATACCAGAGACCTGCATAGATATCGCCTGTCGAGGCCACGATGGCGAAGGCGGTCGCGGGCAGGAGGCCGCCGAACCAGCCGTTGCCGATGTGGTAGGGCAGCGACATCGAGGTGTAGCGGATGCGGGTCGGGAATAGTTCGACCAGCATGGCCGCGATCGGGCCGTACACCATGGTGACGAACACCACCAGAATGAACAGCAGCCCGACGACTGCCGCAACCTGCGGGCGGAAGATGTCGAACGGGTGCGCCATCTTCACGATACCCGCATCGCCCGCCTTCGGATAACCGGCGGCCTGCACGGCGGCGAGGACGGCCGGGTTGCTGTCCTTGGCGTTCGTGTACGGAACCTCCTTGCCGTTCACCATGACCTTCACGCCGGAGCCGGCCGGGCCTGGTGTGGTCGAGTACTTGACCGACGACTGCGACAGGAAGGCGCGTGCGGTGTCGCAAGGCGCGGTGAAGACGCGGGTGCCGACCGGGTTGAACAGGTCGCCGCAGCCTTTTGGATCTGCCACCACCTCGACCTTGGTCTGCTCGATGGCCTTTTCCAGCGCCGGATTGGCGTTGGTGGTGATCATCTTGAAGATGGGGAAGAAGGTCAGCGCCGCGATCAGGCAGCCACCGAGGATGATCGGCTTGCGGCCGATCTTGTCGGAGAGGATGCCGAACACGATGAAGAAGCCGGTGCCGAGCAGCAGCGACCAGGCGATCAGGAGGTTGGCGGTGTAGCCGTCGACCTTCAGGATCGATTGCAGGAAGAACAGCGCATAGAACTGGCCGGTGTACCAGACCACGCCCTGGCCCATCACGCCGCCGAGCAGGGCGAGCAGCACGAGCTTGCCGTTCTGCCAGTTCCCGAAGGCCTCCGTCAGCGGCGCCTTCGAGCTCTTCCCCTCGTCCTTCATCTTCTGGAAGATCGGCGATTCGTTGAGACGCAGCCGGATCCAGACCGAGATGCCAAGCAGCAGCACCGAGACCAGGAACGGGATGCGCCAGCCCCAGGCCGCGAAATCGGCTTCGCCGGTCGCGGTACGGGTGAACAGGATCACCAGCAGCGACAGGAACAGGCCAAGCGTCGCCGTGGTCTGGATGAAGGAGGTGTAGTAGCCGCGCTTGCCGTTCGGGGCGTGCTCCGCGACATAAGTCGCCGCACCGCCATACTCGCCGCCGAGCGCCAGACCCTGGGCGAGGCGCAGCGCGATCAGGATGATCGGAGCCGCGATGCCGATGGTCGCCGCGTTGGGCAGCAGGCCGACGATGAAGGTCGAAAGACCCATGATCAGGATGGTGACAAGGAAGGTGTATTTGCGGCCGACGATGTCGCCGATGCGGCCGAACACGATCGCGCCGAACGGGCGCACCAGGAAGCCGGCGGCGAAGGCCAGCAGCGCGAAGATGTCGCGGGTTGCGGGCGGATAGGCCGAGAAGAACTGGGCGCCGATGATGCTCGCCAGCGAACCGTAGAGGTAGAAGTCGTACCATTCGAAGACGGTACCGAGCGAGGAGGCGAGAATGACGAACCGTTCGTCCTTCGTCATACCTCCCGCGCCCGTCTGAGACACTGCCATTGTCGACATGTTGAGTCGCTCCCCGAAATGCGTTTCCTCGCGCCCCAGATGCCCGGACGGGCCGGATCAATCCAGGTCTTGCTTGCAAGGTAACATCGGCGTGAAACCCGCCCCAATACGACTTTCGGCTTTGCGCACTGACGCGCGCCTGACGCTCCGGTCTGGGGCGCCGGTGCGCAACCGTAAAGGCTGGGATTAACCCCTTTGCGACAAAGGGATAATGTGCACTTGCATGCCATGGCCGCTCGGGGAAGAATTGACCGCCGCCGCGTTGACACGCCTCCCGGCGCGAACGACAGCAAGAGAACGATGAACGCTCCCTCAACCCATCTCGTCATTGCCGATGATCATCCGCTGTTCCGCGACGCGCTGCGGCAGGCGGTGGCGGGCGTCCTGACCTCGGCCAGGATCGACGAGGCCGGATCGTTCGAGGATCTGACCAAGCTGCTGGAACAGGCCTCCGACGTGGATCTGGTCCTGCTCGACCTCTCGATGCCTGGGATCTCCGGCTTTTCCGGCCTCATCTATCTACGGGCGCAATATCCGGCGATACCGGTCGTGATCGTCTCGGCGTCCGACGACAGCGCCACGATTCGCCGCTCGCTCGATTTTGGCGCCTCCGGCTTCATCCCCAAGCGTTTCGGCGTCGAGACGCTGCGCGACGCCATCCTCAAGGTTATGGAGGGCGACGTCTGGGTTCCCGCGGACACCGATCTGTCGGCCGCCGCCGACCCCGACATGACGCGCCTGCGCGACCGTCTGGTGACGCTGACGCCGCAGCAGGTCCGGGTCCTGATGATGCTATCGGAGGGCCTCCTCAACAAGCAGATCGCCTATGAGCTCGGCGTCTCCGAGGCCACCATCAAGGCGCACGTCTCGGCCATCCTGCAAAAGCTCGGGGTCGAGAGCCGCACTCAAGCCGTCATTGCCGCCGCGAAGATCGCCGGTGGCCAGTGGAAGCAGGGCACGCCGACGGGGTGAAGCGTCCCGGGGTGCGCACAGTCCGACCTAGATCATCGCCAGCAGCCTGTTAGCGGCGGTGATATCCGTCGTCTCGGAGCCCGTGGCGAAGCCATCGAGCGCTGATTGAAGCAGGCGTTTCGCGTGCTCTCGCCGGCCCCGTTCCGCAAGGAGCTCGGCGAGATCGATTGCCGCTCGCAGCTCCCAGGCTTTTGCACCTCTGTGGCGGCTCAAATCCAGCGACTGCATGAAGTGGGCTTCTGCTTGCTCAGCGTTGGGCTCTGGCAGCGACAACAGGATTCTGCCTTTCATGCGCAGCAGCTCGGGCATGTAGAGGTGGTCGCCGCCTTGCTCGACGAGGCGGATCGCCTCGTCGACCAGGCGTGCACTCTGCTCGATCTGTCCGATTGCCAAGAAGCCCTGAACCATCGCGATGTTGAAGGTCGTAGTGAGCAGCTCGTAGCCGGCATCGTGGAGCTCGTGCAGACAAGCCCTGATCGTCTCGAGGCCGTCAGCGGCGTTTCCCCGCCGGATTGCCAGCTCGCCTTTGACGCCGCGGCCGACCGCGAGATACGGGCTCATCGAGCGCGATTCGGCGTGTGCGATGAAGCGGTCGATGTTCGCTTCCGCGTCGTTGAGGTCTCCGTTCCAGAGGTCGATCGAAACCGCCCAGATCAGCGCGATGCAGAGCGTGATCGGATGATCCATCTGCGCGGCTTCGGTGACCGTCTGTCGCGCCAGCTGCTGCGCCTGCGCGGGCCGGCCCTGCAACCAAAGCTCTCGTGCAAGCGAAATGCCGGCCCGGTTGCGATGATCGAAGCCGTAGACCGTGCTGATCCGTTCCGTGCCTGGCCCCAGCCAGGCAGCCTCCAGCATCGTCAGCGCATCGTGATGCTCGCCGGCCAGATGCAGCGAGACGCCCAGGAGCGAATGGGCAAGTGCGGTCGAAGCCGCATCGCCGAGCGCCTCGGCAACGGTGAGGCTCTGCTGGGCGTAACGGAGTGCGGCATCGAACTCTCCCATCCGCTCGTGGAAGATATGCATGCGGCCGAGCAGTTGGAGCTGGTTGATCTCGTCGCAACGGCCCTGGGCGATCGCAAGGCTCCGGCTCAAGGCGGCGCGCGCCGCTTCGCTGCCGCCCCGCGTGAACATCAAGGTGAGGCCGAGGGCAGCCTGGATGTGCATTTCCTCGGCGCTACCGCGCGAGGAAGGATCGATCGCAAGCAGCGCCCGCTCCGACCAGCGCCGGCATTCGATCAAGAGCGACATCGCGAGGAAGATCGGTGCCGCCGCAGCGGCGAGCGCCATGCCGATGCCGACATTGCCGTCCGTGCCGAAGCACCAATCCAGCGCGGCGCGCACGTTGTGAAGTGCGGAGAAGTGGATCGCCCGTTCGTCGGCGCTCGGCACGGTGGCCCAGGTCGAGCCCGCCTGCTCCAGCCATTGCCGGTAGTAGGTGGCGTGGCGTCCGGCGAGCCCCGCGTCGTTCGGCTCGATCTCGAGCAAATAGGCGCGCGTGGTGTCGAGCAGCCGGTAGCGCATCATGGCGCCGATCGGTCGGGGCGCCACCATGGACTTGGCGACGAGGCTGTCGATGGCGTCGAACAGGTGGGAGCGATCGACGCGTTTGTCCGGGACGACCTCGAGCGCGGCGTCGATGGTGAAGTGCCCGGCGAACACCGCAAGCCGGCGCAGCACCAGGCGCTCGGTGTGGGTCAGGAGCCCGTAGCTCCAGTCCAGGGTCGCCTGCAACGTCTTCTGCCGCGGCGGCGCGGTGCGCTGGCCCTGCCAGAGCAGATTGAGGCGTTCGTCGAGCAGCGTGGCCGTCTGCTCCAGGCCATAGGCCTCGACCCGGCCGGCGGCGAGTTCGATCGCCAGGGCCATGCCGTCGAGCTTGCGACAAATCCTTGCGATGATCGCGGCATTGGCATCGTCGAGCGCGATCTGCGCGCCGCTGGCCGTGGCACGTTCGAGGAAGAGTTGAAGTGCAGGATAGGTCCGCGCCGCAGCGACTGTTAGTCTCGAGCGGTCTGGCGGAACAGCGAGTGGCGCCAATCGATAGACTTGCTCGCCCTCGACGCGTAGGGCTTCGCGGCTCGTGGCCATGATATGGACATGCGGTGCGGCGTGGAAGATCTCCGCAGCCAGCGGGGCCACAGCAGCGATGACGTGCTCGCAATTGTCGAGGATCAGCAGCATCCTCTTGTCACGGAGATGCGCGAGCAGCGCGGGCAGAGGATCGTCGGTTTGCGCCGGCAAGCCCAGCATCAGCAGGATCGAGGTGATCACGAGATCGGGATCGCTGAGCGCGGCAAGATCGACGAAGTGTGCGGCATCGGCGAAGGTCTCGAGCAGGTCATGAGCGATTGCGACCGCCACGGCCGTCTTGCCGACGCCGCCGGGACCGGCGATCGTGACGAAGCGCGAGGCGATGAGCTTGTCCGAGACGGCGGCGATCGCATCGTCGCGTCCGACCATCCGTTGCAGCCGGTTCGGCAGCTTCACCGGCGACAGGCCGCCCCGCGGTGCCGCGCACCGCTCTGCCGGGATGGCCGCTCGCGAGATCGGCGCCACGAAGCAATAACCGCGGCCGGAGAGCGTGGTGATGTAGCGTGCGCCGTCGCTGCCGTCGCCGAGCGCCTTGCGAAGGGCTGCGATGTGAAAGCGCAAACTGGCTTCTTCCACAGTCAGGCCGGGCCACACCAGTGCCATCAGATCCCACTTGCTGACGACCTCGTTCGGCCGCGACATCAGCGCGATGAGCAGGTCGAAGGCTTTCGCGCCGAGCGGCAGCGGGATGCCGTCGCGCGTCATCAGCCTTTCATGCGGCGTCACGGTGAATGGCCCGAACGATAGGGTTTTTGCCACAGACCCGGCCGGTTCAGTCATGACGAATCCTGATGCTTTCCAATGGACCCGATAGCAGATGGCTGCGATCCAGCAAGCGCCTGCCTGCATCGGCATCAGACGGTGGATGCAGCCCTTGTGAGACGAGCGAGCTGAGACCTCACAACTTCTCACAATTCCAAACGGGTGTCCTGCGGCAGCCGCTGCTAGTCAGCTGCGCAACGGCAAGGAGACCTTGATGACGCAAGCGGCAAAACTGCTTTACACGGCCAAGACACACACCAGCGGCGGTCGACACGATGGCATGTCGCGCAGTTCCGACGGTCGGCTTGACGTCAAGCTGTCGCCGCCGGGTGGCGCAGGCATCGGCACCAATCCCGAGCAATTGTTTGCGGCGGGCTGGTCGGCCTGTTTCGAAGGCGCGATGGAGATCGCGGCGCGCAAGCGGAGAATCGATCTCCCCAGGAAATGCGCGATCGATGCGGAGATCGACCTCGTGCTCGACGAGGGCGCTTACTCGCTGAGGGCGCGCCTCAATATCAGTCTGCCGGGTCTCGATCGCGAGGTCGCACGCGGCATCATCGATGAAGCGCATCAAACCTGCCCCTATTCCAAGGCCGTCCGTGGCAACATAGACGTCACGGTCGCGCTGATCTGACGCATCATCACCCACCATCAGCAAGGTAGCCACCATGAAGCAGATCATCGACCAACATCGCCGCCAGTTTCTCGGCGTCGCCGCGGGAACCGTTGCCGCCGGTCTCGGCGTGATCGAACTCGCCCGCGCCGAGACGGAAGCGTCGCGATCCCAAGCATCAAACGCGTCCTTCGGTACGATCAAGCAGACCGATGCCGGCGTTCTCAATGTCGGCTATGTGGAGGCGGGTCCCTCCAACGGGCCCGTCGCGATCCTGCTGCACGGCTGGCCCTACGACATTCACGCCTTCGTCGATGTCGCGCCGATCCTGGCAAAAGCCGGCTATCGTGTGATCATCCCTTACCTGCGCGGCTATGGTACGACGCATTTCCTCTCCAGCGAGACGCCGCGCAACGGCGAGCCGGCGGCAATGGCTGCCGATATCATTGCGCTGATGGACAAGCTCGATATCAAGACGGCCGTCGTCGCCGGCTTCGACTGGGGCGCGCGCACCGCGGACGTCATCGCCGCGCTGTGGCCGGACCGCTGCCGGGCATTGGTGTCGGTCAGCGGCTATCTGATCTCCAGCCAAGCCGCGGGCAACGCGCCGCTGCCGCCGCAGGCCGAACTGCAATGGTGGTACCAGTTCTATTTCGCGACCGAGCGCGGCCGCGCCGGATACGAGAAGTACACGCATGATTTTGCCAAGCTGATCTGGAAGCTCGCCTCGCCGCAATGGAAGTTCGACGACGCCACCTTCAATCGAAGCGCAGCAGCGCTCGACAACAAGGATCATGTCGCGATCACGATCCACAATTACCGCTGGCGGCTCGGGCTTGCCCAGGGCGAGACGAAATACGAGCATCTCGAAAAGAAGGTCGCGGCAGCTCCCGTCATCGACGTGCCAACGATCACGATGGAGGGCGACGCCAACGGCGCGCCGCATCCCGACCCGAGCGCCTATGCCAAGAAGTTCTCAGGCCGATATGAGTTTCGCCTCATCACCGGCGGCATCGGCCACAATTTGCCACAGGAAGCACCGCAAGCCTTTGCCAAGGCCGTCATCGACGCCGACCGCGCCTGAACATTGTCAGCACCTCGGTCCAGCCAGGCTGGACCAAGGATCGCCCCTCATTCCAGCTTGGTGGAACGTCATGACGACAACCGAACCTGAAAAGAAGAAGTCTTCTTACGCCAAGATGGTCGTTCTGGCGGTGATCCTCCTCGTCGTGCTCCTGACCTGCGTGCCGTATCTCGTCACGGTCGCCGTCGCGGAGGGGCCGGCGGACCGCGGCGCGGCGGACGCCTCGCCGATCTTCGGGGTCACGGTTCCGCCGGGCTACAAGCAGTGGGAGCTGATCGCGCCGGCCGAAGAGGCGGCGCCGCTCGACGAGCTTCGCGCTGTCGTCGGCAACCAGATCGCAATTGACGCTTATCACACGGGAAAGCTTCCGCTCCCGGACGGCACCGTTCTGGTCAAGCGCGCCTGGAAGCGGAAGCAGTCCCCTGAATTTGCGTCCGCGACGATTCCCGGCGCCGCAACTACGGTTCAGGTGATGGTCAAAGACTCCAAGAAATACGCCTCAACCGGCGGCTGGGGTTTTGGTCGCTTCGTCGACGGCAAGGCGGTCGATGAGGCCCAGCACCGCACCTGCTTCTCCTGCCACGAAGCCCGCGCCAAGAGCCGAGACTACGTCTTCACGCGGCTGGCACCCTGAATGTCCAGAATCTGGTTCATCAGCGGCAGCTCGCGCGGGCTCGGCCGCTCTATCGTGGAGGCGACGCTCGCGGCGGGAGATCGCGTTGTCGCTTCGGCCCGGGACCCAAAGCCGCTCGAATCGTTGCTTGGGCGCTTCGGCGAAAGGCTTCGGCTTGCAACCCTCGACGTGACCGACGAGGCGGCAGCGCAAGCGGCGCTCGGCCTGGCTGTGGAAGCCTTCGGTGGCGTCGATGTGGTCGTGAACAACGCCGGTTACGGCGATCTCGGATCGGTCGAGGACACGAGCCTGGACTCGTTCCGTCAGCAGATCGAGGTCAATCTGATCGGCACCATCATTGTTACCAAGGCGGCGATCCCCGTGCTGCGCCGGCAAGGCCGCGGGCACATCGTGCAAGTCTCATCCGTTGGCGGGCGCATTGGTGCTCCGGCTCGCGCGGCCTATTCGGCGGCGAAATGGGGGATCGAGGGCTTTTCGGAGTCCTTGGCGCGAGAGATGGCGTTGATCGGTGTGCAGGTGACAATCGTCGAGCCCGGCGGCTTCCGCACCGGCTTTGCCCAGACCGCGCATGCGACCGGCGATGGGCGAGCGGAGTACGACGTGGTTGTTGGCGCAGCCGTCAGGATGCAGCGCGATTACGATGGCCGCCAGCCCGGTGACCCGGCCAAGGCTGCAGCACTTGTGCTGAAGCTCGTCGATATGAATCGTCCACCTCTGCGGATCGCCCTCGGAAGCGACGCCGTGAACGCCATCGCGGCGTCGGACAGGCTTCGGCTCGAAGAGCTAGAGAAATGGCGCGCGCTCAGTGTGTCGACCGACTACTGACCGGCCCGCATTCATTCCGCCGCGACCATCTGCTGCGTGCGCCACTGACCGAGCAGGGCGCGCAGCGAGGCCGGCTTGACCGGCTTGTTGAGCACCGCGACCTTTTCATCCCGCGCGGCGACCTGCACGGCGGGGCTGCGGTCGGCGGTGATCAGGATCGCGGGGATGCCGTCGCCGAAGCGGCGGCGGATGTCGCGAATGGCGGCAATGCCGTTACCGCGATCGAGATGATAGTCGACGAACAGGCCGGTGACGCGCCGTCCGGCGGCTTCGATCGCCGCCATCGCGCCCTCGGGATCGGCGACCGCGATAACCTCGGCATCCCACGCTTTCAGCAGCGTGCGCATGCCGTCGAGGATCGCCGCATCGTTCTCGATGCAGACGATCAGTGCGCCCGAGATCGGCGTGCGTGCCAGCGGCGTCGCGCTGGTCACGGCCGCGGTGTGGGTGATCGCCTTCGCCGTCGGCACCGTCACGGAGAATACCGAGCCGCCGCTTGCATTACCGTCGATGGCGATGCTGTGCTTGAGCACGCGGGCCAGCCGCTCGACGATCGAGAGCCCCAGGCCGAGGCCGCGTGCGATTCGCGCCCCCTGCTCGAGTCGGTGGAATTCTTTGAAGATCTCGCCGCGCTTGACCGGCGGGATGCCGACGCCGGTATCGTAGACGCAGATCTTGAGCGAGGCGCCGCGGCGACGACAGCCGACCAGCACGCGGCCTCGGGGGGTGTACTTGATCGCGTTGGAGATCAGATTCTGGAGCAGGCGCCGCAGCAGCAGCCGATCCGACTCGACAGGCAACGAGCAGGGCACGAAGGCAAGCTCCAGGCCCTTGGCGCGCGCGATCGGCGCGAACTCGATCTCCAGCGAGCGCATCAGATCGGCCATCTTGAAGCTCGTGATCGAAGTCGTCATCGCGCCGGCGTCGAGCCTGGAAATGTCGAGCAGCGCGCCGAGGATCTCCTCGATGGCCTGAAGCGACTCGTCGATGTTCTCGACCAGCCGGGTCTCCTCGCCATTGTGCTGGCGCTCGACAAGGCTGGTGACGTAGAGCCGCGCCGCGTTCAACGGCTGGAGAATATCGTGGCTGGCGGCGGCGAGGAAGCGCGTCTTGGAGATGCTGGCGTCCTCCGCCGTGCTCTTGGCCAGCGCCAGCTCCGAGTTCAGCCGCGTCAGCTCCTCGGTGCGGTCGCGGACGCGCTTTTCCAACGTCGCATTGGCGCGCTCCAGCGCTTCCGCCGCCTCGAAGGTGGGCGTGACGTCGGTGAAGGTGATGACGAAGCCGCCGCCCGGCATTCGGTTGGTGAGCACCTCGATCACCATGTGGCGTTCCGGCAGGCGTTCGAGATAGGGCTCGCTGTCGGTGGTGTAGGCGGCCAGCCGCCGCTCCAGCATGGCCTCGCGCTCGACCGGGTCGTCCGGATCGCTGATGCCGATGAACTCCAGGATTTCGCGAAGCGGCGTGCCGAACTGAATGAAATGCGGAGGAACGTTGAGGAGATCGCCGAACTGCCGGTTGGAGCAGATCAGTTGCAAATCGGCGTCGAAGACCGCGATACCCTGGCGTACATGGTTGAGCGCGGTCTGAAGGATCTCGCGGTTGAAGTGCAGCGCCGCATGGGAATCGTCGAGCAGTTTCAGCGCGGCCTTTGCCGAGACCGTCCGCTTGCGCAGCAGCAGCGACATCACGAGCCGCGAGGACGCGGCTCCGATCGACGAGGCGATCAGGTGCTCGGCATGCTGCAACAGCTCGAAATCGGCGGGCGCTCCGGGTTCGAGCCGGACATTGCGCCGCGCCGAGAAAGCCTCAAACGAATGGCGGGCGCGGTCGGGCCCGAGATATTGCGCGACCGTGGTCTGGATGTCCTGCACGGTGACGGTGGTGCGCCAGCGGCGGAAGCTTGGGGAGATCGGCGCGAGCGTGTTGGGGACAAACAGATCGGCCTGCACCAGCTCGATCGAAGATGGCCGGCGCGCCAGCGAGAGCAGCACATAGGTGAGAATATTGAGCGACAGCGACCAGATGACGCCATGCATCAGCGGCGGCAGGTCGGCGCCGAACAGCGCCTGTGGCCGCAGCGCCTCGATTCCGAACGGGCCGTGCTGGAGCAGCAGGATCCCCGTCGTCGAGGAATCCATGAAGCTCGGGACGAACAGCGTGTAGAGCCACACCACGAAGCCGACCAGCATCCCGCCGATCGCACCGCGCGCCGTCGCCCGTCGCCACAGCAGCCCGCCGAAGAAGCTTGGTGCAAGCTGGGCGATGGCGGCAAAGGACAACAGGCCGATCGCTGCGAGCTGGGTGTTGCCGAGCGCGCGATAGTAGAAATAGGCCATCACCATGATGGCGAAGATCGCAAGTCGCCGCGACCGCAGCAGGAAATCGCTGAAATCGGCGCCGCCGGTGCGGCCCTCCGGCCGTCGTTGCAGCACCAAGGGCACCACGAGGTCGTTCGAGACCATGATGGAGAGCGCGACGCATTCGACGATCACCATCGCGGTCGCGGCCGACAGGCCCCCGACGAAGACGGCGACGCTGAGCAGATCCGCGCCGCCCTCCATCGGCAGGGCCAGCACGTACATGTCGGGGTCGGCGGTGCCGAACGGGAAGGTCACGAGGCCGGCAATCGCGATCGGGATCACGAACAGATTGATGGCGACGAGATAGAGCGGGAATAGCCAGCGCGCGCGGCCGACTTCGGCGTCGGACGAATTCTCGACGACGCTGACGTGGAACTGGCGCGGCAGCAGCATGATCGCGCACAGCGACAGCAGCGTCATAGTCAGGAAGTTGCCGATCGACGACGAGTAGTTGATTGCGCGCACCGCCTCCGGCGTCTTCATGGCGCGCTCGATCAGTTCCTGCGGCGAGAACATCCAGAAGGTGACGAAGATGCCGGCGGCGAGGAAGGCGACCAGCTTGATGATGGATTCGGTCGCGACCGCCAGCATCAGGCCGTGCTGATGCTCGGTGGCGTCGGTCTGGCGGGTGCCGAACAGCACGGCGAAGGCCGCCATCGCCAGCGTCACCATCAGCGCCATGTCGCCGAGGATCGGGATGTGGGAGAAGGCCTGGTCCTCGCTCAGGATCGTGCCGAGCGATGAGGCGACCGCCTTGAGCTGCAGCGCGATGTAGGGCACCGAGCCGATGATGGCAATCAGCGCCACGGTGGCTGCCACCGCCTGGCTCTTGCCGTAGCGCGCGCCGATGAAGTCGGCGATCGAGGTGATGTTGTGGGCTTTGGCGAGCTGGATGACGCGCCGGAGCACGCCGGCGCCCAGTCCGATCATCAGGATCGGGCCGACATAGATCGCCAGGAAGTCGGTCGAGGTCCGGGTGGCGAAGCCGACCGAGCCGAAGAAGGTCCAGGAGGTGCAGTAGATCGCCATCGACAGCGGGTAGATCAGCCCGGAGGCGCGGCCGGGCCCGGTCGGCGAGCGACGGTCGCCGTGGCTCGCCACCAGGAACAGAAAGCCGATGTAGCCGAAGGCGGCGGCGATCACGCCCCAGTCGTGCAGCATGGCGAGCGCGCTTCTCCCTGGGCGCTGGCAGCGCCCGATCTCATTTTCTTAACAAATCTAGCGCGTTGCGCGGTCGCAAGCGACAGCGAAATGCCCGGTGGAGCCGGGAACTGGAGTTGTCGTTAAGCTGCTCGCTTGCGGCAGGGCGCCTATCCTCCCCTGGAGGGGGAGGGTCGATCGCGCGCAGCGCGAGCGGGGTGGGGTGATCTCTCGACACGGGCAGCGTTCGAGGTGGAGAGACTGTCACCCCACCCCGGCTCCATTTCGCTGCGCTCAATGTGAGCCGACCCTCCCCCTCCAGGGGAGGGTGGAAGCTAACCCTACTCCGCCGCCAGCGACTTCTGGCGCAGCGGCAGGCCCAGGCGGTCCCACACTTGCAGCAGGGCTTCGGCGAGCTGATCGATCAGACCGTCGTCGTGATAGGGCGAGGGCGTGATGCGCAGTCGTTCGGTGCCTTTGGCGACGGTCGGATAGTTGATCGGCTGGATGTAGATGCCGTGCTCCTCGAGCAGAAGGTCGGAGGCCTGCTTGCACTTCTCGGGATCGCCGACGAACAGCGGCACGATATGGGTGTCGCTCGACATCACCGGCAGGCCGGCGGCATTGAGGATCGCCTTGACGCGGGCGGCGCGGTCCTGGTGGCGCTCACGCTCCCAGTTCGAGGTCTTCAGGTGCTTGATCGCGGCGGTCGCGGCCGAGCAGATGGCCGGCGGTAGCGCGGTGGTGAAGATGAAGCCCGGCGCATAGGAGCGCACGGCGTCGATGATCTGACCGTTGGCGGCGATGTAGCCGCCAAGGCAGCCGAAAGCTTTCGCCAGCGTGCCTTCGAGGATGTCGATGCGATGCATGACCCCGTCACGCTCGGCAATGCCGCCGCCGCGCGGGCCGTACATGCCGACCGCGTGGACCTCGTCGACATAGGTCATCGCGCCATACTTTTCAGCGAGGTCGCAGATCTTGGCGAGCGGGGCGATGTCGCCATCCATTGAATAAAGGCTCTCGCAGGCGATCAGTTTTGGCCGGTTCGGCCCGGCCACTTTCAGCAGCTCTTCAAGATGGGCAAGATCGTTGTGGCGGAACACAACCCGCTCACAGCCGGACTGTCGGATGCCCTCAATCATCGAATTGTGGTTGAGCTCGTCCGACAGGATCAGGCAGTTCGGAATGAGTTTTGCGATGGTGGCGATGCCGGTCTGGTTCGAGACGTAACCCGAGGTGAACAGCAGTGCGGCTTCCTTGCCATGGAGATCGGCCAGCTCGGCCTCGAGCTGGACCAGCGGATGATGCGTGCCGGCGATGTTGCGGGTGCCGCCGGCCCCGGTGCCGACGCGGGTTGCGGTCTCGACCATGGCGCCGACCACCTTCGGGTGCTGACCCATGCCGAGATAATCGTTGGAGCACCAGATCACGATGTCGCGTTTGCCCTTCGGCGAATGCCAGACCGCGTGTGGGAACCGGCCGGCCGTGCGCTCCAGATCGGCGAACACGCGGTACCTCCGCTCGGTGTGAAGACGGTCGAGGGCGGAACTGAAGAACTCGTTGTAATCCATCGGCAAACCTGCAGCGGAACCCGGCCCAAGGCGGCCGTTCAATTTTTAGAGCTTTTCCAGCTCCGATGTCCATGCACCTGCTCACATTTGCGGCAAGGCGAGCGTGCCAATTGATAACGCCGGCCTGGCCGCGATTGTTGATTTGGATCAAGTGCCTAGCGCGCACTTGCGGCCCGGACCGGAGTTGCCGGAAAGGTGGGGCTGCCGTGGACATTTTGTCCATGGTGCACGCTCCGTCCATCATTGCGGAGCCGGCCGACGCCATCGCCTCAAGCTGCGCTTGAATTCCGGCCTCTGCCCGCAAGCGGGGAGAGGCGAAGGCAAACTCAGGTCGTCCTGAACTGCAACACGCCGTCTTGCGTCTCCGCCCTCAGCCGGCCCTCGACGATCATGTAGTTGACATGGGCCACCAGTTCGCCGGCGGCAAAGCCCATCTGATGCTCGTCCAGCACATGCTTGTTGAATACGACGGGCACCAAGGCGCGCGAGGTCTGCGGCACCTCGCGGCAGGCTTCCGCGATCAGGCGGCAGCGCTCCTCGTGGTGGTCGGCGAGCTGCTTGATGCGGGTCTTCAAGCCGTAAAACGGCACGCCGTGGCCAGGCAGCACCAGCACGTCGTAGGGGAGCGTCGTGGTGAGGCTGGCGAGCGAGGCCAGATATTCGCCGAGCGAGTTCTGGTCGGGCTCGACCGCCCAGACGCTGACATTCGGCGAGATCTTGCTCAGCACCTGGTCGGCGGAGAGGAACAGCTTGTCGTCGGCGCAATACAGCATCACCTGGTCGAGCGCGTGCCCGCCGCCGGTGATCACCTTGAAGCGGCGTGAACCGATCACGACGTCGTCGCCATGGGAGATACGGCGGTAGGACGGCGGCAGCACGGAGACGCGCTTGAGATAATCCTGACCGCGACCGAGCAGTTTTTCGGTGAGCGATTCGTCCATGCCATGGCGGCGGAAGAACAGCCGCTGCGCCTCGCGCCGCTCCTCGGTGCCGCGGTTCTGGTGATAGACCGATTGCAGATATTCGACCTGCGACATCACCAGCGGGCAGTTGAACCGTTCGACGATCCACCCGGCGAGACCGACATGATCGGGGTGCGAGTGGGTGACGATCAGCCGCGTGATGTTGACGCCTTTCAGCGGGCCCTCGAACAGCTTTGTCCAGGCCTCGATCGTTTCCTCGTTGCCGAAGCCGGCATCGATCATGGCATAGCCGTCGCCGTCGGCGAGCAGGTAGATGTTCACGTGATTGAGGCGGAACGGCAGTTTCAGCCGCGCCCACAGCACACCGGGCCGCACCTCAACCACCTCTTCGGGGCCGGGATGCTGTTCCCAAGGGTGGCGCAAGGCCTCGGCCGAGGACTGCGCGGTGTCGGTTTTCGAATTCATGCTACCGGCTTAAACCCGCGGCGCGCGGGGCGCCAGCCGAAAAGGATGGGAGTCGACCGTCGCATGGCCGTCATACCGGCAGCGGTTTTTCCGCGTCTCGGTTGAAGCCGGCAAAAAAAACGCTGTCCTTCCGGGGCGCGCGCAAGCGCGAACCCGGAATCCGGAGATTGTGGTGCGAGATTCCGGGCCCGCCTCTTCGAGGCGTCCCGGAATGACGATCAGGCCGCGCGCATGTTGTTGAGGAACGCGTCGATCTCCCCGCGCAGCATGTCGGCCTCGCGGCGCAGTGCATCGGAGGCGTTCAGCACTTCGCCTGCCGCAGCGCCGGCCTCGGCAGACGCCGTGGAGACGCCGACGATGTTGCTGGAGACCTCGCTGGTGCCGCCGGCGGCGTGCTGGATGTTGCGGGCGATCTCGCGGGTAGCGGCGCCCTGTTGCTCGACCGCAGCCGCAATCGTCGTGGTGACGTCGTTGATCTCGCCGATGATCCGGCCGATGCCCTGGATGGCACCGACCGCCGAGGTCGTTATCTCCTGCATGCTGGCGATCTGGGTGCGGATTTCTTCCGTCGCCTTGGCGGTCTGGCTCGCAAGGCTCTTCACCTCGGACGCGACCACTGCGAAGCCGCGGCCAGCCTCGCCCGCGCGTGCCGCCTCGATGGTGGCGTTGAGGGCGAGCAGGTTGGTCTGCGAGGCGATGGTCTGGATCAGATCGACGACGACATTGATGCGGCTCGCGCTGTCGGCGAGGCTCTGCACCGTCGCGTCAGTGGCGCCGGCCTCGTCGACCGCCTTCTTGGCGATCTCCGCCGAGGTCACCACCTGACGGCTGATCTCGGCGATCGAGGACGACAGCTGCTCGGTGCCGGCCGAGACCGTCTGCACGTTGACGGAGGTTTCCTCCGCGGCGGAGGCGACCGCGTTCACCAGCGCGTTGGACTGGTCCGCGGTATTCGACATGCTCTGCGCCGTCGATTGCATCGAATTGGCTGATTGCGCGAGATTGTCGAGCGCGGAGCGGACAGTGCTTTCAAACTCGGCGATCTTCGCCTCCATCCGCGCGGCACGTTCGGCTTTCGCTGCACGATCCTTGTCCTGCTCGCTGGCCAGCGACCGGGCTTCGATCATGCTGTCGCGGAACACGTGAAGCGTATCGGTCATCGCGCCGATCTCGTCGTTGTGCTTCGCGCGTGCGATCTCGGTGTCGAGATCGCCGGCCGAGAGCAGCTGCATGGCGCGCTGGAGGCCGCTGATGCGGCGGAGGATGTTGCGGCCGACATAGAGCCAGACGAACAGCGCCGAGCCGACCAACATCATGGCGCCCAGCGCCAGCATCGCCGTCGTGGCGAGCGAAATCTCCTGCCGCGCCTGGAAGGTCGACGTGTTGGTCTCTTTCTGCACGGCGTCGACGAGCTGCTGCACGCTGATGCCGAGGCCGACATTGAGCTTGCGGGTCTCGTCCAGGATGGTCTGGCCGTAATCGACGGAGTCGAGCTCCTTCTCGCGCAAATTGAATACGCCGGACTTGCCGGTCCCGAGCGCGAGCAGCTTTTCTGCGGTCTCGCGCAGCATCTTGTTGCCCTGATTGTCCGGCAACAGATCGAGGTTGGACCGCAAGCGACCCTGTGCCGTCTTGAATTCCTTCTGGATGTCATCGAGCTTGTCGCTCGTGTTCGCCGAGAGCGCCGCGCTCATGTCGGCGGCTGCGAGATTGCCGCTGGCGACGACGTTGCCGAGCTGGCCGACGGTCTGCGCGGCGTCAGTGGCATCTGCAGCGGACAGGTCGGCAGAGCCGAGAATGGCGTTGACCCGGGTCTGCGCGTCCAGCATCGCCGGACTGGCCGCGCCGACGAACGCGCCCTGCGCGTTGCGTAGCGCGTCATATTGCTTGTCATGCAGGGCCGCGATGTCCAGCCGTTCGCGGGCAGCCTTGGCCAGGCTCTGGGCCGCCTCGTTGATGCTCTTCATCGTCTCGCCGAGACCGGAGACGACGGCCTTGTCGCCGCCGAGCTCGATGATCTCGTTGAGCTTCTGCTGCGTCTGCTCCTGCAGTTCCTTCAGCTTCTTGGTGCGCTCGTTCAGGGCGTCCTCGGTTTGAGCCGCAAGCAGGGCAGGTCCCTGTGCCGCAAGGCTCGCGCTCAAGGCCGACAATTGCAGGCTCGCCGCAAGGCGCGGAATGTCCCGTCCGCTCAGTTCAGTCATGCGCCCGCCGAGTTTCTGCAGCGCCAGGCCGGCGCCGGCCGAAATCACGAGGCCCATGCCGGCGATCACTGCGAAGGCCGCGAACAGGCTGCCGCGCACGCCCCATTTCGGCAGTTTGAAACGCGGCTTGAATCGGCCGAGACTGAAACGGATCGCCATCGAAATTCCCCCACGCCCTTGCTTCTGTTTTGTGGCCGGGAGTATCGGGCACGCCGGTTAAAAAATCGCAATCTGTGCAATCGGTTGCGCGCGTTCCGCAGGGCGAAAAAAGAAGGGCCGGCAACATCGCCGGCCCTTCGTGATGATAACGTTTTGCTAACGCTCAGTAGCGCGCGACGGCCGGGCTGGCCCAGTTGAAGCGGTAATTGAGGCCCGCCTTGAAGGTATGGTCGTCGGTGGTGAAGTTGCCGGTGCCGACCAGCGGGCCCGCGGTGAAGTGCGCATCGCCGAAGTTGTAGTACTGGTACTCGGCCTTGGCCGACCAGTTCGGTGCGAACATGTATTCGAGGCCGGCGCCGACGGTGTAGCCGTTGCGATGATCGCCATCGATGATGAAGCCGGATGGTACGCCGCCAACAGTCACTCTCTCGTTGTTGTCCGAATAGGCATAACCGCCCTTCACATAGAGGAGGCCCGGACCCCAGGTGTAGCCGACCCGGCCGGTGATCGAGCCGAGCCCGCGCTGGTCGTTGGTGTAGGCGATGCCGCCCGGGAACACCGCGCCGACGCTGCCGGAGAGCCAGGAATACTGGCCTTCGACGCCGACGACGAAGTTCGGGTTGAACTGCCAGTCCGCACCGACCTGCACACCGCCGAGGAAACGGCCGTTGCCATTGTTGCCGGTGGAGAGACCGTTGAAATTGTTGTCGCTGGAGAACGCACCGCCGACATGGCCGCCGATGTAAAAACCGGTCCAGTTGTAGATCGGTGCAGCATAGGCCGGCGCGGGTGCCTTGTAGTAGTTGCGGTTACCGAGATCGGCGCCGACGGCCGGCGCGGCCGCGCCCAGCACGAGCAGCGCAACGGTCGCAAACAGAATCTTCTTCATCGTCTTGAACTCCAACACGTAAGGTCCCCGGCAGGCGCGCTTTCGCGCCGTCGTTGGTTTTGCAGATAGCTCGCTTTTGACGAAAATGCTGTCACATGCATGGCACAGCGGGCCCCAACCTAACCTACTGGGCCGCAAATGATTTTCGTGCTTAATGGCGCCTTAAGAAATGCTGAAGGAAGGCTTAACTTCGCGCGTCGCCGGTAACTTGCGGGCGCCTCCTCTTAACCAAGACGTCGCCGCGCCTCGTCGCGCATCTGAGCACGAAAGGCCGCGCGCTTTGCCGGGCGGTCTTCCTCGCGCACGTCGTGACGATCGAAGATGTCGAACTTCTCCAGGATCGGATAGCGCTCGCTTCCATCGCGAGCACGCGCAGCACCTTGGTCGCCGCTGGTGTCGGGCCGCTGACCTCCCAGCGCCTTATGGTCTCGGCGCCGCCTTTCTCCGGCAGCCCGCACAGCCTGGCCATGTCGGCCGCGGTGAGCTTGCGCTCAAGGGCGTCGGAGAGGTCGTTGCGGAGTTGCTTCAGTTCGGCGCCGGTCATGCTGCTTGCGTCCAGGAAAGTCACTGAAGCCAATGCACTAGCGCTGATTCGGGTTCATCCGAAGGCGGCGAGCGCAGCCCGGCACGTTCGCGCGCGCACGGAGTTATGAACGCAGACCTATGGAAATTTTCCGATGAATGAACACTTGGCATACCGGGCACGGGGCGAAAGGATCAGGCCATGACAACCATCAAACTCGCCATTGCCGCACTCGTCACTGCCGGGCTGCTTGCCGTGCCCTTTGCGGCTGAAGCGAAGAAAGCCCGATCGAGCCGACATTACAGCAACGGTGTGGTGGCGCCGACCTATGGCGGTGCCGGAACGCCGTCAGCGCAGCCGAGCGCGTCCTATGGGTCGTCCGGACAGACGGTCGGCACCGTCACGGCGCCGTCGGTCGGCTCGTACAATTGGCCCTCGGTCGGCGTGACCAACTCGGTCCCCACCTGGAGCAACACCACGAGATAGACCGATGCCGGTCAGCGGACGCCAATCGCGAGGCCGGAGAGCAGATACAGCGCGACCAGCAACGTTGCGACGGACAGCATCGTCGTGATCGAGACCGTGGCCGCAACCAGCTTCTCGTCAACCTTGTGCTCATGCGCGAGGACGTACACGGTTTTCGCCGTCGGCACGGCCGCGCAGACGACAGCGGCGACCGTGTAGAGAGGATCGAGTCCCAAGATCACGCAGAGCCCGTAGACGATCAGAGGCATGACCACCAGTTTCACCGCCGCGAGCGCAAACGATGCCTTCAGGTTGGATCGCAGGCCCTCAACGGACAAACCAAGTCCGATGGCAAACAGCGCGCAAGGCGTGAGCGCTGCAGCGATCATGTTCAGATAGGTCGCGACCAGCGCCGGAATCGGCAAGCCCGTGATCGCCCACACCAGCCCAATGAGCGTCGACAGCACCATCGGATTGAGCAGGATCTGCTTTGCCAGTCCCGTGGGATGGGCGGGCTCGTGCGGGTCGCGTCCTTTCAGGAGGATGACCGTGATCGGAAACATTACGGCGGCCACGAACACTGTCGCTACCGCGGCGGGCAGGACGGCGGGCTGGCCGTAGATCACGTGCAGGATCGGCAGCGCGACAAACCCGGTATTGGTCATTGCCGCCGCCATCCCATGAATGGTGCTGCTGGCGATATCGTGTTTGCCACCCGCGCGGACCGCCAGAAACACCATCCCGAAGCAGATCAGTGAACCGCCGCCGAATGCGAGCAGGAAGCGCCATTCCAGCAGGTTGCGGGCCGGCTCCCGCGCGATCGTGACGATCAGGAGCGCCGGCATCGCCACGTTGTAAGCAAAGTGCACCAGGGCATCGGCAAGCGAGCGGGAGAGAGAGCCGAACTCGCCTGCCAGCCAGCCGGTGACGATGATCGCGAACACGGGAAGAATGAGGCTGGCGACCTCCATCTGGCTTCCCCCTCATGGACAAGGGGGGCGAGGTTAGCCCAGCGATGGGTTGTCGTCACGGTGTGGTTTAATGGAGCCGTCCCGGGTGATCATTCGCCAAGGACGAAAATCTTCCTCGTTAGATTCCCCTGCGATCCTGCTTCCCAATCACGCAACGCCATGCCGCCAGGCGCTCAGCCGGATGCTGGTTCATCCATTCCGCAAGCTGCGGGGCGCCCATCAGGCAGGACTGCACCGAGACCTGAGCAAAGTCCGAGCTGGTGACAATCTGCTCATGGCAATTGGTCGGAGAGGAGAGACTGCAAAGCACGGCAATGATCTTGATCACGAAAGGTTACCCCTATCGCCGCCGCTGATCGTGCGGCCCGTTGCTTTATCCTGCCCATTGCTGACCGGATCAGATGGCGGAAAGATGCTGTCGTAGATTGCGCGTGCCTCCTGAATGAGGCGCGCGCGCTCGCGCTCAGATCTTGAGACAAATCGAATAACTTCACCCATGTTGGCTCCGAATGTCAGTGGGGCAAGCAGGTCATGAGATGATAACAATCATCTAATCGTATCTATGGCGTCCCCTCGGCTTTTGAAACGACGTCCCCGTTCACGACGGAATAAAAAGCCCGTGACCGCGCGGGCGTCCCAACGTCCGGGTGTTCCTGCGCCAGGTACGGGCTGTTCACCGTTCTTATCGCGCCGCTGCAATTACCGCGCGAGCGAACGCCGATGACAGCTTACTCTTGCCGCACCGGCAAGGCAGTCTCTGCAAAGCAAATGCCGATCGACCAAAGATGTTTCGCCGGCATCACCCGCAAGTTTTTGGAACAATCTTGCAGCTCGGCGAACCCGTCACGACGATCGCTCATGCCGCCGGCGCGCGCGCCTTTCGCCCCGGTACCGCCGACAGCAGTTCACGCGTATAGGCGTGCTCGGGCGCGGCGAAGAGCTGCGCGGTCTGCTTGAGTTCGACGATGGCGCCGCGCTGCATCACCGCGATGCGGTCGCAGATTTGCGCCGCGACGCGCAGATCATGGGTGATGAACAGCATCGAAAGGCCGAGGCGCGCCTTGAGGTCTTCGAGCAGCTTCAACACCTGCGCCTGCACGGAGACGTCGAGGGCGGAGACGGCTTCATCTGCGACGATGATCTCGGGCTCGAGCGCGAGCGCGCGCGCAATGCCGATACGCTGGCGCTGGCCGCCGGAGAATTCGTGCGGATAGCGCTCGAGGGCGCCGGCGTCGAGGCCGACCATCCTGAGGAGATCGCGAGCGCGGTCGAGCGCGACCTTCGGATCGGTGCCGGCCGCGATCGGGCCGTCGGCGATGATGTGGCCAATCTTGCGCCGCGGATTGAGCGAGGCGAACGGATCCTGGAAGATCATCTGGATGCGATGCCGTTCGGCGCGCAGCGCCCTGCCCGAAAGAGAGGTGAGATCGGTGTCGCCGATCCGCACCGTGCCGCGGTCGGCTTCGATCAGCCGCATCACGAGCCGTGCCACCGACGACTTGCCGGAGCCGGATTCGCCGACGAGGCCGAGCGTCTCGCCCTTGAGGATGTTGAAATTGACCTCGCGCGCCGCCTCGACGCGGCGGTCCTCGCGAAACCAGCCGCCCGACGTGACGTAGGTCTTGTCCAGTCCGATCACCTCGACGGCCCGGGCCTGATCGTCGAGCAGTTTGCGCACCGGCGGGTCCATCGACGGCACGGCGGCGAGCAGTGCCTTGGTGTAGTCGTGCTGCGGATCGTGGAAAACCGTCGCAGCGGGACCTTCCTCGACCACCTTGCCGTGTCGGAGCACCACGACCTGGTCGGCGATGTCGGCGACCACGCCGAAATCGTGGGTGATGAACATCACCGCCATGTTGCGGTTGCGCTGGAGATTGCGGATCAGATCGAGAATTTGTGCCTGCGTGGTGACGTCGAGCGCAGTGGTCGGCTCGTCGGCGACCAGCACCGCGGGCTCAAGCGCGAGCGCCATGGCGATCATGGCGCGCTGGCGCTGGCCGCCGGAGAGCTGGTGCGGGTAGGCGCGCACGATCCGCTCGGGGTCGGGCAGGCCGACCTCGCGCGCCAACGCGAGTGCTCTTGCGCGCCGCTCCTTCGGCGTGAGCTGGCCATGGGCCTCGAACATCTCCGCCATCTGGTCGCCGATCCGCATCAACGGATTGAGCGCGGTCATCGGTTCCTGAAAGATCATCGCGAGCCTGCGGCCGCGCAGATCGCGCCAGCCGTCGTCGCCCAGCTTGAGCAGGTCGCGGCCTTCGAACTGGACCTCGCCGGAGGTGACCGACACGGTGTCCGGCAACAGGCCCATCAGCGCATGCGCGCACATCGACTTGCCGGACCCGGACTCGCCGACGACGCAGACGATCTTGCCGGGCTGCAAATCGAGCGAGACGCCGTCGACGGCGAACGGACGCTCGGCGCCCTTGGGCAGCGCGATCCTCAGGCTCTTGATGGAGATGGCGGGCGGTGCGGTCATCGTCAGCGCCCCTCCCGCGACAGTCGCGGATTGAGCGCGTCGTTTAGGCCTTCGCCGATCAAATTGAGGCCGAGCACCGAGATCAGGATGGCCACGCCGGGAAACACGGTGATCCACCAGGCCTGGCGGATCACGGTCCGGCCGGCGCCGACCATGTAGCCCCAGGAGATCAGATTGGGATCGCCGAGGCCAAGGAACGACAGCGAGGATTCCAAGAGGATTGCAGTCGCCACCATCAGCGAGGCCAGCACGATCACGGGCGACAGTGCGTTCGGCAGGATCTCGCGCAAAATGATCCAGGTGTTGCTCTGTCCCGTGACTACCGCGGCCTGGACATATTCGCGCGTGCGCAGCGACAGCACCTCGCCGCGCACGAGGCGGGCGACCGGCGGCCAGCTCACCACCGCTATCGAGGCCACGATGGAATAGATCGAGGGCTGCAGGATTGCGACCAGCACGATCGCGAGCGCGAAGCTTGGAATAGTCTGAAAGAATTCGGTGAAGCGCATCAAGGCATCGTCGACTTTGCCGCCGAAATAGCCGGCCATCGCGCCGATCGGCACGCCGACGATCAGGGCTACCAGCGTCGAGACAAGGCCAACGAGCAGCGAGACGCGTGCGCCGAAGATCATGCCGGCGAACACGTCGCGGCCGAGCGCGTCGGTGCCGAGCGGCACGGCCTGCAGCGTGAAGGGCGGCAGGAACGGCCGCTGCACCATGCGCCAGGGCGAGTTCGGGAACAGCATCGGCCCGAACACCGCGACCGAGATCGCAAGCAGCAGGATGACGAGCCCAATGACGCCGCTCGGGCTCTTCAACATCGATTTCCAAAATTGCTTCATGAGGCGAATTCGATGCGCGGGTCGACCAGGCGGTAGACCAGGTCGGTGATGAGGTTGAAGATCAGCACCATGGCGGAGCAGATCACGAAGACGCCGAGCAGTAGGTTGTAGTCGCGTTGGAGTAGCGCGTCGTACATCAGCCGACCGATGCCGGGCCAGGCGAACACGGTCTCGGTGATGACGGCGCCGCCGATCAGCGTGCCGGAATGCACGCCGGCGAGCGTCACTACCGGCAGCAGAGCGTTGCGCAGCACGTGGCGGCGCTGGATCACGGCGTCGGACAGGCCCTTGGCGCGCGCGGTCTTGATGAAGTCGAGCCGCTTCACCTCGAGCATCGAGGCGCGCGTCATGCGGGTGTAGGTCGCCATGAAGAACAGCCCGAGGGTCATCGCCGGCATGATCAGGTGCTTTGCGACGTCGATCGCGTGGGCAAGGCCGGTGAGATTGGCGCCGACTGTCTCGTAGCCGAAGCTCGGCAGCCAATCCATGGTGACCGAGAACAGCAGGATCCCCATCAGCGCCACCCAGAAGATCGGCATGGCGTAGAAAATCAGTGCAAAGACGGTAATGGCCGTGTCGAGGAAGATTCCGGCAAAGCGCGCGGCGAAGGTGCCGAAGAGGATGCCGAGCACGAGCGAGATCGTGAAGGCGGTCAGTGTCAGCAGTAGCGTCGCCGGCAGCCGTTCGCCGATCAGCTTTGCGACCGGTGCCTGCTGGCGGAAGGAGAAGCCGAGGTCGAGAGTGACGACGCCCTTGACGTAGATGAAGAGCTGCTCGGGCATTGGCTTGTCGAGGCCGAACTTTTCCCGGAGCTGCTTCACGAAGATCGGGTCGCTGGCGCCGGCTTCGCCCGCCATCACCACCGCAGGGTCGCCGGGCGCAAGTCGGATCAGGAAGAAATTGAGAACGATGATCGCGAGCAGGACGATCACGCCCTTTAGGACACGCTGAGCGACGAAGGAGAGCATAATTAGATGGCGATCAGATCAGGTTGAACGCAGCGGCGATCGCCGTGCGCTCCCTCTCCCGCTTGCGGGAGAGGGCAGGGGAGAGGGTATTTCCGCAGAGATGACACCGGGTGGAGAAAGCCCTCTCCCGCCGCGCTCTGCAAGCGCGTCGACCTCCCCCGCAAGCGGGGGAGGTGAAACAAGCGTGCGGCCTGCACCATCACTTGTCGAGCCATGCGTCCTTGAAGCCGTCATTGACCCCGATTCCCGTGGTGATCAGGTTCTTGACCTTGCAGCGCATGATGGTCGGGAATTGCAGCTCGAGCATCCAGGCCACCGGCACGTCTTCGACCAGGATCTTCTGCGCCTTCTCATAGATCTCCTTGCGCTTGGAGTCCGGGGTCGCGACAGCACCGTCGGCGAACAGCTTGTCGATCTCCGGGTTGGAGTAGCCTTCGACGTTATTGAAAACCTGGCCCTTGGCGATGGCGCTGGAGACGTAATTGCGTCCTACCCCGAGTGCGGGATCGCCGTACTGATAGAGATAGGTGAAGGCGATGTCATAGTCCCACTCGCCGATCTTCTGGTTGCCGCCAGCAACGTCGGTGGCAATCGTCTCGATGTTGATACCGGCGTCCTGGAGGTTCTGCTTCACCGCTTCACCCCAGCGCTGCCAGGTTTCGCCATAGGCCAGCGGCAACAGGCGGATCTTCTCGCCCTTGTAGCCGGCTTCCTTCAGCAGCGCCTTGGCCTTGGCCGGATCGTACGGGTACTTTTTCACGTCGTCGGTGTAATATTTGATGGTCGAGGCGGACGGGCCGGTCGCGACCTTGCCGAGCCCGTTCCAGATGACATCCTTGGCGAAATCGCGGTCGATTGCATACATGACCGCCTGCCGCACCCGCTTGTCCGCGAGCGGACCCTGGCGGTTGTTGAGCCAGAGCCAGGCCAGCGGCGAGAAGAACTCCCAGCCGGCGCCGGTGACACAGGTGTCCTTCAGCTTGGACAGCCGCGGCACGTCGAAGTTCTCGACCGAGCCGCCGGGCAGCACGTCGACCTTGCCGGTCTCATACGCCACCGAGCGGGCCGCGGCGTCGGGAATGATCTGCCAGTAGATCTCGTCGAGATAAGGCTTGCCCTTCTCGTAATAGTTCGGGTTCTTGACCAGGCGGATGAACGAGCCCTTCTGCCACTCCTTGAACATGAAGGGGCCGGTGCCGATGGGCGCGTTGTTGTAGGGATTCGTCTTGAAATCGGTGCCTTCATACAGATGCTTCGGCACCATCGGCATCGAGCCAACCTCGAAGATGCCGAGGAACGGGCCGAACGGCTGCTTCAGCGTGAAGACCACCGTGTAGTCGTCGGGCGCCTCGACCTTGTCGACCTGGGCGAGGTTGTTGCGGGCGCGCGCGTGGGTCTGCCTCAGCATCTCGACCGAGAACAGCACGTCTGCGGCGGTGAAGGGCTTGCCGTCGTGCCAGGTCACGCCCTTCCTGAGCCTGAAGGCGTAGGTTTTCGCGTCCTCGCTTACGCTCCAGCTCTCGGCGAGCTCCGGCTGCGGCTCGAGCTTGGGGCTGTAGCGCAGCAGCCCCTCGAAGATGTTGCCCGACACCATCTGGGTCGGACCGTTCTGGACCATTGCAAGCATCAGGCCGGGCGGCTCGGGCTGGATTACGGCATTGATCACGCCCCCTGTTTTCGGCTCTTGCGCCAGCGCCGGGGCCGTGAGGCCGCAAGCCAGGAGGAGACCAAGCAACACTCGTTTCGGCATGTCGTATCTTTCTCAAGCGAGGTCAGCCGTTAACGCTTCGCAACGTCCTCGCGCGCAAAGCGACGGCCGGCCCATCCCAGTCCCCATCCGGTAGCGAGGCTCACATAGTCTCGCTCGGCGCCGCAAGATGAAAGTCGCGACAACGTTCGCACAAAAAATGCACAGCGCGTCCTGTTTTGATTTATCTGCCTCATATCGCTGTGTACCGGTCATGTCGGTCGTTGGCCGACATGACCGGTGCGGCTAGCGACACAGCGTCGTGGGCAGGCCCGTCATCGCAACCCCGCCCGCCGAAATCCTTCTAGATAGTGCTCGCGGTCGGCGTCATTGGCCCACGGCAGTTGCGTCGCGATCCAGTGGAGCGAGATGCCGGGCTGGGCGCGGCGGAGTTCGCCCAGCGCGATCTCTGCCAGCTTTGCGTCCCCGGTCATGCCGGCGGAGACCGCGAGCACGCGGTAGGCGCCGGTGAGGTCGCCGCGGTGGCGGATCGCCTCGCGCGCGAGCGCGATCGCCTCGTCATAGTGCCGCTCGGTAAAGCGCGCATAGCCGGCAATGCCGTGATAGATCGCCAGCGAGGGATCGCGCGGCGAGAGCCGGATTGCCGTCTGCGCCGCCTCGAACGATTCCTTCGAGCGTCCGGCATAAGACAGTGCCAGCGCGTAATAGCCCTGCGCCAGCGAGAAGTTCGGATTGAGCGCGAGCGCCTGCTCGAACTCGGACAGTGCGTCGGCCAGCCTGCGTGTCGAGAACAGGACGCTCCCCAGCGCGGCATGCGCCCAGGCGTCCTCATGGTCGCAGCGCACGGCAGCGAGCGCGGCGGCTTCCGCCACTGGCGCCACCGCAGCAAGCTTGGCCCAGCCGAGATGCACGCCGAACATATGATTTGCCGCCAACACCGACAGCGCCTGACCATAATTCGGATCAATTCCGATCGCGCGCTCCAGCAGCGTCCGAGCGGCCTCGTGATCCTGCCGCGTCACGCGCCAATAGTGTGACAGTGCCCGCATCAGCAGATCCCAGGCATCCAGGCTCGCAGGCGGCTTGCGGTGAGCGCGAAAATTTTCGGCCGCGTGGATCTGCGGCTCGACCGCCGCCACGATCGCGTTGGTGATCTCGTCCTGCACGGCAAAGACGTCGATCAGCTCGCGGTCGTAGCGCTCGGCCCAGAGATGGCTGCCTGATGTGGCATCGTTGAGCTGTGCGGTGATGCGCACCCGGTTGTCCGCCTTGCGCACGCTGCCCTCGACGATGTAGCGGACGCCGAGTTCCTCGGCGATCTGCCTGATGTGGACCGCGCGTCCCTTGTAGGTGAAGGACGAGTTGCGGGCGATCACCAGGAACCAGCGCTGTTTCGACAGCGCGGTGAGGATGTCCTCGCTGATGCCGTCGCCGAAATAGTCCTGCGCGGGATCGCCGCTCATGTTCTCGAAGGCGAGCACCGCGACTGCCGGGCGATCCGAGACGGTGTGCGGCCGGGCAGGAACGGATATAGCGGGCGCAGGCGAAGCCGCCACCTCTTCCTGAACCTCGCCGACGAAACGAAAGCCTTTGCGCGGAATGGTCTTGATCAGCCGCTGGGTGGCGCCGTCGTCGCCGATCGCCTTGCGCGCAGCGTTGATCCGGCTGTTCAGGGCGGAATCGGAGACGATGCGGTCGCTCCAGATCTGGCTGATCAGGTCATCCCTGCTGACCACACGCGCGCGTTGAGCAACCAGATAGAGCAACAGATCGAACACCTGCGGCTGCAACGGCACGGCGACACCGGCGCAGGTGAGTTCCCGCAGGTCGCCGTCGAGCACGTTGTCTTCAAAGCAAAATCGCACGTTTTGTGTCGTCTCAAGCAAAAATCAATGGCATCTCAGGCGAAAATCAATTGTCGGCGAAAGTCTCGGGCCCGTCCGAAGCGCATGGTGGGGCGACCACATAGTGCCGATGTTTTGGCACAACGGAGCTTTCCATGTCTCAGATTGATCAGGTTCATTCGATCAGCCCGGCTGTTGCGGGCTCACGCATGTTCAAGTTCGCCGCCTTTCTGTACGGAATTGCGGCATATCTCGTGTTTTTCGTCACCATTCTCTACGCCATCGGCTTCGTGATGGGGCTGGTCGTGCCGAAGACCATCGACACCGGAACCGCCACGCCCCCGCTTGAGGCGGTCATCATCAATCTCCTCCTGATGACCCTGTTCGCCATCCAGCACAGCGTGATGGCGCGTCAGAGCTTCAAGGCGTGGTGGACGCAGTTCGTCCCGAAGCCAGTCGAGCGTAGCACCTATGTGCTGCTGGCGAGCCTGTCGTTGCTGCTCCTGTTCTGGCAGTGGCGGCCGCTGCCTTCGGTCGTATGGGAGGTCCAGGATCCCGATTTTGCAGTGACGCTGGTCACGCTGTCCTTCGCAGGCTGGGTGCTGGTG
The DNA here is from genome assembly GCF_023073835.1 of Bradyrhizobium sp. 153. NCBI lineage: Bacteria > Pseudomonadati > Pseudomonadota > Alphaproteobacteria > Hyphomicrobiales > Nitrobacteraceae > Bradyrhizobium > Bradyrhizobium sp. 153. Next base: position 45,564 of record NZ_JADPKH010000041.1, on the reverse strand, counting down.
TTCACCTCGACCTACATGATCAACCATTTCGAACTGTTCGGCCTGCATCAGGTGACCAACCATCTCGTCGGCAAGGAAGCGGCGCCTGCGCGGTTCAAGACGCCGCTGCTCTATAAGTTCGTTCGTCATCCGATCTATCTCGGCTTCATCATCGCGTTCTGGGCGGCGCCGGTCATGACCGCGGGCCATCTGCTGTTCGCCGCCGTGACCACGCTCTACATCTTCGTCGGCATCGCGCTGGAGGAGCGCGACCTCGTCGCTCTCTTCGGGGACGAGTACCGGCAGTACAAACAACGCGTGTCGATGCTTATTCCCTGGCGCAGATCGGTATAGTCTTCGCCTCGCGCCAGGCGTCCACCGAAAGGAGGACGCGTGGCTGGCCCGACCAGCAATATCGATCCCAATGGAGACGAGCAAAATGAAACATCTCGGAAACTGCTTCTGTGGCGCAGTCACGATCGAGGTCACGGGCGAGCCGGAGGCGATGGGCTATTGCCATTGCCGTTCTTGCAGGTCGTGGTCGGGCGGACCGGTGAATGCCTTCAGCCTGTGGAAGCCCGAGGCGGTGCGCATCACCGAAGGCGCCCAGAACGTCGAGACCTTCGCCAAGACGCCGCTCAGCCAACGCAAATATTGCAAGAAGTGCGGCGGTCATCTCATGACCAACCACCCGCCGCTCGGCCTGGTGGACGTCTTCACCGCCACCATCCCCACGCTCGCATTTTCGCCAGGCGTCCACGTCAATTATGCCGAGACGGTGCTGCCGATGCGCGATGGCCTGCCCAAGCTGAAGGACTTTCCTGCCGAGTTCGGCGGCAGCGGCGAGATGATGCAGGAGTAGGACTTTTCTGACCCTCCCCTGGAGGCCCCCAGGGCAGGGTAAGCTGTGGCGAGCTACCTCATCCCTGCGCGCCGCAATCCTTCCAGGTAATGCGCGCGATCCTCGTCGCGTAGCATCGGCAGCTCGCGCGTGATCCAGGCAAGCGAAATGCCGGGCTGGGCGCGGCGCAGGCCGTGCAGGGCGGACGCGGCAAGGGCCGCGTTTCCCGACATACCGGCCGCGGCTGTCAGCACACGATGCGCGCCGACGAAATCGCTGCGTTGCCGCAGCGATTCGCGCGCCATCTGCACGGCTCCTTCGTAGTCGCGGCCGATGAACCGGGCGTAGGCCGCAACTCCACCATAGATCCCGGCGAGCGGATCGCGCGGGCTCAGCCGCAACGCACGGCGCGCGGCGGCGTCGCCGTCCTGCCATCGTCCCGCGTAGCACAGCGTCACACCGTAGAAGGCGTACGCCATCGCGAAATTCGGATTGAGCTTGAGAGCCAGATCGAACTCCGCCAATGCGTCCTCGAAGCGGCGGCGGAACAGATAAGTATAGGCGAGGCCGTGATGCGCCCAGGCATCGTCGCGATCGGCTTCCACCGCCGCCAGCGCCGCGCGTTCGGCGACCGGCACGGTTGCAGCCATTTCCGCCCAGCCCATATGCGCACCGAAGATGCGGCTGGTCGCGAGCAGGCCCAGCGCCTTGCCATAGGCGGGATCGATCGCGATTGCCTTTTCCAGCAGCTCCTGCGCAGCGGCATTGTCCTCGCGCGTGATGCGCCAGTAACGCGACAATGCGCGCATCACCAGATCCCAGGCATCCAGGCTGCCCGGCGGCTTCTGCTGGGCGCGAAAGCTCTCGGCGGCGTAGAGCTGCGGTTCGATCGCCGCGACGATCGCCTCGGTGATCTCGTCCTGCACGGCGAAGACGTCGGCGAGCTCGCGGTCGTAGCGCTCGGCCCACAGATGGCTGCCGGTCGAGGCATCGTTGAGCTGCGCCGAGATACGCAGGCGCTCGCCGCTACGCCGCACGCTGCCTTCGATCACGTACCGCACGCCGAGCTCGCGTGCGACCTCGTGGACGTGCACAGCGCGCCCCTTGTAGACAAAGGACGAGTTGCGCGCGACGACGAAGAACCAGCGCAGCTTCGACAGGGCGGTGATGATATCCTCGCTGATGCCGTCGGAGAAATAGTCCTGCTCGCGGTCGCCGCTCATGTTGGTGAAGGGCAGCACGGCGATTGCGGGCCGGTCGGGTAGCGCGAGCGTGGTCTGCGCCAACGGCGCCGCGGGGCCGGGTTCCTGAACGGCCGCGCCGCGCTTTGCCTCGACGTCGCCAACGAAGCGAAAGCCCTTGCGCGCGATGGTGCGGATCAGCGCCTGGTTCGCGCCATTGTCACCGATCGCCTTGCGTGCCGCGTTGATCCGGCTGGTCAGCGTCGATTCGGAGACGCTGCGGCCGTGCCAGATCTTGTCGATCAGCTCACCCTTGCTGACCACCCGGTCGCGGTTCTCCATGAGATGCACGACCAGGTCAAAAACCTGAGGTTCCACGGCAACGGGAACCTGCTCGCGGCTCAGCTCGCGCCGGTCGGTATCGAGAAGATGGTCCCGGAACAGAAATTGCACGTCGAAAACTCAGTCCTCACAACGACATCAGGCAATACAAAAATTAAAATGGATTTCGACTTGAAACCTGTAAGTCCGACGAAGGGACTGTCAGGTTCACCACGATCGCGTGATGCCAACTATGCTGTTTTCGGATGGGAACACGACCTCGACAGAATGTGGAGGCTTGGCGCGGATTGCCGCTGGCTTAATCCGCAAGCGTAGCGACGTCGGCAGTGTCGGACATCTCCCCAGCGTCGTCTGGCGAATGCCCGGCGAATGCCCACGGGCATCCGCCAGGACGACATCGGTCGTATGGCAGGCATTGTCGAATAGCATGGCCCGCGTAAGCTGCCTTCACACAGAACACTCCAACCACGAAGAAATGCCCATGCCCGCTTTTCCCACTGGGACCACCGTGCTCGACTCCATGCTGTTCCGGGACGCCTTCGGCACGCCCGAGATGCGGGAGGTGTTCTCCGATATCGCGCTGGTGGCGCGCTATGCCGAGGTCGAGGTCGCGTTGGCGAAGGCAGAGGCCAGATGCGGCGTGATACCGCAGGACGCCGCCGATCAGATCGCGGCCCGGACCAATGTTGCCGCGCTCGATTTCGATCTGTTGCGGCAGGAGACCGACATCGTCGGCTATCCGATCCTGCCGTTGGTGCATCAGATGGTGAAGCAGTGCGGCGAGTCTGGCCGCTACGTGCATTGGGGCGCGACCACGCAGGACATCATGGACACCGCGGTGGTCCTGCAACTGCGTGCCGCGCTCGAAATCGTCGAAAGGGACATTGCCGAACTGCGCCGCATTCTTGCAGACCTGTCCAAGCGATATCGCGATACGCCGATGGCGGGCCGCACCCATCTGCAGCAGGCGCTGCCAGTGACGTTTGGCTACAAGACCGCGATCTGGCTCGCGATGTTCGACCGTCATGCCGGGCGTCTGACGCAGTTGAGGCCGCGCGTCCTGGTCGGCCAGTTTGCCGGCGCTGCCGGCACGCTGGCTTCGCTCGGCGACAAGGGATTCGAGGTGCAGGAGGCGCTTTGCGCCGAGCTGAAGCTCGGCGTTCCCGCCTCGACCTGGCACGTCGCGCGCGACGGCTTTGCCGAGGCCGTGAACTTCCTGGCGCTCGTCACCGGCTCGCTCGGCAAGATAGCGCTCGACATCATGATCATGGCTTCGACCGAGTTTGCCGAGCTCTACGAACCCTTCGTCAAGGGGCGCGGCGCCTCCTCCACCATGCCGCAGAAGCGCAACCCGATCTCCTCCGAACTGATGCTTGCGGCGTCCAAGGCGGTGCGCCAGCATGCAGGCCTGATGCTGGATGCGATGGTGCAGGATTTCGAGCGCGCCACCGGCCCCTGGCACGCCGAATGGATGGCAATCCCAGAAAGCTTCGTGCTGACCGCCGGCGCGCTGCACCAGGCGAAGTTTGCGCTCGCAGGCCTCATCGTGGACGAGGCGAAGATGAATGACAATCTCGCCATCAGCCGCGGCCTGATCGTGGCCGAAGCGGTCATGATGGGGCTCGCGCCGCAAATCGGGCGGCAGGAGGCGCATGACATGGTCTATGACGCCTGCCGGCTCGCCAATGAGAAAAGTCTCTCGCTGGCGGATGCGCTTTCATCCGACTCCCGCGTCTTGAACTGCATCGACCGTGCCACAATCGAGGCACTCACCTCGCCAAGAAATTACCTCGGCCTTGCGCCCGCCATGGTTGACCGGGTGCTGAAATCGGCAACGCGTTGAAAACCAATATGCGTGAAACTGCGTATCTCTCCCTGCCGCAAGGTGCTCGCGCACTTGCGCCTCGCGATCCTGGGCTTAGATTGAACGAGAGACTTTCGGCAGAGGGCCCCGTATGACTGATCACCGCAATTCCGCTACTCCCATCAATCCCGCGAAACTCGACCGGCTGGCCGAGGTGGCGGTGAAGGTGGGGCTGGGTTTGCGGCCGGGGCAGGATCTTCTTCTGACGGCGCCTGCGGTCGCACTGCCGCTGGTGCGGCGGATCGCCGTGCACGCCTACAAGGCCGGCGCCGGCATCGTAACGCCGATCCTGTCGGATGAGGAGATGACGCTGGCGCGCTACCGCCACGGCCACGACGATAGTTTCGATCGTGCTGCCGGCTGGCTGTATGAGGGCATGGCCAAGGCATTCTCGGACAACACCGCACGGCTCGCCATCGTCGGCGACAATCCGATGCTGCTGTCGGGCGAGGATCCCTCCAAGGTGGCGCGCGCCAGCAAGGCCAATTCCATGGCCTATCAACCGGCGCTGGAAAAAATCGTCAATTTCGATACCAACTGGAACATCATCGCTTATCCGAGCCCTTCCTGGGCCAGGCAGGTGTTTCCTGACGACCCTGAGGACGCCGCAATCGGCAAGCTCGCGGATGCAATCTTTGCGGCGTCCCGCGTCGACCGTGAGGACGCGATTAGCAATTGGGCGAGCCACAATGCGGTCCTGCGCGAGCGCACCAACTGGCTCAATGGCCAGCGTTTCCGCGCGCTGCAATATTCGGGGCCGGGCACCGACCTCACCATCGGACTTGCCGATGGCCATGAATGGGAAGGCGGCGCCTCGCTCTCCAAGAACGGCATCAGCTGCAACGCCAACATTCCGACCGAAGAGGTCTTCACCACGCCGCATTGCCGCCGCGTCTACGGCCACGTCGTGAGCTCGAAGCCGCTGTCTTACCAGGGCACCCTGATCGATAACATCTCGGTGCGCTTCGAGGACGGCAAGATCGTCGACGCAAAGGCCTCGCGCGGCGCGGAGGTGCTGAACAAGGTGCTCGACACCGACGAGGGCGCGCGCCGCCTCGGCGAGGTGGCGCTGGTGCCGCATTCCTCGCCGATCTCGCAGAGCGGACTGTTGTTCTACAACACGCTGTTCGACGAGAACGCGGCGTCCCACATCGCGCTCGGCCAGTGCTACTCGAAATGCTTCGTCAACGGCGCGCAGCTCACGCCGCAGCAGATCGCCGCGCAGGGCGGCAACCAGAGCCTGATCCATATCGACTGGATGATCGGCTCGGCCGAGACCGACATCGACGGCATTCTCGCCGACGGCAGCAAGGTGCCGGTGTTCCGCAAGGGCGAGTGGGCGAAGTAACCTGCTCACCTCTCCTGTAGGAGAGGTGAGCACCGCGATTGGCTGTCAGAACCTCGAGCGCGAGGAGCATCGATGACTCCCTCGCGCATTTTGTCGCACCCCCCGGCAAAGATGGGTTCACATAGTCCAATTGGCAGGAAATCACTGCGTTAACGCGCTTCGCGGCTTCAACTACGGCCGATTGTCGAGGCCTGCGTAAGGAAGAATTAAAAGCCGATCACTAGCGTCGCGAGGATCATTGAAACAGTCCGGGCTCCGACCCGGTCAAACTTATTTCATTCCCCGAGGAAACAGATGTCGCGCGCAATGATTGAGATCGGCAGTTGCAATGTGGATCTGGAGCTGCGGCCGATCGAGCCGTCCTGGATCATCGAGGGTAACCCGGTGTCGCGCTCGCGCGTCCTGTCCACCAGTGCCGACGGCACGGCCCAAACCATCATCTGGGCCTGCACCGAAGGGCGCTTCAACTGGTACTACGATATCGACGAGACGATCATGATCATGGAAGGATCGATCGTGCTCGAAAGCGACGGCATGCCGCCGAAGCGCTACGGCCCCGGCGACGTCATTTTCTTCCGCGACGGCGCGCATGCCAAATGGCATGTCGAAGGGCACGTCAAGAAGATCGCCTTCTGCCGCAAGACCAATCCCGTGATGATCGGCTTTCTGATCCGTGTGGTCAACAAGCTCAAGAAGATGTTCACCTCCAGCGGCGAGCGCCGTCCGGCCTCCTTGATGGGTGCCGGCTAGAGCCCGAACAATAACGTTTCAAGGACGCTTCCCAGCGGCCACGACGGAAGAGGGGCCGGGATCAACATCCCGGCCCCTCTTCTCGTCACGACGGCAGTTCGAGCTGATAGAAATCGATGGCGGTCTGCGAGAACAGCGCCGTCTTTTCGGCCTCGCTCAGGGCCGCCGCGATGCGCTTGAAGGCGTTGAAGATCACCTGATAGCTGCACTGGCCCTTGTCCGGCGGGAAATTGCTCTCGAACATCGCGCGCCTTGGGCCAAATGCCTCGATGCAGGTCTCGACATAAGGCCGCCAGGCTGCGGCAAGCTCCTCGGATGACGGCGGCTTCTCGCGCCGATGGAAGTCATAGCCGAGCAGGCACATCGCGAGCCCGCCGAGCTTAACCACCACGTTCTCGCATTTCGCGATCTCGCGGATCGAGGCGCGCCACTGCGAAAACACCTCCTCGCGCCGTCCCGCAAAGCGGCCGACGCCGGCGGGGCCGCCGCAATGGTCGAGCACGATCCGGGTGTCGGGGAAGGCGCGCGCAAGCTCGGTCAGTTCGCCGATCTGCGGATGAAACAGCCAGGCATCGAAGCTGAGGTTCAGCGGCGCGAGGCAGGCAAATCCCTTGCGGAAGGTCGGATCCTGCAAAAGGCCCTTCGGCCGGTTCGCATACATGCCGGCGACCACGGGGTCTTCGTCCCAGGCCGAGGAATGCCTGATGCCGCGGAAGCGGCCGTGGCCCGCCGCGATCTCCGCTTCCAGCACCGGCTTGGCCGCGTCGCCCAGCAGCAGATTGGCGTGGCTGACGATGCCCGCACAGATCGCCGCCTTGCCGTAACCACCGCTCGCGCTCATCGCCGCGACGCCGTTGGCGAACTCGACCTCGCCGACGGGCCGGAACGCCTCTGGCCCATGCGCACGATACATCGAGCGGCAATCGACATAGACGGTTGCGACGATGTTGTGGCCAGAGGCGATGTCGGCCGCCATCTCCTCGATCAGATAGCGGTGCCCGCGATTCCAGAGATGGTGGTGAGGATCGACGATCGGCCGGGGCGCATCGATGATCTCCTCCTGGTGCTGCGCAAGCCAGTCCTCGCGCGGCTCGACAAACAGTCCGCTCGTATTGGCAGGCAATCCACTTGCGGTCATCGGCGTTCGCTCCCTCTGTGTTTGTGCTGGGAGCCTAGCACCTCATCTCGTCACGCGGCAGCGCGCGTCATGCAACCGCACCCGTCATCGCTAGCACAGCGGCACAGTCGTCAGCCCTCGCGCCGCTTTGCTTTCACATCGACCATCAGCCGCCAGTCCGCTACGGCGGTCGGCCTGACCTCCCCGAGCCAGTGAAAGGAATTGTCGGTAATCTCCGTAAAGCTCCAGCGCGTCAGCTCGCCGGCTTCGGTCGTGCCTTCCTGTACGATGGCGTCGCCGCGCGGACGGCCGATCTGCTGGCGGAACACGCTGCGGCCTGGATCGAACCAGGAAATCCGCCACGCGGCAATGGTTGGGTCATAGATACGCAGCGTCGTGCCGTACCAATTGCCGGCGATCGGAAAGGCCGGGCTGCCGGCGGGACGAGGAATCATCCAGACGTCCTGCACGGCGCGCCCCTCCAGTACCCAGCCGAAATGGATTTCGCCTGACGCTGTGTGTTTGGTTCCATCGAGCCCGTGGGCGGTGATTTCGGCGTCCCAGTCGCCGACAAAACGACCGTAAAGCTGCAGCGCCTCCGCGTGCTCTGGGTTCGGTCCGTCCGCATGCAACAATCTCGCAAAATCTGTCATGTCGATCTCCTCTTGCGAGGAGATCAGCATGAACGTGCCTTAGCGACTTGGAGAAAATTGCCGTCCGCGGTCGTCAGGTCTTGCGTGGCGACAGATGCCTCATGCCGCGATCGGTCGCATCGTTCGTTCGCCGGCTCGCTGAACGTTCCGCCAGCCAGATGACGATGATGGAGACAATGACGAGGACCGCGCCAAGCAGCATCAGACGTGAAAACGGCTCGCCCAGAATGACGGTACCGAGCAGCACTGCGATCACCGGGTTGACGAAAGTGTAGGTCGATACCAACGAGGTCGAGACGTTCTCCAGTAGCCAATTGTAGGCGACGAATCCGATCACGCTGCCTGAGATGATCAGCCAAAGCGCCGCGGCAAGCGAAGTCGGCGAGACGTCGCTCGGCCTGAAGCTTGGGATCTCGCCCGTCAGCCAACTGATTGCGAACAACACGGCACCGCCGATCGTAAGCTGCATGCCCGACAGCAGGACGGCGGACGCCTGGTGCGACATGCTCCGGGACAGGACGGTCCCGACCGACCATGACAAGGCCGCAGCCAGGAGAAGGACGACGGGAAGAATGCTGATGCCCGCCTGCTCGACGTTCTGCCACGCCACGAGACCAACGCCGAAGAAGCCGGGCACGAGCGCAAGCAGGGCGAGGGGTTTTGGTCGCTGATCGCCGGGGAACAAGACATCGATCAGCAAGATCCAGAACGGGATGGTAGCAAGAACGATCGCTGCCGCGCCCGAAGGAATCGATTGCTGGGCATAAGCGAGCACGCCGTGGCAGCCGACGAAGAAGAGCAGTCCGCAAAGGCTCGCCCGCGCCCACGCCTGCGAGGATACGTTTGCGACCTGCCCACCGCTCATCGCCAATAGCGCAATGCCGCCGCAGAACGAGCGGAGCGCCATCAGCAAAAATGGCGGGATCGATTCTAGGCCCAATGTGATGGCAAAGTAGGTGGAACCCCACAGCAAATATATCGCGGCGAATGAGCCGAGGATAGAAAATCGTCTGCTCATGATTGCTCCGACCAAGGATGATCTTGAAGCAAACCAAGTCAGAGGACGTTCATGTGTTCCGGCTTCGCGCGTCAGACCCCGTCGAGGATGATCACGGTCGGCTTCGACGGCAGAGCATCCCGCGAGATCCGGAACGACCGCTCGATGCGCTGGTCGATCTCGAACTGCTGGCCGATCCGGCGCATGAAAGTGTCGAGCGGGGTGGCGAAGCGGTGCATCGGCAGCACCACCGAGGCGCGCAGCCGTTTCGTGATCTCGGAGATGCCGTCCAGCGACATGGTATAGGTGCCGTCGATCGGCACCATCACGATGTCGAGCCGCCCGATCTGGGCGAAATGGCTGTCGTCGAGCTTGTGATGAAGATGACCCAGATGACCGATGCAGAGGCCGGCGACCTCGAAGATGAAGATCGAGTTGCCGTCGCGGATCATGTCGGCGCCAGTATCGTCGCCGAAATAACGGCGGATGTCGGTGGTGACGTTGCGGATGAAGGTATCGCCGATGCGCTCCGATACGATCGCCGGCTGGCCGTCCACGCCCCAGCCGTGCAGCACATGGGGAATGCGCTTGTCCGGGAATAGGGTGTAGTGCGTGCTGTGCGCACGGTTCATGGTGACCACATCGGGCAGCGGTCCCACCTGATAGGCGCCGCTATAGTCGGTGGCGATGCGCAGGCCCCCGGGCGTATCGATGAAATAGGTGGAGTGGCCGGCATAGGTGATCTCGACCTCGGCTGAGCCGGCGGCCTGCCGGAACGCGACCGGCAGCGCGCGCGGCGTCGCGTTGGCCATCGCCAGGCATTCGCTGCGTTGAGGTGGCTGTTGGGCGAGGGCAGGTGCGAGGGATACGCCGAACAGCGCCAAAGCCGCCGAAACCAGTCGCCACATGCATCCGTCTCCGATGACTTCACGAGAAAATCTAGCGTGCAATGCGGCGCGTGGCCAATGGGCTGCGATCAACAGCGCGTCAGTGTCGCACCTTTCGCTAGCGTGGCTTATTCACGCCGCGGGCTGAACTTCCAGGTGATGGCAATGAGGCTAGCCGTGATCAGGCCGCTGATAAGGCCGGCGATGGGGAGAGCGAGCAGCAGCGCCGCAGTCGCGGCCCAACCGATCGAGGAGAAGGCTTCGGCAAAAGTCGCAAGCCGCGAGGAGGTCTGGCGGCGGCGGAATTGGCTGCGCCGGGCCTGCACCCGGAACCAGAGCTGGATCGCGGTGGCGGAGGCCGCACTGATAATGATTGCGCCGGCGCTAATTGCCGCCTGGATTGGCGAGGCGAAGGCCAGCGCCGCCACCAGAGGGCAGAAGATCACGGCGGTCGCGATCAGCACCACCTCGATCTTGGCACGGATGACGCTGGATGGCGTCAGCGGCGCGGTCGCGACCAGGTCGGGCGCGTCCTCGCCCGAGATGGTCAGCCAGGCAAGCCCGCCGGCAAGCTGTCCGGCCGCCATCACGATGACAGGCGTGATCAGCGTCAGCGCTGCCGAGCTGTCGGCAAAATTTCGCCAGAGCAGCAGCGCCGGCGGCACCAGATAGAGCAACTGCATCAGGGTCTGCGAGATCAGCCAGGGATCGCGCCAGAGCAGCGAAAATTCCTTGCGCCGCAGCGCCTGCTGCCGCGATCCGCCGCGGAATGGGCGCTCCTTCGCGCGCACGCGGCCGGATGCGCCATACGCCGCCGCATCGATGGCGGTATCGGCAAAGCGGCCCGAAAAGATCGCCATGACGCTTCCGAGCAGCACGAGCCCGAGCGCGAGAAGCAGCAACAGCGCCTCGCAGTCGCCCATGGTCGCCCGCGCCGGCCACCACCAGATGCTGTCGACATCAGGCGCGTAGGCGGCGAGGCTACCCGAGGTCAGGATGGTGAAGCGCGACAGCGTGCCGTAGGACATGATCGCGGCGACCTGAAGCGCGATCACGAAGCCAGCGCCGATGACCGCGGCGAGGATCTGGGCGATCAAGCGCGTCCGCGCCGGCCCGATCAGCCGAAACAGGAGAATGGTGACGGCAATCGCGATCGCCGCCGCCGACAGGCCCATCGCGACCACGACGCCCAACGCGCTGAGCCATCGCGCACCGCCGCCGATCACCAGCACGTCGATGAAGGGCGTCGAGAACAGCAGCGCCATCACCGTGACGGTCAGCGCGATCGCGGCAATGCGGACCGAGAACAGGTTGGCCAGCCTCGCCGGCGAGGACATGATGAGGTCGAGATCGGCACGGGCGTAAAACACCCGTGTCACCGATTCGATCGCCTGCGACAGCATCAAGCTCCAGGCCAGAAAGATCGTCGCCGAGATCACGATCAGCGAGGCCTTATCGAGCGGCAGTTGCAGATCGGCGAAGCGGCCGATCACCGCCCAGGCCGGCACGTGCAGGAGTGCTGCGAAGAACAACAGGCCGATGACGGCGGCGCGCGCTCGCTTGCGCTGGCCGCCGGTCATCATGGCAAACCATTCGCGCCAGGCGAGCCGGAGCTCGTGACGAGCGAACCAGGAGAACGCGGTCGCCGAGCTCATGCGGCGTCCGGAAACGTCACCAGCGCGATGAAAAGGTCTTCCAGGCTGGTATTGTCATGGCCGTTCTGCCGGCGCAGTTCGTCAAGCGTGCCTTCGGCGACCAGATGGCCCGATGCGATCACGCCGATGCGGTCGGCCATGCGCTCGGCGACCTCGAGAATATGCGTGGTCATGATGACGGTGCAGCCGGCGCGGACGCGCTCGCTGAGGAGGCCCTTCACATGGCGGGCGGAAACGGCATCGAGCCCCGTCAGCGGCTCGTCGAGGATGATGAGGCGGGGATCGTGCACCAGCGCGCCGGCCAGCGCCACCTTCTGGCGCATGCCTTTGGAAAAGCCTTCGCAGCGTTCGTGCCGATGCGACTCGAGGCCCAGCGAGCCGAGAAGCTCCTGCGCAACCGGTTCCGAGCTGGACGGCGCGATACCCCAGAGACCGGCGACGAACTCGAGATATTCAAGCGGCGTCAGCTTGTCGTAGATCATCGGCTCGTCGGACACCCATGCCATCATCTGCTTGGCGGCGACCGGATTTTGGAGCGCATCGATGCCGAAGATCGAGACGCGTCCGGCATCGGGCCGCAGCAGGCCTGCGACCATGCGCAGGGTGGTGGTTTTGCCGGCGCCGTTAGGGCCGACCAGGGCATAGAATTCGCCGGCATGAATGGTGAGATCGAGGCCATCGACCGCCAAACGGTCAAAACGCTTCGTTAACCCCAGGACTTCCAGCGCCGAGCTGTCCGGCTTCATGACGGCCACACCATCCGGTTTTGCATCGTCCGCGACCATGACTTTAAGATGTTTCGGCACCGTGAATCTACGGCCGACAAATTCCGTTATCCTAAAGGCAAGTGTCCGTTTGTTGACAGCGCTTGGCGGTTCAGGCTGAATTGGCCTCGGACAAATGGCGCTGACGCAGCGAAACGACTGCGTAGCGACTGGACACAAGATGCAACAAGGCGGTCAGGAAGAACCGTTGGTTGCGTCGGGAGGATGCGCGGCGATGCTGGATTTCGTTCAGCAGCTGGTCAGCGGTGTTGCGCTCGGCTGCGTCTACGGCCTGATCGCGCTCGGCTTCGTGCTCGTCTACAAGGCCACCGAGGTCGTCAATTTCGCCCAGGGCGATCTGATGATGCTCGGCGGCTTCTTCGCCTTCACCTTCATCGGCATGATGGGTCTGAACTACTGGATCGGCTTTGCCGGTGCCGTGGCCGCCATGGCGCTGTTCGGCATGCTGGCGGAGCGCGTGGTGGTGCGGCCGATCCTCGGCTATCCACAATTCTCCATCATCATGGCGACGATCGGCCTCGGCTATTTCCTGCGCTCGATCGCCGGCATGATCTGGGGCACCGACGATTTGAAAATCGAGACCCCCTTCAGCCAGGGGGTGCTGCGCATGGGCTCTCTGGTCCTTGCCTACGACAAGCTCTCGGTGATCGCAGCAACAATGATCCTGTGCGCGCTGCTGTGGCTGTTCTTCAACAAGACCACGCTTGGCACTGCGATGCGCGCCAGTTCCGAGAACATGCTGGCGGCCTATTACATGGGTATTCCGGTCAAGCGCGTGGTGTCGATCGTCTGGGCCATTAGCGCGGCGGTCGCCACCTGCGCCGGCGTGCTGCTGGCGCCGATCACCTTCATCCATTCCAATGTCGGCCTCGTGCTCGGCCTGAAGGCCTTTCCGGCCGCCGTGCTCGGCGGCTTCGGCTCGATCCCGGGCGCGGTCGTCGGCGGCGTGCTGATCGGCGTGATCGAGAGCATGGCCGGCTTTTATTTGGCCGAAGGTTGGAAGGACGTCGCACCCTACATCGTGCTGCTCGCCGTGCTGCTCTTGAAACCTGAAGGCCTGTTCGGCCTCCACGTCCGCAAGAAGGTCTGAACGCCATGCGCTTCCTGTTCAAGACCGATTATGAGGACGACATCAAGCTGTTTCCGCATTCGGGCTACGTCGCCACCTATGGCGTCCTGCTCGCACTGCTGCTGATCGCGCCCTATCTGCTCTCCAGCTACCTGATGAGCCAGCTCGTCTTCGTCTGCATCTATGCGACCGTCGGCGTGGCGCTGCTGATCCTGACCGGGTTTACCGGCCAGGCTTCGCTCGGGCACGCAGCGTTCCTCGCGATCGGGGCCTATACAGCGGCGTATTTGCAGAAATACAACGTGCCGTTCCCGGTCTACTTCCTCGCTGCCGGAGTTTTGACCGGGATCATCGGCGCGATGGTCGGCTTTCCCGCCCTGCGCCTGACAGGCATCTATCTCGTCATCGCCACCATCTCCTTTGCCTTGATCGTCGAGGAGATCCTGGCGCGCTGGGAGAGCGTCACCAACGGCAATGAAGGCATGCGGGTCAAGACGCTATCGCTGCTCGGCGTCACGGTCCCGCGCGACAGCCCGACCTTCTATTACCTCTGCCTTGCCGTGCTGGTGCTGACCATCGTCGGCACGCTCAATCTGCTGCGCTCGCCGACGGGCCGCGCCTTTGTTGCGATCCGCGATTCCGAGACCGCGGCGCGCAGCATGGGCGTCAATGTTGCGCTCTACAAGGTGAAGTCCTTTGCGATCTCGGCGGCGATCACCGGTTTTGCCGGGGTGCTGTTCGCGCACAAGCTCTCGTTCATCTCGCCGGAGATGTTCACGCTGCAGCTCTCGATCGAGTTCATCATCGTGATCCTGATCGGCGGCGCCTTCAGCCTGCACGGCGCGGTTCTGGGCGCGATCTTTATCGTGATGATCGATCCGTTCCTGACTTACCTCAAGGACGACATGCCCGGCATTATCGCCGGCATCGCCGCGACATTTGGTGCGAGCTCGGCGACTGCGGGCAACATTCAGTCCAAGGTCGCAGCCTTCGCCTCGCTCAACGGCCTGAAAGGCGCGATCTACGGCGTCATCATCGTGCTGTTCGTGCTGTTCGAGCCGCTCGGCCTCTACGGCCGCTGGCTCAAGATCAAGCTCTTCTTCCAACTGTTCCCGCTCTACAAGCGCGCCACCTTCAAGCGGCAGAAGATCTACGTGAAATCGGAGCGCAACCGATGAGCTATTTCCGCGCCGAGAACCTGTCGCTGCACTTCGGCGGTCTCAAGGCCGTCGATACGGTCTCGTTCGCGATCGAGAAGGGCGAGATCCTCTCGATCATCGGTCCCAACGGCGCCGGCAAGAGTTCGATCTTCAACCTGATCTCGCGCATCTACCGGCCGACGTCGGGCCGCATCTTCTTCGAGGACCAGGACATCACCGAACAGCCGCCCTACGACATCGCCAAGCTCGGTATTGCCCGCACCTTCCAGAACATCGAGCTGTTCGAGAACGCGACCGTGCTCTCCAATCTGCTGGTTGGACGCCACCGCCATTCCACCACCCAACTCTGGCAGGAGCTGCTGTTCCTGCCGAGCGTACGGGCCAACGAGAAGGTGCACCGCCGCCGGGTCGAGCAGGTGATCGAATTCCTCGATCTCGAACCCTATCGCGACAAGCTGATCTCGGGCCTTCCCTATGGCGTGCGCAAGGTGATCGAGCTGGCGCGCGCGCTGTGCTCGGAGCCGAAGCTGATCCTGCTGGATGAGCCGTCCTCCGGCCTCAATGTCGAGGAGACCGACGACATGTCGTTCTGGATCCGCGACATGAAAAACGAACTCGGCGTCACCGTGCTTATGGTCGAGCACGACATGTCGCTGGTGAACCGCGTTTCCGACCGCGTCATTGCTCTCAACTATGGCCGGGTGCTGGCGATGGGCTCTCCGGCCGAGGTGCAGCAGCACCCCGATGTCGTCGCCGCGTATCTGGGAGCCTGAGTCGATGGATGCGACCGCGACACCCGAGACCATCTTGAAACTCTCGAACATCGAGAGCTATTACGGGCCGATCATGGCGATCCGCGGCATCTCGCTGGAGGTACCGCGCGGCCGCATCGTCACGCTGCTCGGCGCCAATGGCGCCGGCAAGACCACAGTGCTCAAGACCATCTCCGGCATCCTCGATCCGCAGAAGGGCGCGATCGAGTTCATGGGCAAGCCGATCCAGCGCATGGAAGCCGACAGGATCGTGCGGCTCGGCCTCAGTCACGTGCCGGAGGGGCGCGAAGTCTTCCCGTTCCTCTCGGTGCGCGAGAACCTGATGATGGGCGCCTATCCGCGCCGGGACCGTGACGGCGTCGCGGAAGATCTGGAGCGCGTCTACGGCTATTTCCCGCGCCTGAAGGAGCGCATCAACCAGCCGGCCGGTCAGCTCTCCGGCGGCGAGCAGCAGATGTTGGCGATCGGCCGCGCCCTGATGAACCGGCCGACGCTGCTCCTGCTCGACGAACCCTCGCTCGGTCTGTCGCCGCTGATGGTGAAGGAGATCTTCACCATCATCCGCCGCGTCAACGAGGAGCAGCGCATGTCGATCCTGCTGGTCGAGCAGAACGCCAAGGTGGCGCTGGAGACCGCGCATTACGGCTATGTCCTGGAGATCGGCCGGATCGTGATGAACGACACCTGCGACCGCTTGATGCATTCCCAGGACATCCAGGAATTTTACCTTGGCGCCAAGGAAGTGGGCGCTAGAGGCGAACGGCGCTGGAAAAAGAAGAAAACGTGGCGTTAGATGGACGAGCCCCTCCGCAAGACATAGACCGCCGGCAAGGCAGGCGACGGAGGGGATCGCGACAAGGAGGAGAGGTGCATGGCCCGACCGGCGGTGCTGACGGTCGCTGATACGATCGCGAAGAGCTTCCTGTGCGCCGTCGAGACGCGGGGCGACAGGCCGGCGATCCGCGAGAAGAAGTTCGGCATCTGGCAGCCGACGAGCTGGCGCCAATGGCTGGATATCTCAAAAGAGGTCGCCTATGCGCTTCGCGCGATCGGCTTCATGCCCGGCGACGTCGCCTCCATCATCGCCAATGCCGTGCCCGAATGGGTCCATGCCGACATGGGCATCCTGTGCGCCGGGGGCGTCTCCTCCGGCATCTATCCCACCGACGCATCGTCCCAGGTCGAATATCTCGTCAACGACTCCAGAACAAAGGTGATCTTCGTCGAGGACGAGGAGCAACTCGACAAGGTCCTCGCCTGCCGGGCGCGCTGTCCTACCTTGCAGAAGATCATCGTGTTCGACATGGAGGGCCTCGGCGGTTTCTCCGACGACATGGTGATGTCGCTCGACGAGTTCCGCGCGCTCGGCCGCAACCACATGGTCGGCCGCGAGGCGCTGTGGCAGGAGATGATCGACAGCCGCGGCGCCGGCGATCTCGCGATCCTCGTCTACACGTCGGGCACGACAGGTCCGCCGAAAGGCGCGATGCATGCCAACCGCAGCGTGACGCATCAGATGCGGCACGCCAGCGACTTCATTCCCGCGCAAGAGGACGAGGACCGGCTGATCTTTCTGCCGCTCTGTCACGTTGCCGAGCGCGTCGGCGGCTATTACATCTCGGTCGCGCTCGGCTCGGTGATGAACTTTGCCGAGAGCCCGGAGACCGTGCCCGATAATTTGCGCGAGGTGCAGCCGACCGTTTTCCTCGCAGTGCCACGGATCTGGGAAAAATTCTATTCCGCGATCACCATCGCGCTGAAGGATGCGACGCCGCTCCAGCAATGGGTCTATCGCCGCGCCATCGGCATCGGCTACCGCATGGTCGATTGCCGGCTCGAGGGCAGGAGGCCGCCGCTGATGCTGCGCCTCGCCAACCGTCTCGCCTATCGCGTCGCTTTCCGCAACATTCGCCGCATGATTGGGCTCGACCGCTGCCGCATCGCCTTCACCGGCGCCGCGCCGATCGCCCCCGAACTGATCCGCTGGTATCTCGCGCTCGGCATCGACATGCACGAAGTCTATGGCCAGACCGAGAATTGCGGGGTTGCCACCATGATGCCGGCGGAGCGGATCAAGCTCGGCTCGGTCGGCACGGCCGTCCCCTGGGGTGAGGTCGTGCTGTCGCCCGACGGCGAGATCCTGATCAAAGGCGACTTCCTGTTCATGGGCTACCTGAACCAGCCGGAGAAGACCGCCGAAACCATCGATTCCCGCGGCTGGCTGCACACCGGCGACGTCGGCACCATCGACAATGAAGGCTTCGTCCGCATCACCGACCGGATGAAGGACATCATCATCACCTCGGGCGGCAAGAACATCACGCCGTCCGAGATCGAGAACCAGCTCAAATTCTCGCCCTACATCTCGGACGCCGTGGTGATCGGCGACAAGCGGCCCTATCTCACCTGCCTCGTCATGATCGACCAGGAGAATGTCGAGAAATTCGCGCAGGACCACGACATCCCGTTCACCAATTATGCCAGCCTGTGCCGGGCGACGGAGATTCAGGACCTGATCTGGCGCGAGATCGAACAGGTCAATGGCAATTTTGCCCGCGTCGAGACCATCAAGAAGTTCTACCTGATCGAGCGCCAGCTCACTCCGGAAGACGAGGAACTGACGCCGACCATGAAGCTGAAGCGCGGCTTCGTGAACAAGCGCTACGCTGCCGAGATCGAGGCGATGTATCGCCAGCGTGCGGTGGCGTGACTCACATGCCCCCGGAAGAGTGGGAGTCGGTTTCCCGACGGGGCATGTGAAGAAAAGAAAAGCGAGCCCATTCAAGCAAGCGGAGGAGCGATGGCCCTCGACCTTCGTCCAACACGGGCCTTTAGGAGAGGAGACGTCAATGTCGAAATCGTTCAGCGCGTTCGGCCTTGCTGTGAGTGCCGTGGTGCTCACCTGTCTGCCGGCCGCGGCGCAAACCAAGGTCACCAACGAAGGCATCTCGGCATCCGAGATCGTTATCGGCACTCACCAGGACCTGTCGGGACCGATCAAGGGTTGGGGCGTCCCGGTTGCAAACGGCATGAAGATGGCGACCGAGGAGATCAATGCGTCCGGCGGGATCAACGGCCGCAAGATTCGACTGGTCATCGAGGACAGCGGCTATGATCCGAAAAAGGCCGTGCTGGCGTCGCAAAAACTGATCGAGCGCGACAAGATCTTCGCGATGGTGGGACCTATGGGATCACCGACGGTCCTCGCCGCGCAGGACATCCTCTTCGACGCCGGCGTACTGCAGCTCTTCCCGCTGACGGCGGCCGAGTTCACCTTCAAGTTCGATCCGGCCAAGCCGCAGGAGCGACTGAAGTTCAACAACCTGTTGCCTTACGTCGAGAGCACGCGGGCCGCGCTGAAATACATGATGGAGTGGAAGGGCTTCAAGAAGCCCTGCATCATGCATCAGGATGACGAGTACGGTAAGAACGTGCTCGACGGCTTCAACCAGCAGCTCACCGCGATGAAGGCTCAGCCGGCTTCGATCACGAGCTACAAGCGCGGCGCCTCCGACTTCAGCGCGCAGATCGCCAAGATGAAGTCCGACGGCTGCGACCTCGTCGTGCTCGGCACCGTGCTCCGCGAGACCATAGGAGCGATGACCGAAGCCAAGAAACTCCGCTGGGACGTCACCTTCCTCGGTGCCACGCCGACCAACGTGATGGAGGTGCCGATGCTCGGCAAGGAAGCCGTCGAAGGTCTCTACGCCGCCAGCGGCTTCGAGATTCCCTACGAGGACACCGCCAAGGGCAAGGTCAAGGACTGGCTGGTGAACTACAAGAAGATGTTTGGCACCGACGCCAACACGCAGGCGATCATCGGCTACAACGCGGTGATGACGTTTGCGTTCTACGCGGAGAAAGCGGGCAAGGATCTCACAGGTCAGAAGATGCTGGACGCGCTCGAGTCGGGCGAGAAATTCCTCGACATCTTCAACTCGCCCCCGACCAAGTTCTCCAAGACCGATCACCTCGCCAACACGATCACCCAGGTACAGCAGGTCAAGGGCGGCCGTTGGGTGCTGGTGAAGGACAATCTGATGTTTTGATGCGCTCGCTCTTGCCGCGCGAACGGTGCACCCTCTCCCCTCGTCGGAGAGGGTCGCTTCGCGAATGCGAAGCCGGGTGAGGGGTTCTATTCTCACGAACAGTCTTGCGAGCGCAGACAGACCCGGCGCTTCGCGCCACCTTCTGCCGCAGGAGAGAAGGAAGAAAGCGCGACCGGCTACGATCCCCCACCCGCCGTCCCCGAATTCACCGGGGCCAGTTCGTCCTCCCGGCAACGCCAGCCGTCGGGCAGCGCCTTGCGCCGGCCCGTTGTCTTCATGCGCGCTACAAAGTGGATCACCGCGGCTCGGTGGCTGCGATCGAGAACCGCGCGGGTTCGTCGACATATTTCATCACGGCCGACTGGTAGAGCACGAACAGCGGCTGGTAGCTCCGCGCAGCGTCGTCCTCGACCATCGCCATGCGGCGGTTGTCGAGCATCAGCCAGTGGCCGTCGAGCCGCGCGGCGGCCACGGCATGCGCCTCGCCGGCGCGGGTGTCGCGCACCACGACGATGCGGAGGTCTTCAGCGGCAATGCCGGCGAGCCGCAGTGCGGCGAGCTTGGCAATAGCGTAGTCTTCGCAATCGCCGGCGCCGCGCTGGAAGGTCGCAAGCGGCGAGCTCCAGACGTCATTGGTGCCGTCATTGACGGCCCGGATGGCGAAGTTGACGGCGCGGTTGGCCTCGCCCAGCCGCGCATGGCCGTCGCGATCACGAGCCTGGTCGACGATGGCGAGCAGCTTCAGGGCCGCAGGCGATGCGCAATTGTCCCGATCGCCATCGCACAGCGCGAGCTGCACCATGTCGTCGTCGAGCTTGTCCTTCAGCGCGAGCCATTTCCGTTGCAGGCCGCCCGACGAGATGGCGAAGGCGAACACGCCGAAGGGCTCGGCGGATTTGCGCACAAGGACGCCGGCGCCGGGCGACAGCAGCGTGCCGGCGCGAAGCTCGGCGGCCGATCCGAGCAGGACCAATCCGCACATAACAAGGATTGCGCGCCAAGCGCGCCAGCGACCAGCGGTCTCCATCTGACATCCCCTTCCGGGCTTCGCGAGATCCCTCTCGATCTCGACGTGCCGGCTTTGTTGCTTTCGGGCAGATAGTGCGAGATGGGCCGTTTTGTTCTGCTTAACGCGCCCGGCAGGGGTCACAAAACCGGGGAACAGGCTGAAACGCGCCTGCTCATATTGCGTAAAATTTTACGCAGGCAAGGGGGACGCCACCCACGCGAGAATGGAACTAATTGCAGGTGCTGATCGTGCGCTCGTAATTTCACGCCCTATGCCTAACGACCCGCTATTTCACGCGTTCTGTTAACTGGATCACAGATTTGGTTCCATGTTTGCCCCAGTGTGCTGCCGGGTATTGGAATAGAAGATGACACAAGTATTCGTTGCCTACTCTATACTTTAGAATACGTGAGGATCGACGAAATTAGCTCCAACATGGGAAAATTATACTTCCAAATGTTTGCGGTATTGCCGCGCATCCTCCAGGAGACTTGGTTCAACGGGGCCTGTGCGGCTCGGTGACGCCGAATCACACAAGCAATAGATGGTTTCGCTAAGGACTTGGTAATGCTATGCAAGCTTAGGCAGTCGATACTTACTTAGATTTTAACCCTTTTTACGGTGCCCGGTTGAATTACGCTGGCAAATTTGACGCCACGATCTCTTTGGACGGCCCGGGTTCCCGTTTACCCGCCGATGTCCATGTCGATTTCTCTGCCAAGCCCTTTGTCGCAAAGGCACATGGCAATGTGCCCGATGGCGCGTTCGTTGTTCCTGACCCTAGCCTGATCTTCAACGGCGAGTTCAAGCGCGCAGGTCTCGACCTCGTGCTGTCCCATGAGGGTCGCGAGTTCGTCGTTCACGATTATTTCAGGGGCGACAAGCGGGCAGCGATCGCCTCGCCGGACGGCGCCCATCTCACCGGCGACATCGTCAATACCCTCACGGGCCATGTACAATATGCGCAGGCTGCGCCCGGCACCGCAGCGGCCCAGGTCATCGGTCACGTCACAAAACTCTCCGGCAGCGCGTCCGCGATCCGTAACGGCGTGTCGGTCATCCTGAACAATGGCGACAATGTCGAGAAGGGCGACGTGGTCTCGACCGGCGCCGATTCGACACTCGGCATCACCTTCATCGACGGCACCGTGTTCGGCCTGTCCTCCAATGCGCGGATGGTGCTGAACGAGATGGTCTACGACCCCAACGGGTCGAGCAATTCCTCGCTGCTGAGCCTGGTCGCGGGCACCATCACCTTCGTCGCCGGCGAGACCGCTAAGCACGGTGACATGAAGGTCGACACGCCGGTCGCCACCATGGGCATCCGCGGCACTGCGGTGCTGACCCAGATCAACTTCGTCGTCCCTGCCGGTGGCGGCGATCCGCAGCCGCAGGCGAGCTTCCAGGTGCTGGTCGAGCCGAACGGCACCACGGGCTCGTACATTCTGTTCGACAAGATCACGCTGCTGCCGATCGCGACGGTCAACCAGGCCGGCCAGATGATCCAGATCAGCGGCGGCAACATCTCGATCACCAATGCGCTGATGTCGCCGGACGTGCAGAAGCTGATCACGGACGTGTTCACGCTGAAGTTCACCGATAACAACAGCAACACTAAGCTGACCACGAACTTCACCGACACGATCACGCAGACCAGCGACGGGATCTTGATCAAGACCCCGGCCGGCTACATCGTGACCGCGGTCTTCACGAACTTCAATCCGCAGGGACAGGAAGCCCCTAGCAACTCTACGCCCACGGCCACCCGTGTTCCCGGCCAGCCGCTGGTGCAAAGCCTCGATTCCAGCGGCAATGTGAAGACCGCGTTCGCGCTCACCGAGCGCGCGGACGCCACGGGCGACACAACGCATGCCGACACTGTCTCAGGCCGGATCACCTTCGTCGACCAAAACCTTGGCGACCGGCCGTCGGTGTCGGTGAGCCTCGCCGAGGCGCCGAACTACGTCTACAAGAACGCCGGCCAGCAGGACGTCACCGGCTCGCTCACCGCGCTCCAGAAGCAGGACATCGCGGCGACGCAGATCCAGATCAGTGTCGTCGCCGATGGCGGCAACACCAACAACGGCTCGGCGGTCTGGACCTACACGATCCCCGACAACGTCTTCGACTTCCTCGCGGCCGGTGAAACGCTGACGCTGACCTACATGGTTCGCGTCGATACCAATTTCGCAGTGAGCCCGGAGTCCAAGTTCATCCCGATCACCATCACGATCACGGGAACGAACGACAAGCCCACCGTGGCGACATCGGGTGGCACCGTCATCGAGAAGGTCGGGACCGGCAACCAGGCTCTGGACACCATCACGGGCACGGTCAGCTTCACCGACGTCGATCTGACGGACCGGCCGATCGTGAGCGCGGCGCTCTCGTCGACCCAGCCGTTCAAATATCTCGATGCCGAAGGCAACGATATCAGCGCGACGCTGACGGCGGAGCAGCGCGCCGCGATCGCCGCCGTCGAGGTGCCGCTGACCGTGGTGCAGGGCGCGGGAAACAGTAACAACGGTTCGGCCACCTGGACCTACAGCGCTCCCGACCATCTCTTCGATTTCCTCGCCGAAGGCGAAAAGCTGATCCTCAACTACGTGGTGCAGGTCGATGACGGGCACGGCGGTGTGGTCAGCACGCCGATCACCGTGTCCATCAACGGTGCGGACGTCAATGTCGAGGGCACAAACGACCTGCCGACGATCGTCGAAGACTCCACGATCCCAACCGGCGCGGTGATCGAGGACACGGCGGGGACGCTCGCGGCGAGCGGCACGATTACCTTCAACGACCCCGATCTCACGGACACGCACACCGCGAGTTTCGCGCTGAAGTCGACGACGTCGAGCTCGCATTTACCCGGCTTCAGCGACGGCACCTCGCATATCGGCACTTTCGCGCTTGCGGCGGTGAGCGAAAGTCCCGGCGTCAGCACGCGAGGGTCCGTGGGCTGGACCTTTACGCTCCACGATAACGATCCGGTGCTCCAGTCGCTGGCCGAAGGCCAGACCATCAAGCAGGTCTACACCGTTACGGTCGACGATCATCACGGCGGGACGGTCACCCAGGACGTCACGGTGACCATTACCGGGACCAACGATGCGCCGACCGTTACGAGCGATGCCGACGCGGCAAGGGGGAGCGTCACCGAGGATGCCAGCACGACGCTGTCAACCTGCGGCACGCTGGCGATCAAAGATCTCGATCTGATCGACACTCACACCGCGACGGCGGTGTTCAGGTCGTCGACGTCGAGCGCGCAATTGCCAGGCTTCGACGACAACACGCCTCTCGGGACCTTCACGATCGATCCGTCGGTGGCCGAATCCAGCAGCGACACCGATAACGGTGCCACGCTGGGCTGGCATTTCGTGCTCAACGACAACGACCCGGTGCTCCAGTCGCTGGCCAAAGGGCAGACCATCACTCAAGTCTATACCGTCACTTTCACCGACGATCACGGTGCACAGGTTTCTCAGGACGTTACGGTCACCATCACCGGCACCAATGACGCGCCGACGATGACCAGCAGTGCCGCGGACGCCGCCGGAGCTGTGACCGAGGATACTTGCGCGACGCTGTCGATCGACGGCACGCTCGCGATCCAGGATCTCGACCTGATCGACGTTCACACCGCGCAGACCGTGTTGAAGTCGTCGACGTCGAGCGTTCATCTGCCGGGCTTCGACGACGGTACGCCACTCGGGACCTTCACGATCGATTCCGCGCTCGCGGAGTTCAACACCGACACCGATAATGGCGCGACGCTGGGCTGGCACTTCAGCCTCGACAACAACGATGCGGTGCTCCAGTCGCTGGCGCAGGGCCAGACCATCACCCAGGTCTACACCGTCACCTTCACCGACGATCACGGCGCGCAAGTCTCGCAGGACGTGACCGTCACGATCAACGGCGGCAATGACGCACCGACAATCACCAGCGATGCCGCCGCGGCAACGGGCGCGGTCACCGAGGATGAGGGCTCGTCGCTGTCGGCATGCGGCACGCTGGCAATCCAGGACGTCGACCTGATCGACACCCATACGGCACAGTGGTCGTTCAAATCGTCGTCCGTCAGCTCGGCTCTGGCGGGCTTCGGGACCGGTTCGCATATCGGCACTTTCTCGATCGATTCGTCGGTGGCTGAATCCGGTAGCGACGCCAGCAACGCTGCGACGCTGGGCTGGCACTTCACCTTGGACAACAGCGATCCCGTGCTGCAGTCGCTGGCGGAGGGACAGACCGTCACCCAGGTCTACACCGTCACGTTCGACGATCATCACGGCGGCACCGTCAGCCAGGACGTCACCGTCACGATTACCGGCACCAACGATGCGCCGGCCGTTTCCTATGTGACGTCGGACTACATGAATTTCGACGGCGAGACGATCGCGGTTGGCGACGTGCCGACGGTCGCCACTGATGACGTCACGCTGGACGGTTGGGTGAATTGGAGCGGGGCCGCCGATCCCGGCGACGGCCAGATCCTGTTCTACAACGGTAACACCTCGACCACCGGTTTCGGTCTCCTCGGTACGGTCAACGACGATGGTACCCTGGAGCTGCAGATTCTCGCAGGCGGCGTCGATATCGAAGATACCGGCGTGGCGCTCACGGCGTCGCAGTGGCACAACATCGCGCTGACCCGCGACAACGGCACCTTCACGCTCTATCTGGACGGAAAGCTCGAATATTCGCAGTCATGGGCGTTCAATCCGATCGACGGCAGCCCGTCGAATCCGTCGGCGTCCTACATGATGATCGGTGCGGCTAGTCATGAATGCGGGCCCGGCTATAAGGGGGAGGGCTTCACCGGCTCGATCGCCGATGTCAGCGTCTGGACCACCGCGCTCACGCAGACGCAGATCCAGTCGATCGATTTCACCGGCCTCACCGGCAACGAGGCGAATCTTGCCGCGTATTATCAGCTCGGCGACGGCAACGGGACCACGGCCGCCAATACGGTCAACTCCGCCCACAGCCTCGCGATCGAGGGTACTGCGGACTGGGCCAGCGGGACCTCCGGGCCGGGCGGCGCCGTTGCCGGTCTGATGGAAACCAATGCCGGCCAGCTCTCGCATGGCGTGCTGACGGTCTCCGAGGTCGACGCGAGCGACCACGTCACGGTGTCGGTCAGCCAGGTGCAGGTCTCTCTCGATGGCGTGCCGCAAACCGGCTGCGTCGGCGGGCTGTCGCATGCAGATCTTTTGAACTATCTCACCGTGCCGTCCGGCGACATCCTCGATGGCACGGCCACCTATGCCCAGTTCTCCTGGTGTTTTAATTCGGGCAGCCAGGCCTTCAACTTTCTCGCCGCCGGCCAGACGCTGTCGCTGCAATACACGATCGTTCCGTCGGATGCCGAGGGCGCTGGCACAGGCGCAATCGTCACAGTCAACATTGCCGGCAGCAACGATGCGCCGACGCTGTCCGATCTTCACATCGGCCCGCTCACGGACACCGCCGAGGACGACACCTTCTCCAACCTCACCGGGCAACTGGCCGGCACCGACTCCGATAGCGGCGAGACGGCGACGCTGACCTTTGCCGTCCTGAACGCGGATCACCATGCCACGACGACAGTTGCGGGACTGTACGGTTCGCTCACGGTCAACCCAGACGGCAGCTACAGCTACGTTCCCAATGCAGGGGCCATCAACGCGCTGTCGGACGGGTCCTATGCGGATATTTTCACGGTCCAGACCACGGACGCGCATGGTGCCACCGGCACGGCAACGCTCAGGGTAGACGTGACCGGCGCCGACGACGCCAGCGGCCCGGTCATCGACACCACGAGCTTCTACGTCTGGCACGACAACGAGAGCAACACCGACTTCATCACCGGTCTCTCGATCATCGACACCGATGCCGACGCTGCGACGGATGAGTTCCAGATCACGACCGTAACTGCACATGATCCGGACAGCAGTGTCGCCCCGGGGGCGGCGTGCGGCTCTCTCGATGACATCAACTTGGCCCTCGCGGATGGGGTCATTTATGATCCGGGCCAAACGCCGCCGGACAACGATCAGATCACGCTGACGGTGAAGGACAGAACCACCGGCCTGTTCGATACCGTCCACTTCCTCTTCAACGAGGCGGGGGACACCGGCCAGGGCATCACCCTGGAGGGCACCGGCGGCAAGGACGTCATCTTCGCGACCGACACCGGCGACACGCTGATCGGAGGCGCCGGGAAGGATCAGTTCGTGTTCTCGCCGGGTTCGATTGGTTATGGCCCCGAAAACTCCAATACGGATTTCACGCACACCATCATCGATTTCACGACCGGGCTGGACAAGATCGACCTGCGGCAGTTCTCGGACGTCAACTCCGTCGGCAATCTCACCATCGTCCAGCAGCAGGGCTCCGGCGACACGCTGGTCAATTGGCATCAGCAGGTCACGCAGCCCGAGGGCGCGCCGGTCACGGAGAACGAGTCGCTGCTGCTGAAAAACGTGATCGCGGCAAATCTCAAGGCCAGCGATTTCATCTTCCACATGACCTGATCGCCGCCCGGGAGCTCCCGCCAGCCGGCTCGCGGCCTGGCCGCGTCAAAAAATCCATAATCCTCGGCCGCCAGGGCATAGTAAATCGCGCGCGGACGCTTCATGATCAGTGCGCACGGCAGGAGGCGGGACAGGAAGCCCGACCGGCATGAAACGTCTAAAAATCCTGCGGCGGTGGTTTGCGCGCAAGTTCGGCTTTGCGCGGCTGATGTGCCTCGCGCTGCTGGTCCTGTTTGCCGGCGCTCGTCTCTGGGATCCGCCGCCGATGGAAGAATTGCGGCTGCGCACCTTCGATATGTTCCAGCTGATCGATCCGCGTCACAAGACGGCGCGGCCTGTTACCATCGTCGACATCGACGACAAGAGCCTCGCCAAGCTCGGGCAATGGCCGTGGCCGCGCACGCGAATTGCCGATTTGATCCAGAACCTCACCAGTAATGGCGCGGTGGCGATCGGCTTCGACGTGGTGTTCTCGGAGGCCGATCGGCTCAATCCGGATCTGGTCGCGAACCAGATGCGCTATCTCGACGACGCCACCCGTGCCAAGCTGCGCGAGCTGCCGACCAACGACCAGATCCTCGCTGAGGCGATCAAGGGCTCCCGCGTGGTGCTGGGCGAGACCGGGCAGCCGGCGATCTCCTCCGAACTTGACAAGTCCCTGCCCTTCACCGGCGTCGCCACGGTCGGCGAAGAGGGCGCCGAGCGCTTCCTGTTCGAATTCCCCGGCCTCTTGCGCAACGTGCCCGTCATCGAAAAGATCGCCGCCGGCCGCGGCCTGTTCACGATCAAGACCGAGCGCGACGGCCTGATCCGCCGCGTGCCGATGGTGATGCGCGCCCAGGGCAACATCATGCCTTCGCTCAGCCTTGAGATTTTGCGCGTCGCCACCGGCACGCCGACGCTCCTGATCCGGACCGACAAGACCGGCATCAGGGCCGTGCGCCTCAAGGGCCTCGAGATCCCGACCGACAGGAACGGTCAGCTCTGGGTACATTATGCGCGGCAGGATCCCTCGATCTACGTCTCGGCGGCCGACGTGCTCGACAACACCGCGCCGCCCGCCAAGCTCACCGGCAAGCTGGTGCTGGTCGGCACTTCCGCGGTCGGGCTCAACGACATCAAGACCACGCCGGTGTCCTCGACCATGCCGGGGGTCGAGATCCATGCCCAGGTGCTCGAGAGCGTGCTGAGCGGCGCCGTGGTCTCCCAGCCGAACTATGCGCTCGGGGTTGAGCTGATAGCGGCGCTAATCATCGGCCTCCTGGTCATCATCTTCGCGCCGAATCTCGGACCGGTGCGCCTGGTGCTCGTGGGCGCGACCTTCGCCGCCATTCTGGTCGGCGTGTCCTGGTTCTTCTACGCGCAGTACCGCTACCTCATCGATTTTACCTATCCCCTGCTGTCGACCACGGCGATCTATCTGACGCTGATCTTTGCCAGTTTCGTGCGCGAGCAGCGGCAGCGCGTGCAGATCCGCGGACAATTCGCGCAATACATGTCGCCGGTTCTGGTCGAGCAACTCGTACAGTCGCCGGAGAAGCTCGTGCTCGGCGGCGAGGAGCGCGAGATGACGATCATGTTCTCCGACGTGCGCGGCTTCACCTCGATCTCGGAGAGCTACAAGCACGACCCGCAGGGGCTGATCGCGCTGATGAACCGTTTTCTGACGCCGCTGACCGACGTCATCATCGAGCGCAAGGGCTACATCGACAAATACATGGGCGACGCCATCATGGCGTTCTGGAACGCGCCGCTCGACGATGCCGAGCACGAGGTCAACGCCTGCGAGGCCGCGATCCAGATGCTGGAGCAGATCGACGCGGTCAATAAGGAGCGCGAGCAGGAAGCCGCCGACGGCGGCCACGTCTACATTCCGCTCAATGTCGGAATCGGCCTCAACACCGGCATCGGCGTGGTCGGCAACATGGGCTCCGATCTGAAGAAGAACTACTCCGTGCTCGGCGACAGCGTGAACCTCGCCTCGCGCCTTGAGGGGCAGACCAAGGCATACGGCTTCCCGATCATCGTCGGCTCAAGGACGGCGCTCGCGGCCAAGGACAAGTTCGCGATCCTCGAGCTCGACTTCATCATGGTCAAGGGCAAGACCGAGCCGGAGGTGATCTATGCCATCGCCGGCCGTGAGGACGTGATGCATTCGGGCGCTTTCCAGCGCCTGCGCAACATCACCATCGAAATGCTCGGCTGCTATCGCAATCGCGACTGGCAGGGCGCACTGGACGCGATCGAGCGCGGGCGCAAGAGCGAAGACGCCGACACGCTGGAGAAGCTGTTCAGGCTCTATGAAGCGCGGATCAGAGATTTCCAGCTGACGCCGCCACCGGAAGGGTGGACCGGGGCTTATGCGCTGCTGACGAAGTAGTAGCTCGCGTCACCGCTCCCGTAGGGTGGGCGAAGGCGCGAAGCGCCGTGCCCACCACCTCTCCTTGGGTCCGCTTGAAGAGGCGGGCACGCTCGCTTTGCCCACCCTACGACCGCGGGGCTTGTCGCGCCTCACTCCACCCCGATCGTCGTCAAATCCTGAGTGCTGCGCCTGCACGAACTGCTTGATCTTCGGCGAGAGCGCGTGCGGATTGGTGTCGTGGACCACCCAGACCAGCGTGGCATCGTTCACGATCAGCGCATGCGCCTGCGCCAGCAGAGCGTCCTGTTTGGCGGAATCGAACGTCTGCTTGGCCTTGTCGATCAGTGCATCGACCTCAGGGTTCTTGTAGCCACCCCAGTTGACGCCGACCGGCGCGATCTGCCCGGAATGGAAGAAGCGGACGATGGCGTAGAGCGGGTCGGAGGTGACATAGGCGATGTTGTTGGCGGTGATGCCGGCGTTCATCTCGTCGGCCGCGCCTTTGCGCCAGTGTGTATATAACGTCTCGAGCTCGACCACCTTGAAGTCGATCTCGATGCCGATCTCCTTGAAGCTCTGCTGCAGGAATTCATTCATCGGCAGGGACAGCATCTGGCCGGTGCCGCCCTGCGCAATGATGAAGGTGGTCTTCAGTGGCTTCGCCTTGGAGTAGCCGGCCTCTTCGACCAGCTTCTTGGCCGCGGCGAGATCATATCTCAGCTCGAAGCTCGGCTTACCGAACCACGGGCTGGAGGGATCAACCTGACCCTTGGCAGGTTTTGCCAAGCCGTTCATCAGGGCGACCACCCCCTCGCGATCGATCGCGAGGTTCAGTGCTTTGCGCAGGCGGATGTCGGTCCAGGGCGAGCCCGGCAGCACGCTCAGATGATAGTTCCAGACATGCGGCGTGACGTTGTCGACGAGCTTCATGCCGGCCGCTTTCAGCTGCGGCACGGCGTCTGGCGCCGGCGTCTCGATCAAATCTACTTGGCCCGCAAGCAGAGCGTTTGTGCGCGTCAGCGCCTCCGGCATCGGCACCAGCACGATCTTATCGGCCTTCGGAATGCGCTTCTTGTTCCAGTAGTCCGGGTTCTTGGTGAGCTCGGCGAGCTCGCGCGGCACCAGCTTTGTCAGTTTGAATGGACCGGTCCCGGAGGGTTGGCTTGCGAACCTGTCCCAATCCTTTCCGAGCTTTTCGTATTGCGCCGGGCTCGATACCAGGAACCACAGCATCTGGTAGGGAAAGAAGGAGTCGATCGTCTTGGTGGTGATCTCCACCGCGAAGTCGTCGATTTTGGCGTAGCTCGCGACCGAGGGAAGGCGGGTCTTCACCTGCGCGCTCTGCCGCTTGTCGAATTGCGGCGCCTTGTCGTTGAGCACTTTGTCCAGATTCCAGATTACTGCATCGGCATTGAACTCGCTGCCGTCGTGAAACGTCACGCCTTTGCGCAAAGTAAAGCGCCATTTGGTCTTGTCGGTATCATCGACCTTCCATTCGGTGGCGAGCCCCGGCACCAGCCTGCCGGGGCGGTCGGCGACGTCCATCTCCCAGGCCACCAAGGGATCGTAGATCGTGTAGGCGGTGAACTGATAAGCACCGGCGCCGCGATCGGGCTGACCCGTCGTCAGCGGAATGTCCGCCATCGAGATGCCGTAGCGCACCACCGTTTCGGCGCGCGCCGCCATCGCGGACAACGCTAGCGCAAGCACGGCGAGACAGGTCGACAATCGAATACGCATTGGCCCCAAGCTCCCAGGAGACGTCGGGGCCGAACTTGCAATCTTGATGCCAGAATAGGCAATGCCACGCGTTTACCCTCGCGCGACCCACAAGGACTTGTCGTCGCAGTGACAAATGGCAGAATAAGTTTCTCTTTGGCATAGCCATTGCATACGATTGCATCAAAAATAGTCATCCAAGCCGGAAAAGGATTGAGGCGATGCTTATCAAGAAGACCACACGCGCGGCATTGATCGCGGTGCTCGCTCTAACGACCGCCGCCGCATGGCCGCGCATGGCCAGTGCCGAAACTGTGCTGCGCATTGGCATGACCGCCGTCGATATTCCGCGCACCCTGGGCCAGCCTGACCAGGGTTTTGAAGGCAATCGCTTCACCGGCCTTACCATGTATGACGGGCTCACCGGCTGGGACCTGTCCTCGGCCGACAAGGCGAGCGTGGTAATCCCCGGCCTTGCCATCGAGTGGAAAGTCGACGATGCCGACAAGACCAAGTGGGTGTTCAAGCTGCGCCCCGGCGTCACCTTCCATGACGGCTCGCCGTTCAATGCGGACGCCGTGGTGTGGAACGTCGAGAAGGTCTTGAAGCAGGACGCGCCGCAATTCGACGCCAGCCAGGTCGGCGTTACGGCTTCGCGCATGCCGACGCTGGCGTCGGCGAAGAAGATCGACGACATGACGGTCGAACTCACCACCAAGGAACCCGACAGCTTCCTGCCGATCAACCTCACCAACCTGTTCATGGCGAGTCCGACGAAGTGGCAGGCCTTCTACGACAAGGCGGAAGGCCCTGACGCCAAGGCGAAGTCGCAAGCCGCCTGGACGGCGTTTGCCAGGGACGCCTCGGGCACCGGCCCGTGGAAGATGGCGAGCTTCACGCCGCGCGAGCGGCTCGAGCTGGTCAAGAACGCGAACTATTGGGACAAGGCGCGCGTGCCGAAGATCGACAAGATGGTGCTGTTGCCGATGCCCGAAGCCAATGCGCGCACCGCCGCGCTGCTCTCCGGCCAGGTCGATTGGGTCGAGGCTCCGGCGCCGGATGCGCTGCCCGAGCTCAAGCAGCGCGGCTTCAAGCTCTACGCCAACGAGCAGCCGCATGTCTGGCCCTGGCAGTTCTCGCGTGTCGAGGGCTCGCCTTGGAACGACATCCGCGTGCGCAAGGCCGCGAACCTCTGCGTCGATCGCGATGGCCTCAGGGACGGCCTACTCGCCGGCCTGATGGTGCCGGCGACTGGCACCTTCGAGCCCGGCCATCCCTGGCGCGGCAAACCGAGCTTCGAGATCAAGTATGACAAGGCGGCTGCGCAAAAGCTGATGCAGGAGGCCGGCTTCGGCCCGAACAAGAAGCTGACGGTGAAGACCCAGACATCAGCCTCCGGCTCGGGCCAGATGCAGCCGCTGCCGATGAACGAATATCTCCAGCAGGCGCTGGCCGAATGCTATTTCGACGTGCAGCTCGACGTCATCGAATGGAACACGCTATTCACCAACTGGCGCCGCGGCGCCAAGGACGCTAGCGCCAACGGTGCGAACGCGACCAACGTCACCTATGCGGCGATGGACCCGTTCTTCGCGCTGGTGCGCTTCCTGCAATCGGGCATGGCGCCGCCGGTGTCGAACAATTGGGGCTTCATCAACAACCCGAAATTCGACGAGCTGGTGAAGAAGGCACGCCAGACCTTCGATCCTGCCGCGCGTGACGCCGCGCTCGCCGAACTGCACGCAGCCTCCGTCGACGACGCCGCCTTCCTCTACGTCGCCCACGACGTCGGCCCGCGCGCCATGAGCCCGAAGGTGACAGGCGTCGTGCAGCCGAAGAGCTGGTTCATCGACTTCTCGCCGGTGTCGATCGCGCAGTAGTTCTGGCGACCTGCTCAGTGCACCCTCTCCCTTTGCGGGAGAGGGTGTCTCGCCGCGCAGCGGCGAGACGGGTGAGGGGTTCTCTCCGCGGGAGCCTCTCTTGCATTCGGAATGATTGTACTCGCGGATAAAACCCCTCATCCGGCGCGCTGCGCGCGCCACCTTCTCCCACAAGGGGAGAAGAAAGAAAGAACTCAACGTGCTCGCCTACATCGCCAGACGCATCGTCTATGTCGTCCCGATCGTCATCAGCGTGGCGCTGGTGTGCTTTCTGCTCGTGCACATCACACCTGGCGATCCCCTGGTCGCCGTACTGCCAGCCGATGCCTCGCAGGAGCTCGCAGCGCAGCTGCGCGCCGCCTATGGCTTCGACCGGCCGCTACCGGTGCAGTTCGGGCTCTGGCTGCTGCGTGCGCTCCACGGCGATCTCGGCAATTCCATCGCTACGGGTCGTCCCGTGCTGGCCGAGGTCATGCGCGCGGTCGGCAACACCGTCACGCTGGCGATTGCCGCAGCCATCATCGGCTTCACCATGGGCATCCTGCTCGGCTTGATCGCCGGTTATTTTCGCGAGACCTGGATCGACAAGGTCGCGACCTCCTTTGCGATCGCCGGCGTCTCGGTGCCGCATTACTGGCTCGGCATGCTGCTCGTCATCATCTTCTCGGTGCAGCTGAACTGGCTGCCCGCGATCGGCGCCGGGCCCAACGGCTCCAACTCGTGGGCCTGGGATTGGGCGCACCTGAAATATCTCGTGCTGCCTGCGATCACGACCTCGGTGATCCCGATGGGCATCGTCACCCGCACCGTGCGTGCGCTCACCGGCGACATTCTCAGCCAGGATTTTGTCGAAGCATTGCGCGCCAAAGGTCTGCGTGAAACCGGCGTATTCCGCCACGTCATCAAGAATGCAGCGCCGACCGCGCTCGCGGTGATGGGGCTTCAGCTCGGCTACATGCTGGGCGGCTCGATCCTGATCGAGACCGTGTTCTCCTGGCCGGGCTCCGGTTTCCTGCTCAACTCCGCGATCTTCCAGCGCGATCTGCCGCTGCTGCAAGGCACGATCCTGATCCTGGCGCTGTTTTTCGTGTTCCTCAATCTGCTGGTCGACATCGCGCAAGCCGCGATCGACCCACGCATCAAGCGGGGCTAGCGGGATGAGCGAGCTTCCGTTGTCCGCCACCAGTGACGCCGCACTTCAGGCCGCACCCGTGACCAAGGCGCGCGGCTATTGGGCGACTGTCGGACGCCGCATCATGCGCGACAAGGTCAGCATGGCCTGCGCGCTGGTGCTGCTGCTGATCTTCCTGTCGGCGATCCTCGCGCCATGGCTGGGTCTCGCAGATCCCTACAAGGGCTCGATGATCCGCCGCCTCCGCCACATCGGAACGACAGGCTATCCGCTCGGCACCGACGAGCTCGGGCGCGACATGCTGGCGCGGTTGATTTATGGGGGGCGGCTGTCGTTGGTCATCGGCATTTTGCCCGTGATCCTCGCCTTCTGCATCGGCACCTCGCTCGGCCTCGTCGCCGGCTATGTCGGCGGCAGGCTCAACACCGCGATCATGCGCACGGTCGACGTGTTCTATGCCTTCCCCTCCGTGCTGCTCGCCATCGCCATCTCCGGCGCGCTGGGGGCGGGCATCCTCAATTCCATCGTGTCGTTGACCGTCGTGTTCGTGCCGCAGATCACCCGCGTCGCCGAAAGCGTCACCACCGGCGTGCGCAACATGGATTTCGTCGAGGCCGCACGCGCGTCCGGCGCCGGCGCCTTCACCATCATGCGCGTGCACATCCTTGGCAATGTGCTCGGCGCGATCTTCGTCTATGCCACCAGCCTGATCTCGGTCTCGATGATCTTGGCGGCAGGTCTGTCCTTCCTCGGCCTCGGCACCAAGCCGCCGGAGCCGGAATGGGGCCTGATGTTGAACACCTTGCGCACGGCGATCTACGTCAATCCCTGGGTCGCAGCGCTCCCGGGCGCGATGATCTTCGCGGTCTCGATTTGCTTCAATCTGCTCTCGGACGGCCTGCGCAGCGCCATGGACATCAGGAACTAACGATGATGAGAGAGACGCAGACTTTCGCGGCGTTGATGGTGCCACACCTCTCCCGTAGGGAGAGACATAGGCCGCCTTCTGGGGCCGTTCTTAAGAACCCCGAAGCGAAGGTTCAGCTATGTTGTATCGTCAGACACAATCCGGGTGAGGGGCTCCGCTCTATCGAGTTTGCCGCGCGGCAATGACGACGGATCAGCCAATCGAAATGCTTGAACCGGTCGAGGACCGCGGCGGCGTCGCGCAGCCGCTGCTTCAGGTCAATGGCCTGACAAAACACTTCCCCGTGCGCGGCGGCCTGTTCGCCACCAAGCGCACCGTGCGTGCCGTCGACAACGTCTCCTTCGCCGTCGCTAAGGGCGAGACCGTCGGCATCGTCGGGGAGTCCGGCTGCGGCAAATCGACCACCGCGCGCCTCTTGATGCATCTGATGCCGCGCGACACCGGCGACATCATCTATGATGGCATGATCGTCGGTCAGTCGCTGAGCTTGCGCGAGCTTCGCCGCGGCATGCAGATGGTTTTCCAGGATTCCTACGCCTCACTTAATCCGCGGCTGACGATCGAGGAATCCATTGCCTTCGGCCCCAAGGTCCACGGCATGGCCGATAACGCAGCGCGCACGCTGGCGCGCGAGTTGCTCGGTAAGGTTGGCCTGCGCCCCGAAAACTTCGCCAGCCGTTATCCGCACGAAATCTCCGGCGGCCAACGCCAGCGCGTCAACATCGCGCGCGCCCTGGCGCTGTCGCCGCGACTGGTGATCCTGGACGAAGCCGTCTCCGCGCTCGACAAGTCCGTCGAGGCGCAGGTGCTCAATCTGCTGGCCGATCTCAAGCGCGAGTTCGGCCTGACCTATCTGTTCATCAGCCACGACCTCAATGTCGTTCGCTACATCAGCGACCGTGTGCTGGTGATGTATCTCGGGGAAGTCGTCGAGCTCGGCCCGGTCGACCAGGTCTGGGACCAGCCGGCGCATCCCTATACGCGCGCGCTGCTGGCGGCGATGCCGTCTTCCGACCCTGATAGCCGCACCGAGACGCCGCCAATCACGGGCGATCCGCCCAATCCGATCGACCCGCCCTCGGGCTGCCGCTTCCACACCCGATGTCCGTTTGCGGAGCCGCTCTGCGCAAATGCGACGCCAAAGCTCACTGCGCTCGATAATATGGGCCAC
Source organism: Bradyrhizobium sp. 153 (assembly GCF_023073835.1). Taxonomy (NCBI): domain Bacteria; kingdom Pseudomonadati; phylum Pseudomonadota; class Alphaproteobacteria; order Hyphomicrobiales; family Nitrobacteraceae; genus Bradyrhizobium; species Bradyrhizobium sp. 153. The sequence continues at coordinate 9,395 of NZ_JADPKH010000041.1, read as the reverse complement.
GAGGCTGCGTGCTACATGGCGATCCCAGATTCAGGCCATAGCAGCGCGCCGAGGGAGAAGACCGCATGACGAGACCGACACCGAAAGAGATCAAGCCGATCGCACGGATCGCCGGCGTTCCCGTGGATGACGAGATCGCAACCCGCATCTCCAACTCCATCGGGCCTGCCTTCGAGGGCTTTGCGGCCATTGCCGGCACACTGCCGTTCGATCTCGAGCCCGCCGGGCATGTGCTCGCGCAGACGCAGAAGGTGTCGAAATGAGCACCGATCCTGCCTTGATGACGCTCACCGAGGTCGCGCGTGCGATCGCGATGAAGCAGGTCTCCTCGCATGAGGTCACACGCGCGTTGCTGCAACGCATCGCGCAGTGGCAGCCGCATCTCAATGCCTTCATGTCCATCGAGGCGGAAGCCGCGCTGAAGGCGGCCGAGGCCGCCGACGCCGAGCTCGCCAAGAATAACGTTCGTGGTCCGCTGCACGGCGTGCCGCTCGCGCACAAGGACATGTATTACGACGCCGGCAAGGTTTCGACCTGCGGCTCGCTGATCCGCCGCGACTTCGTTCCGACCGTGACCTCCACCGCCTTGCAGCGGCTGAAGGATGCGGGCCAGGTCCGGCTGGGCACGCTGCACCTCGCCGAATTCGCCTACGGCCCGACCGGGCACAACGCCCATTACGGCCCGGTGCGCAATCCCTGGAACGTGGCCCACATCACCGGCGGGTCCTCATCCGGTTCCGGTTCGGCGGTTGCTGCGCGTTTGACTTATGCGGCGCTCGGCTCGGACACCGGCGGCTCGATCCGCATGCCCGCGCATTTCTGCGGCGTCACAGGCCTCAAGACCACCGTCGGGCGCGTCAGCCGTGCCGGTGCGATGCCGCTGTCGCAATCGCTCGACACGGTCGGTCCGCTCGCCCGCACCGCCGAGGATTGCGCGCTGCTGCTGGCCCTGCTCGCCGGTGCGGACCCCTTGGATTCGACCTGTAGCCACGAGCCGTTGTCGGATTACGTGGCTGCGACCAAGGGCTCTCTGAAGGGTCTGAAATTAGGGGTACCCGCGTCCTTCTATGTCGACGATCTCGACAGCGAGGTCGCGCGCGTGCTGGACGAGACTATTGCCGTGCTCAAACGCGAGGGCGCCGACATCGTCACGGTCGAGCTGCCGGACCAGCGGCAACTGTCCTCGGCGAGCCAGCTCGTGCTTGCGGCCGAAGCCGCCGCGTTCCACAAGCGCTGGATGATCGAGCGTCCGCAAGATTACGGCGCGCAGGTCCTGATGCGGCTTCAGAACGGGCTCGCGGTTCCCGCCATCACTTATCTCGAGGCGATGCGCTGGCGCGGCCCAGCACTTGCTGCCCACAACGCGGCCACCGCGGCCGTCGACGCGGTGATCGCGCCGGCATCCCCTGTGCCGGCGCCGACAATCGAGGAGAGCGACGTCGGCGGCGGCCCGAACGCGCCGGCGCTGTTGCAGCGGCTGACGTTGTTCACCCGCCCGGTGAACTTCCTCGGCCTGCCGTCGCTCACGGTGCCGTCCGGCTTCAGCAAAAGCGGCCTGCCGATCGGCATGCAGCTGATCGGCCGCTCGTTCGATGAGGCCACCTTGCTCACCATCGGCGCCGCGTTCCAGCGCGTCACCGACTATCACGATCGATTGCCGAAACTTCCGTCATGACAAAACTCGTCGAGATCTCACGCCTCAACATCCGCTTCACCGGGGAGCGCACGGTCTATGCCGTGAACGATCTCAGCCTCTCGCTCGGAAACAGTGAGGTGCTGGGCCTGCTCGGCGAATCCGGCTCGGGCAAGAGCGTGACATTGCGTGCGCTGATGCGGCTGTTGCCGAAGAAGCGCACGCAGATTGCGGGCACGGTCAACGTGATGGGCCGCGACGTGCTCGCCATGAACGACGAAGAGCTTTCGTCCTTCCGCGGCCAGACCGTCTCGATGATCTTCCAGGAGCCCGCGCTCGCGCTCGATCCGGTCTACACCATTGGCGCGCAGATCGCCGAAAGCGTCGTGCGCCATGAAGGCAAGAGCTTTGCGGAAGGGCGGGCGCGAGCGCTCGAAATGCTCGAGGTCGTGCGCATCCCCTCGGCCAAGCGGCGGCTGGATGCCTATCCGCATGAGATGTCCGGCGGCATGCGCCAGCGCGCGATGATCGCGCTGGCGCTCGCCTGCCGGCCGAAGATTCTGCTCGCGGACGAGCCGACCACTGCGCTCGATGCCACCGTGCAGATCCAGATACTCTTGCTGCTGCGCGAGCTGCAGCGCGAGTTCGGCATGTCCGTCATCTTCGTCACCCACGACATCGGCGTGGCCATCGAGATCTGCGATCGCGTCGCGGTGATGTATGCCGGCCAGATCGTGGAGCAGGGGAGCCTGCGTGACATCGTCCGCTCGCCGGTGCATCCCTACGCCAAGGGCCTGCTCGCCTCCACCATCCACGGCGCCAAGCGCGGGCAGCGGCTCGAAACCATCCCCGGCACGCCGCCGTCGCTGGCGGAAAAACCCCACAATTGCTCCTTCGCCTCGCGCTGCAAGCTAGCCGAGCCGCGCTGCCTGGAGCAGTTGCCTGCGAATGTGGAGGTCGCGCCGGGCCGGGCGGCCAGATGCGTGCTGGCGGAGCCGGTGGTCGCGTCGTAGGCGGTAGCATTCATCTCGCAGCGTCTACCGTCGGGCGCGGCGAACACCCATTCAGACGCCATTCATCCGGCTTCGGTTCCATAGGCCATTCACGGAGAGGGACGTAACCGATGCACATTTCCAACGAAGGGCTGCTCGTCATCCTGTTCGTCGGCCTGGTTGCTGGCTGGCTTGCCGGCAAGGTGGTGCGCGGGACCGGATTCGGCATTATCGGCGACATCGTGGTCGGCATCGCCGGCGCCCTGATCGCAAGCTTCCTGTTTCCAAAGCTCGGTATTCGTCTCGGCACCGGGCTCGTGTCCGAGATCGTCTATTCCGCCATCGGCGCGGTCATTCTGCTTCTCGTGGTGCGACTGGTGCGCGGCGGGGGCCGGTTTTAGCCCGGCGTTCGCCGATTGGAACTTTCAGCCTTTTCCGGGAAGAGCCTGAAAGCCTGCAAGAAAAAGCCGCAAGCCTGTGAAATTCCGGACTTGCGCGGAAGGCTGCCAGGGGTAGATGTGGCTCATCGGGCCCGGATTAGGTCGACTGCGTTGGACGCGCGGAAAACGCGTTGTTAATCCGGGTCAAGTACCCTCAATTCGCCTTTGAAATCAGGGGGCTTTGCCCCTCACCCGAAAGAGATCAGACTGATGGCAGCCATCCCTGGCGTCCGCCGTTCAGAGCTCGGTGACGCCTTGCGAGCTTGTCGCTCGGCGTTCGTCGGCGTCGGCTTGATGAGCTGCATGATCAACCTGCTCTATCTGACCGGATCGATCTTCATGCTGGAGGTCTACGACCGGGTGCTGCCGAGCCGCAGCATTCCGACCCTGGTCGGCCTCATCATCCTCGCCAGCTTCCTCTACATGGCGCAGGGCGTGCTCGACATGATCCGCAACCGGATCTTGGGGCGGATCGGAACCGCGCTGGACGAGGCCCTCAACAAGCGCGTGTTCGACACCATCGTGCGCCTGCCGCTCATCGTCGGCAGCCGCAACGAGGGCCTGCAGCCGCTGCGCGACCTCGATAACGTCCGCTCCTTCCTCGGCGGCATGGGGCCAAGCGCATTTTTCGACCTGCCCTGGCTGCCGCTCTATCTCGCCATCTGCTTCGCCTTCCACGTCCTGATCGGCGTCACCGCGCTTGCCGGTGCCATCATCTTGGTGGGACTGACGCTCGTCACCGAGTTCATGTCCCGCCAGCCGGCGCGCGAAGCGATGGGGCTTGCCGCCCAGCGCAACGATCTCGCCCAGGCCAGCCGCCGCAATGCCGAAGTCATGGTGTCGATGGGCATGGCCGGCCGGATGAACCAGCGCTGGAGCGAGGCCAACGAAAAATATCTCGCCGGCAATCAGCGGGCGAGCGACGTCGCCGGCGGCCTCGGCGCGGTCGCAAAGGTGCTGCGCATGATGCTGCAATCGGCCGTGCTCGCGGTCGGCGCCTATCTCGTGATCCATCAGGAGGCGACGGCCGGCATCATCATCGCCGGCTCGATCCTCTCCGCCCGCGCGCTGGCGCCGGTCGATCTTGCGATTGCGCACTGGAAATCCTTCGTCGCGGCCCGCCAGAGCTGGCAGCGTCTCACGCGGCTCCTCGAACAGATGCCGGCGCAGGCGATGCCGACCCAATTGCAGGCGCCCACCAGCCGGCTCTCGGTCGAAGGCGTCGCCATGGTGGCTCCCGGCGACCAGCGCCTCATCGTGCAGGACGTCACCTTCGCGCTCGCCGCCGGCAACGGCCTCGGCGTGATCGGGCCAAGCGGCTCCGGCAAGTCGTCGCTGATCCGCGCGCTGGTCGGCGTCTGGCAGCCGGTGCGCGGCAAGGTGCGTCTCGACGGCGCCGCGCTCGACCAATGGTCCTCCGACACGCTCGGTCGCCACATCGGCTATTTGCCGCAGGACGTCGAATTGTTCGGCGGCACCATCGCGCAGAACATCAGCCGGTTCGATCCCGAGGCCACCTCCGACGCGATCATCGCCGCGGCCAAGGAGGCCGGCGTGCACGAGATGATCATCAAGATGCGCGAGGGCTACAACACGCAGGTCGGCGAGCAGGGCGCCGCGCTGTCCGCAGGTCAGGCGCAGCGTGTGGCGCTGGCGCGCGCGCTCTACGGCAATCCGTTCCTGGTCGTGCTCGACGAGCCCAACTCAAACTTGGACACCGAAGGCGACGAGGCGCTGACCCGCGCCATCCGCTCGGCGCGCGAGCGCGGCGCCATTGTCGTCGTGGTGGCGCACCGCCCGATCGGCGTCGAGGCGGTCGACCAGATCCTGGTGCTGCGCGACGGCCGCATGCAGGCCTTCGGCCCGAAGGAGCAGGTCCTGGCCCAGGTGCTGCAGCCGCGCGTATCGCCGCCGGCGCCGATCAAGATCGTCAGCGAAGGTGGAGTGCCAAAGTCATGAGCACGTTGGCGATCGGCGGCACGAAGCCTGCCGCGAAAAAGACCGTGCGCGATTCGATCAAGTTCCACCTGATGCTCGGCCTCGCCATCGTGATGGTCCTCGTCGTCGGCCTCGGCGGTTGGGCTTCAACAGTGCTGATCTCGGGCGCGCTGATCGCGCCAGGGCAGATCGTAGTCGAGTCCAATGTCAAAAAGGTGCAGCATCCGACCGGCGGCGTGGTCGGCGAGGTGCGCGCCCGCGATGGCGACGTGGTCAAGGCCGGCGATATCGTGGTGCGGCTCGACGACACCGTCACCAAGGCCAACCTCGCCATCGTCACCAAAAATCTCGATGCGGCGCAAGCGCGCGCGGCGCGACTGCAGGCCGAGCAGCGCGGTCTCGACAAGATCGAATTCCCGCAAGCCCTCCTCGAGCGCGCCAACGATCCCGACGTCAGGGTGCTGCTCTCCGCCGAAACCAAGCTGTTCGACGTCCGTGTCAACGGCCGCACCGGGCAGAAGGCCCAGCTGCGCGAACGCATCACGCAGCTCAACGAGGAAATTTCCGGCCTCAGTGCGCAGGAGAAGGCCAAGGACCAGGAGATCGCGCTGGTGCAGAACGAACTCACCGGCGTGCGCGAGCTCTATGACAAGCGCCTGGTGCAGATCTCGCGCCTGACCCAGCTCGAACGCGACTCGGCGCGCCTCAACGGCGAGCGCGCGCAGTACATCGCTTCGCGCGCCCAGGCCAAGGGCAAGATCACGGAGACCGAGCTCCAGATCATCCAGATCGACAAGGACGTGGTCAGCGAGGTCTCCAAGGACCTGCGCGAGACCAACGACAAGATCGGCGAGCTGATCGAGCGCAAGGTCGCCGCCGAAGACCAGCTCCGCCGCATCGACATCCGCGCGCCGCAGGACGGCATGGTGCTGCAATCGACGGTGCACACCGTCGGCGGCGTCGTCACCGCCGGCGATGCCCTGATGCTGATCGTGCCGCAAGCCGACGACCTCCAGGTCGAGGCCAAGGTCAACCCGGTCGACATCGACAAGCTCCAGATCGGCCAGAAGACGCTGTTGCGCCTGTCCGCCTTCAACCAGCGCACCACGCCTGAGCTCAATGGCGTCGTTAGCCGCGTATCACCCGACGTCACCAGCGACCAGCGCACCGGCCAGAGCTATTACACCATCCGCGTCTCGATGCCGGCGCAAGAGATCGCCCGTCTCGGCGACGTCAAGATGATCCCGGGCATGCCCGTGGAAGCCTTCGTCCAGACCGGCGACCGCACCATGCTGTCATATCTGATGAAGCCGCTGCACGACCAGCTGATGCGGGCGTTCCGGGAGAAGTGACGCCCGAAAGCGCGTCATCTCCACGACTTGGCTGTCACTTTGTTATACTGCGATTGCAAACAGCAACCCAGCGGTCGACCATGCAATCTCCACCCCCCATCGCCACCGAATCCTTCTCTGACGCTGACCTTGCCGTCGCCCGTCTCGAAGAGATCTACGAGCGCAACACGAAATTCCTGCGCGACCGGTTCGAGGCCTATGTTGGCGGCGAAGCGGTCACGACGCGGGTCCGGGCCTATTATCCCTTCGTCCGCGTCACCACCGCGACGCATGCGCGGCTGGATTCGCGCCTGTCCTACGGTTTCGTCGCCGGCCCCGGCGTGCACGAGACCAGCGTGACGCGGCCGGATCTGTTCCGTGCCTATCTCACCGAGCAGATCGGACTGCTGGTCCAGAACCACGGTGTTCCCGTCGAGATCGGGGAATCCGCCGAGCCGATCCCGATCCACTTCGCCTATCGCCGCGACATCAACATCGAAGCCGCCATCACCACCGGCGAGAACTCGGCCATCACGCGATCGCTGCGCGATGCGTTCGACGTGCCTGATCTTGCCACGATGGACGATTCGATCGCCGACGGTACCTTCGAGCTCCAGCCCGGCGCGCCCGAGCCGCTATCCCTGTTCCGCGCTGCGCGCGTCGATTACTCGCTGCGACGGCTCTATCACTACACCGGCACGGATCCCGAATACTTCCAGAACTTCGTCATCTTCACCAATTACCAATTCTATGTCGATGCCTTCGCGCAGCTCTGCCAGCAGCGGCTTCAGTCCGGCGAGGCCGGCCTCGAAGCCTTTGTCGCGCCGGGCAACGTCATCACGCGCAATGCTGGCTCGATCAGCGGCACGCCGCCATTGCGCGTGCCGCAGATGCCGGCCTTCCATCTGGTCGCGCCCGGCTATCGCGGCATCAGCCTGATCAATATCGGCACGGGACCATCCAATGCGCGCAATGTCACCGATCATGTCGCCGTGTTGCGCCCGCATGCCTGGCTAATGCTCGGCCATTGCGCAGGCCTGCGCAACACGCAGCGGCTTGGCGACTACGTGCTCGCGCATGGTTATGTGCGCGAGGATCATGTGCTCGATCGTGAGCTACCGCTGTGGGTGCCGATCCCGGCGCTGGCCGAGATGCAGGTTGCGCTCGAGGAGGCGGTCGAGGACGTCACCGGGCTGGAAGGCTTCGAGCTCAAGCGGCTGATGCGCACCGGCACCGTCGCGAGCGTCGACAACCGCAACTGGGAGATTTCCGGGCCGGCGGTGATCCGCCGCCTGTCGCAATCACGTGCGGTCGCGCTCGACATGGAATCGGCCGCGATCGCCGCCAACGGCTACCGCTTCCGCGTCCCCTACGGCACACTGCTCTGCGTCTCCGACAAGCCGCTGCACGGCGAGATCAAGCTAGCGGGCATGGCCAGCGAGTTCTATCGCCGTCGCGTCGGCCAGCATCTCGAGATCGGCCTGAAGGCCCTGGAGCGGCTCAAGCAGCAGGAATCGGAGCGGCTGCATTCGCGAAAGCTGAGGAGTTTCGCCGAGGTCGCGTTTCAGTAGCGCGTCCCTCCCGCTTGCCGGCAGGATCTGGCAGCAAGACTGTCGCACGCCCGACGCTGGCGTCTCAGTGAGAGCGCAATCATCCCGGAATATCGCCGCCATGACAGGGTTATCACGTCATCCGGGGCCGCAGAAGCAGGAGACAGGAATGATCACAGCGATGATCAGAATCGTCGTGCTGGGAACGGTCGCAGCGGCGCTGTTCGCTTCGCCGGTATTGGCCGCGGGCGGCGGAGGAGGCGGTGGAGGTGGTGGCATCAGCTCCATGGACCCCTATGCGGGCGCCTATTCGGATCAGAAAGCGCAGCCCACCTACCCGAAACGCTCCAAGCCAAGGGCAACCCAGAAAGGCAAGAAGCCGAACAACCAGTCCAGCATCGGGGATCCCGCATTCGCGGCCAGCTACCGCGCGGCCTATGACACGATCTACGAGCGCAACGATTATGCGGTCGCGATCGAGCAATTGAAGGCGCTCGGCCACGACGATCATCCGACCGTCGCCAATCTCATCGGTTACTCATATCGCAAGCTCGGCGACTACAAGCAGTCGGAGATTTGGTACGAGCGCGCGCTGAAGGCCGATCCGAATCACGTGCTGACCTGGCAGTATTATGGGCTTTGGCAGCTCGAGCAGGGCAACCGCGAGCAGGCAATGTTTCACCTGGACCGCATCGCTGCGATCTGCGGGCGTGATTGCGAGGAGTACAAGTCCCTGGCGACTGCGCTGGAGAAACCCACAGGCGCGGCCCTCGTTTACTGAGAACGCAGGCGGGTCAGGCCCGCCGCTGTACGAAGCGCAGTCCGCTCGGCGTAATCCACTATCGCGACAATAGGTGGGTTACGCCTTGGGCTAACCCACCCCTAGACATGGTGACAAGCAAAGAAATTTTCAGCATTGTCCGGCGCGGGGGTTCGACCGGGACGACTTGATGCCACTCATGCGCGACAAGATCATTGGCCATGATCTCGAACGGCTGGCCTTTCGCTTCACCATGCTGAACGATGGCGATGTGGTGCAGTGCCAGATCAGCGACGCCGCGATGGACGAGCTCGCGGGCATGCAGGGCACCGAAAGCAGCGCGCGCCAGGCGCAATTCCTGTCGCTGCGCGAGACCATCGAGCGGATCGCGTCAGACCTCTACGACGAAGCGCCACGGGTGAAGGGGCACGTGGTGCGGATCTTCACGCGGCATTTGGCGAGGTGAGATCCATTGAACCACGAGCGCTAGCCCCTCGCCGTCGTTTTTCGAGGCTCTGTTTGCGATGGCAGGGCGATCGCAACACTCCTCCCCTGCGGCCATCCTTCGAGACGCCCGCCTTCGGCGGGCCCTCAGGATGAGGGCGGAGTGTGCGGCAAAAGTTTCAACGAGCGCCAACGTGGCCTCATCCTGAGAGCCTGACCGAAAAAGGGTGAGCGGTTTTGGCCGGCTTGTGATTCCTTCGGATTTGCAAAGATTCGAGGGAGGACACCATGCCGTGGACCAAAACCG
>NZ_JADPKH010000089.1:0-541 GCF_023073835.1 Bradyrhizobium sp. 153 | reverse complement strand
CTGATCGCGGCGCTGAAGGAGCAGACCGCGGGCGCCGCCGGCGCCTCCGAGCTGAGCCGGGCAGCGGCGGCCTAACCCAGGATCAGGAGACCAGCGATGAGCAAGACCCAGTCCAGCGAAGGCGCCATGGTCGAATACGTCACCGCGATGATCGGCGGCCAGCTGTTCGGCCTGCCGATCTCCCGGGTCCAGGACGTGTTCATGCCCGAGCGCGTCACCCGTGTGCCGCTGTCCTCGCGCGAGATCGCGGGCGTGCTGAACCTGCGCGGCCGCATCGTCACCGTGGTCGACATGCGCGCCCGCCTCGGCCTGCCCAAGGCCGAAGACGGCAAGGTGCCGATGGCGGTCGGCGTCGACCTGCGCGGCGAATCCTACGGCCTGCTCATCGACCAGATCGGCGAGGTGCTGCGCCTGCCCGAGGACGGCAAGGAAGACAACCCCGTCAACCTCGACCCCCGCATGGCCAAGCTCGCCGGCGGCGTCCACCGCCTCGACGGCCAGCTCATGGTCGTCCTCGACGTCGATCGCGTCCTCGAGCTCG
>NZ_JADPKH010000067.1:0-1659 GCF_023073835.1 Bradyrhizobium sp. 153 | reverse complement strand
CCCGCATTTCTCACACGGCCGATAGCTGTGCGACAGAGGATAGAAGGTCTAGCGAAGGCGATGAGGAGCCGTTGCGCTGGAGGCGCGGGTGGCGATTTGGCTTTGAGTGTCTCCTTTGGACCTGTTGGTGATGCCGCCGATTGAGCGCGTCGCAGCTTCGCGTGTCAGGTGGGTGCGGCGCGGGCCTTGGCGGTTTCGGCCAGGCGGCGGGCCACGTGTCCCCATTCCTGGGCGGCTGGGCAGGCCGAAGCCATGGCGATTTTGATGCGGCGGACGCTGATGCGCACCAGTGCGCCGATCTTGAGGAGCTTGAGGCGGATGGTGCCACAGGTGGCGTCGGCAAAAGTGGTTTCGGCAAGGCCGATGCGCCGCAGAGCACAGATCAGCACATAGGCCATTGCGGCGAACCACAGCCGCAGTTGGTTGGCGCGCATGGTCGCCGCCGACGTCCGGTCGGCATAGAGGTCGAGCTGGCACTCCTTGATGCGGTTTTCCATGTCGCCGCGGGCGCAGTAAATGTCTTCGTAGAGCTGTCGCGCGCCCGCCTCGGCCCGCTTGAGCGAGGTCACGACGAAGCGCGGATTGGCTTCGCCTTTTGTCCACTCCGCCTTGGCGACGACGCGGCGCCTTCGGCTCCAGGTGCCGAGCGTGCTCCATTGGAAGTCCTTGAAGCGGCGCGCCGGTCGGTCGGTCTTCTCGGCCGCAGCGCGAGCCGTGGCAAGCTCCTCTTCGATCATGGCGACCAGGCGCGTGTTGCGGGCGAGCCCGAACAGGTAGTCCACGCGGTTCTGCTCGCACCACGCCATCAGCGCCTCGCGCGCAAAGCCTGAGTCCGCCCGCAGCAGGATGCGCACGAACGGCCAGCGGGCGCGGATCTGCCGGACAATCCGCTCGACCTCCGCGACGCTGCCCGCGCTGGCGTCGATATCGGAGGGTCGCAGCTTGGCTGCCAACAGATGCCGGCCACAGAACACGTACAGCGGCAGATAGCAGTAGCAGTCGTAGTAGCCGTGGAAGAAGCGTCCCTCCTGATGGCCGTGTAGCGGGTCGTCGGTGGCGTCAAGATCGAGGATGATCTGCGCCGGCGGTCGCTCGTGGGCCTCCAGGAACAGCATCACCGGCAGCGCCTCGATCGCCGCCGCGTCATAGGCAATCTTGTGATAGCGCGAAGGCTCGCTGCGGCTCAGCTCCAGCCGGTTCAGCGTCGACTTGCCGGCCACCGGTGCGCAGTCCTGCCGCCGGGCCGCAAGCTTGCCCGCCAGCACCGCCATCAGCGGATCGTGCCGCAGTTCATCATGGTCGTTGAGATCTTCGTAGCCGAGCGCAATGCCAAAGACCCGCTGTCCGATCAACGTCTCGACCGCATGCTCGATCAGGTCCGCGCGGCGATGATCGCGAAAGCAAGCTGCAAAGCGCCCCACCAGATCGATCGCTCGATCGGTGGCGCCCAGAAGCAGCGCTCCAGCATCCGACGTCACCAGCCCAGCATCAAAGGCCGCTTCCACAGCCCGGCCTTCCACCACTCCAAAATCAAAACGTTCTGCGCTACACTCTGTCGGCATCGGGGCATTCCTTGAATCATCGCAAAGTCCTTCTCGCAAAAGAACTTTCGCTGATTCGCGCCCCGATGCGCCTCAATACTGTGAGAAATGCGGGCTA
>NZ_JADPKH010000065.1:0-1668 GCF_023073835.1 Bradyrhizobium sp. 153 | reverse complement strand
AACGGCGGTACGGCGGTCAACGTCACCTTCGGCGACGGCACCAACGGAACGGTCAAGACGCTCGATCAACTCAACACCGCGCTTCAGGCCAACAACCTGTCTGCCACGATCGACGCCAACGGCCTGCTGACGATCTCGACCACCAACGACTACGCGTCCTCGACGCTTGGCTCGACGACTGCGGGTGGTGCGATCGGCGGAACGCTGACCTCGTCGCTGACGTTCTCGACGGCTTCCACCCCGGTCGCGGACACCGTTGCCCAGACGGCCCGTGCCAATCTGGTCAATCAGTACAACAACATCCTGAACCAGATCGACTCGACCGCGCAGGACTCCTCGTTCAACGGTGTCAACCTGCTCAACGGCGATCAGCTCAAGCTGGTGTTCGACGAGACCGCCAAGTCGAGCTTGAGCATCACCGGCGTGACCTACAACTCCAAGGGTCTGGGCCTCGCCGCGCTGACCAGCGGTGTCGACTTCATCGACAACGCTGCCACCAACAAGGTGCTGACCAACCTGAACAACGCGTCGAGCACGCTGCGTTCGGAGGCTTCCGCGCTCGGTTCGAACCTGACGATCGTGCAGGTGCGTCAGGACTTCAACAAGAACCTGATCAACGTGCTGCAGACCGGTTCGTCCAACCTGACCCTGGCCGACACCAACGTCGAGGCAGCGAACAGCCAGGCACTGTCGACCCGCCAGTCGATCGCGGTCTCCGCGCTGTCGCTGGCCAACCAGTCGCAGCAGAGCGTGCTCCAACTGCTCCGCTAACAAGCGGAAGACATCCCAAGCAAGATCTGGCGGCGGGGCTTCGGCCCCGCCGCTTTCCTTTTTGCGTCAACGTTTGCAGCCCCTTGGATGACGCTCGAAAAGTAACCCGCGGTTATGGTTAATGGAGCGTAAGGGTGGAAAATCGCCAACAAATTCAGTCGGGCTTCCGGTCCTGCCGGCGCTCACCGCGGTTCTTATGGTGAACCGGCGCTTAGGTCGGCGCGTCTCGTTTCACCCTTTGTTAGCCATGTCGCGGCACGCTGTTCCCGTCACTCGATCCGAAGCGATCGAACGAAGACGCGTAAACCAGAAGGGTAAGAGTTATGTCCGGTATTGTTCTCTCTGCGTCGGTTCGTCAGAACCTGCTCTCTCTCCAGTCCACCGCCGATCTGCTCGCCACCACACAGAACCGTCTGTCGACCGGCAAGAGCGTCAACTCGGCTCTCGACAATCCCACCAACTTCTTCACGGCACAGTCGCTCGACAACCGCGCCAGCGACATCAACAATCTGCTCGACGGCATCGCCAACGGCGTGCAGGTGCTGCAGGCTGCCAACACCGGCCTGACCTCGCTGCAGAAGCTGATCGACAGCGCCAAGTCGATCGCCAATCAGGCGCTGCAGACCACCGTCGGCTATTCTTCGAAGTCCAGCGTCTCCACCACGATCTCGGGTGCGACGGCTGCCGACCTGCGCGGTACGACGAGCTTTGCCAGCGCAGTCGCGAACAGCAACGTGCTCTATAGTGGCGCTGCAGGTGGCGTCACCGCGGCGACTTCGGGCGCCACGCTGGGCGGCATTCAGGGCACGAATACGGGAACCGTCATCAACGCTGCGACCACTGGTGCGAGCCTGCTGAACGGCACAGCGACCGCTGGCGACGCCAACGCCGGCGTTG
>NZ_JADPKH010000128.1:0-159068 GCF_023073835.1 Bradyrhizobium sp. 153 | reverse complement strand
TCCATGACTCGATGGAAGCCACTGTGGACCCTTATCCCGGGGTCCCGATTGGATGCCGATCACCCCGAAAACGGGGTCCTTATTCCATGCCGAAACACAGTCTGGGTGAAAGAGGGTTGAGATCGACAGCCGCGTGGGCCGCTTCTGTTGGCCTTGCCGACCTCAGTAGCGTGGCGTTGTTCTATCGCCTGCGTCAATGTGGCGATTGGTTTGCAGTGCTGGTGGAGGGCTTGCTCGCTGCGGCAGCCCCGAAGGCGAGCCGAGGCCGCCTGATCCGCATTATCGATGCGACGACAGTGCCTCAGGCAGGACCGGCTGCGCGCAGGAACAGTGAGCTTTGGCGCGTTCATAGTGCATTCGATCTGCCATATGAGCGCTTTGGTCACTTCGAGCTGACAGATCAGCAAGAGGGCGAAACGTTTGACCGGATACCGGTGGTCAAGAACGAGATCCGCATTGCTGACCGCGCTTATCTGCAACCCGACCGCATCGCCGCTGTCCGCGACGCCGGGGCAGACGTTTTGATCCGAGCGGGCTGGAAGAACGCACGTTGGCTTGATGCCAAAGGCCTTCCGTTCGATCTGATGGCCCAATTGCGTGCGGCGAAGGCGCACGGACTGATCGATCGGAGGATTTGGATCAAACGCAAGGACGGTTCGCCTCTGGCTATGCGTCTGGTCGCAGTCAAGAAGCCCGCCGGTGCAGTCGCGGCTTCGCGTCGTAAAGCCCGGCGAGACGCACAAGACGAAAACCGCGTCATCTCCAAAGAAACTCTGGAAGCCGCGGATTGGGTCATTCTGGTCAAGTCGCTCGCACGGGACGAGTTCTCCACCAAGGATGTACTCGCGCTCTATCGACTGCGATGGCGCATCGAACTTGGCTTCAAGCGACTGAAGAGTCTGATTGGTCTCAAGACGCCACCTGGAACCGATCCGCGCTCCGCCAAGTCCTACCTGCTGGCCCACCTCTTGATCATCCTGCTGCTCGAGCCGCTTGCCCGCGACTTCGAGGACTCTCCCCGCTGGATGCAGGCCGCCTGACAACACCTGGCGCTTGGCGCGTTCTGCAACAACTCGTTGCATCCTTGCTACAAGCGATCATTCCACAACCAACCATCCGCTGCTTCCGCCGCAGAAAACGAGCGCTTGGGCGGCACCTGCGCGAGCCTCCTCGAAAACGTCGGTATCAATCGATGCTCGCGCTATCTTAACGCCTATGGGGAAGGCCGGGTGCTGACCTGGCACCCACGGTCCGCTGTGCGAAAGGCACACGCAGAAAACTGCACAGCGGCATACAGGTGAAGCCCAACACACGGCCTTCCCTGCGCAGTGGTTTGACGGCTTATGCCGCGCTCTCCTGGGAGCCGAATTCGTTCTGGCCTCCCTCGCCCTCGTAGAAGTCACGGACACCGCGCCGGTTGACGCCCATGCCGCATCCGCCAGGGCTTGACCGTAGCAACGACGGCCAGGACCACACGGTTTTGCCGTACGCGCGGCTCGCCTGCGCCGCAGGGTTCGACGGCGTTGTGCACTTTGCCATCGACATGCTGGCGCGACGAACCTGACAGCGCCGTCCGTCTGCGCGAAGCTCAAGGGCTCACGGAGAGCAATCCGCCCTGCCCTTGGCCTTTCGCGCCCGACGCTGCCGCGTCCACCGCAAGCCCGGCTCCGCGATCATCACGACACATGATCGCCCCTCTCGGATGAGCCGGGATGCACGACACATACGTCATTTCCGAATTTCGGTAAAGCGGAATATTTTTGAACGCGCCGCTTGACACGGGACAGGCCGAAATTGCCTGGTGTTTTGCCCGTCGGGATGTGCTCAGGCATTCCGCAGCGCGCGGACGAACGGATCGCCCACACGGACGATCTCGCAGACGGCGACGAGACCGGCGAGCCACACGGCACTGGTGAGCCCAATGCGCGTCACGATGGCAGCGGTGAAGGCGCCCTCTCCGCCGAGGGCCGGCGTCGCGGCGAGCAGCGCGAGCTCATAGGCCGCATAGGCGGCAACGAGCGTGACGGCCAGCGCCAGCGGCCTGCGGCCCTGCGGCAGCGTACGCAGCACGGCGGACGAAACGGCGGTCGCCAGCAGCACGGCCGCGCCGGTCGCAAAACCCCAGGCGATGGTGCTGCCGTCGATAGGGTAATGCAGCGCGCCGAAGCCGATGGCCTGGTTCACGAGCCAGACGCCGGTGACGACGAGCAGTGCCGGCCGCAGCGGCAGCATCGCGGCCGCGACAACCGCGAAGGCCGCAAACGGCGTGGCGCAGGCGAACGCGAAGCTTCCGAGCGCGCCTGACACCGCCAACAGCGCAAAACAGAACATCCGCGCAAGGCGCGGCGCGACGGGGTGAAGCCGGAAACGGTCGTCATGAGATGGCAGGATGAGAGCCATGGTGATCTCCAGACGGTCGTCTTACCACGTCTGGTGATGATTTACGATTTACGCAAGCCAGCACGATCAGGCCGGCGTTCTCTCGGAGCGCGTCCGGACCACGGCCCGTTCGCCGGCGTCGACGAGCTGGCCGATACCGGTTCGGCCCATAAGCGCGCACCGGACGATGTTTTCAGCGACCGACCTCCGGAAGCCATAGTCCTCGCCATCGGGGCGACCGCGGCAGATCCGGTCCAACGCCAATTTCATGTTGATCCGTGTGCGGGTGTCGAAGTGCTCGCTGATCATTCGCCCGGCCTCGATGGGTTGATGTTGGGCAGAAACGCCCGCCGGTGGGCCCGGTTCCAAATCGGAGATCAAGGGACGTCCCGTCAGACTGCGAGTGCGTGGCGACTTACGTCCGCCCGCGCGGGCGCTGGGCTTGCGCCCACGCAACGGCGACGTCGCGTGGCGGAACATCGATGCGCTTGATCGGCGTCAGTTCGCCGGAGGCGGAGACGATCGCGGTCTCCTCGCGGCGGCAGCGCGGGCACACGAAGCGGACTTCGTGCGGGGACGCCGACCAGCTTGAACGTTTGACGTTGGCAGCCATCGGCCAGGCGTCGCAATGCGAGCACGACACCAGGAACCGGCCGGGATCGAGCATACCCATTCCATCGAACTCCGCGTCCTGCCCGCTTCCTCAATGATTAATCCATGTGAATCGTTCCGGTGCCTAGGCACCGCCGGGCTTGGCGCGTCAGGGACTTTGGATCAGTGCGCCCCCTTGAGGGAGCAGGAGGTCGTGCAGGTCACCGTGGTGCCGCGATCGCATGCTTTGCAGGTGCTGACGCACTGGTTCATGTCGCGGGGATTGTAGCTGCTGTAGTTTCGCATCGGGCAGGTCGAGGCCGAGCCGGTGATGTCCTGCTCCTGATTGCAGGCTGCCATCATGAGCGCGACTGTGATCACTGCAACGAGGCGCATGGGATTGCCCGTCGAACATGGCAAGTGACACTCGCGGGGCGCGCTGCATTGCAACGAATCCCGGCCTTCCCACCACGAACCGTCGCCGATCAGCGACATCCGCATGCTGCGAGAATGCGCGCCAAATGTTAAGAACGGATTGCAGCCGGCCTCAGGCCGCGGCCCTGGTCGCGATCGCCTGCCGCGTGTCCAGCGCCAGCTGGCGGTACTGTTCTCCGAGATTCAGATAGAACTCGCGCTTGGCGCTGTCGGTCGCGAGCTTGGCGATCAGCTCGCACTCCGCGGTGAGCGTCTCGAACCGTTCGAGCCTGTCCTCAAGATGTGTCATCGGCGTGTCCCCATCAGACGCCTCAAGGACATCAAGCCTAAGCCCGGGAAATAGGTCACGGCGAACATCGTTATGAACCAGAATCGTTTTTTCCGGTCTGCGGCGAAGGACGGCAGGCACGGCTATTTCTGCTCCAACCGCCAGGCGCCATCCCAACCGCCGTCGGGCGGGTTGGCCTCGAACTGCGTGATGCGGCCGAGCAGCGTGCGCGAAGGACCGTCGCCCGGGACCGCTTCGAGCGCGGCGTTGAAGGCGGCGCGGGCATCGCCGAAGCGCCGGGCGCGATAGGCGGAGAGACCTTCGGCATAGTGCGTGCGCAGGCTCGCTTGGGCATCGGTGAGTGCGTTGGCCCTGCCCATCACCTCGAAAACAGCTTGCGGTGCGCTCTGGCCCGCCACCGCGAGACGATCGATCTCGCGCAGCTCGAGGCGCGCGCCGACCGCCTCTGCCGTTGCCTGCGAGATCAGGATGCGGGTCCCATACGCCTTGTTGGCGGCCTCCAGCCGCGAGGCGAGGTTCACGGCGTCGCCCATCACGGTAAAGCTCATCATCAGCTCGGAGCCGATGCTGCCGGTCAGGACCTCGCCGGTGGCGATGCCGATGCGCAGATCGCAGGGCGCCGGCATGGCGCGGATGCCGAGCAGATCCGGCAGCTGC
This sequence comes from Bradyrhizobium sp. 153, assembly GCF_023073835.1. NCBI lineage: Bacteria > Pseudomonadati > Pseudomonadota > Alphaproteobacteria > Hyphomicrobiales > Nitrobacteraceae > Bradyrhizobium > Bradyrhizobium sp. 153. The sequence goes on along the minus strand of NZ_JADPKH010000128.1, from coordinate 154,717 downwards.
TTCTGGAGCGCGGGCACCTGATCGGCCATCTCGATGGCGGCAAGGCCGGCGAGCATCGCCTGCTCGTCCTCCTCGATAAAGGGCGGCCCCCAATAGGACATGATGGCGTCGCCGATATATTTGTCGATGACGCCGCGATTGCTGCGGATGGGGCCGGACATCACCGTGAAATAGTGGTTCATCACCTTGACGAGACCGCGCGGCGTCATGCCTTCGCTCATCGAAGTGAAGCCGCTCATGTCGCAGAACATGATGGTCATGACCCGACGCTGGCCCTCGATGGCGACCTCCGGCCGGTCAATCAGGCCCTGCACCACCTTGGGGTCGATGTAGCGCCCGAAGGTCTCGCGGATGCGTTCGTTGTGGCGCAACTGCTCGATCATGCGGTTGAAGGCCGCGGCAAGCTCGCCGATCTCGTCCTGCGTGGAAACGGTGATCGGCTTGTCGAACCGACCCGCCTCGACCTCGCGGGTGCCAGCGAGCAGCAGTCGCACCGGGCGCGTGATACCGCTACTCACGAGCAGCGCAAAGGCAAATCCGACGATCGCTGCGAGTAGGGTCACGACGCCCGACACGATGATCGTCTGGTGCTGGCGGCTGATCACCTGCGACGTGCTGAAGAAAACCTGCGCCAGCATGTCGGTGCGGATCGCATCGATCTTCTGGTTGAACTGGTCGCGCAGCGCATCGATGTGCTCCAGCGTGCCGCGGGCCTCCGCCATCTGCTTGGCATCGACCTGCTTGACCAGCTTTCCGTGGTCCTCGTCAAGATCGCGGCGCAGCTCAGTGACGGCGGTCTCGATGCGGAGCTCGATCCGCGCCAGCGCGGCATAGTCGGACGGGGTCCTGGGATCGTCGATGATGGCGTTGATGAGCTTGCGTGCACTCTCGGCTTCCTCCTCGATCTTGCGGTCGGTTTGATCGAACTCGCGCAGGCGCGCCGCATAGGCCTCCTCGTCCGATGGCGACTGCATCTTGGTCATGACCATGCGCCGCAGTGCCAACGCCCGTTCCAGCGAACGGACGTTGGCCCGCGCCAGATGCCCATAGGCCGGGATGTAACGGTTGGTCAGCTCGTCCAAGAGCACGCCGACCTGGCTCGACATCACCATCGACAGGATCGAGGTGATCAACATGAGAACGATCAATCCGAGGGCGACCCCGACGATCTTGCGCCGAATCGACTGGTTGAAAATCGGCATAGGTGCAGGGCAAAGGCTGAAAGGATGAACGATGGAACTCAATACACCGGAATTGGTCGTAGGGACACGCACAATCTGGCGGGCCTGACGTCCTGAACCTACACAACCCCTGCGAGAGCCCACTAACAGAGGTTTAAAGGCGCTGTCCTTCCACCATTTCGCACGTTCCCGAGTTCCCATCCGTATTTTGCCGCATTGTTGCGGGAGCGTGAGAAATGCGAAACGATGTCATGACATCGTTTTGGTGTCTTTTTTTGATTCTCAAGCCGCATGTCGTCGCGGACCTTGGTTTGTAGTGGTTTCGCAGGGGGCCATGGAATGAACCAGTGCCTACGCTCGCTCGCGTGTGTCGTTGCCGTGGCCGCGATCGCCCTCCTTCCCACGGCGTTGGCGGCGAAGAGCAGTCATAAATCATCTGCTCCGAAGAAGACGAATGAGGCGAAGGCCGGCAAGCACCGCCATGCCTCGGCCGCCAAGGCGCGGCACGGCAAGCACGCCGAAGCCAAGCGCAAGTCGAAGAAGACGGTCGAGGTACCCTCGGATAAGCCGGCACCGCCGCCGCTGACCGGCGATCTCGCCGCGCTGAGGGATGCGATCGACCTCGCGCGCAAGGGCAAGACCGAGGATGCGGGCGCCGCACGCGACCGCATCACTGACCCCGCCGGACAGAAGCTTGTGGACTGGTTCATGCTGCGCCATTCCGAGAGCACGGCGAATTTCAAGCGCTACGCCGCCTTCCTCGCCGCCAATCCGGACTGGCCGAGCAGCGCTCTGCTGTGCCGGCGCGCCGAGGCGCGGCTGTGGCAGGAGAAGAGCGAGCCGGCCATCGTGCACAAATTCACCATGGACCGGCCGACCAGCGCCAAGGGCAGGTTCGCGCTGGCCCGTGTGCTGCTCACTGAAGGCGAGACCGACAGGGCCGCGCGTCTCGTGCGCGAGGCCTGGCGCACGGATGAATTGTCCGAGCGGAGCGAAGAAGACTCCTACGCGGCGTTCCACGACCTTCTATCCACCGACGATCACCGCGCGCGCATGGACAAGCGTCTCGGCGCCAAGGACTACGCAGGCGCACGACGCGCAGCCAAACGTCTCGGCGAGGATGCGCTCGCGATCGTAAAGGCCTGCGCCGCCGTCACCGGCAAGGCTAGCAAGGCCAAGGACTATCTCGAGGACGTCTCGACCGAGGCGCGGCGCGATCTCGGCTATGTACTGTGCCGCGCCCAATGGCATCTTCAGAACGACCGCATCGACGACGCAGCCGAGGTGATCCTCACCGCCCTGCCCGACACGATGGCGGCGCAGGACACCGATGCCTGGTGGCGCGAGCGCCGCCTGCTGGCACGCAAGCTGCTCGACCAGGGCAAGTTCAAGACCGCCTACGACGTGGTGCGCACGGCCGCGGTGCCGGAAAAGGAAGTCTACCGCGTCGACTACCATTTCATGTGCGGCTGGATCGCGCTGCGCTATCTCGACGATCCCAAGACGGCGATGGTGCACTTCGCCGCAATCGACGAAGGCTCGGCCAATCCGATCGCGCTGTCGCGCGCCCATTACTGGCGCGGCCGCGCCGCCGAAGCGATGGGCGCCACCGTCGACGCCCGCATGAGCTACAAGGCGGCGGCGCGCTATCAGACCGCCTATTACGGCCAGCTCGCCCGCGCAAAGCTTGGCCTCGACCGGATCGAGCTACGTGCGCCCTCCCCGGTGTTGGCCACTGCCGACACGCAATTGGCGGACGAACGCGTGCGCGCCGCCAACATGCTCTACGATATCGGCGAGCGCGGCGTGGTGTTCTATTATGCCGAGGATTTTGCCAAGGAGAGCACCGAGCTCGCGGCGCTCGAAGCCCTCGCCGAGCTCGCGGGCCGGCGCAGCGATGCGCGCGTGATGCTGGAGATCGGCAAATCGGCGCTGGCACGCGGGCTTGCGCTCGACCACTATGCCTTCCCCACCATCGGCGTTCCCGAGCACAAACAGGTCGCGCCCGCGATCGAGACCAGCGTGATCTATTCGGTGGCGCGCACCGAAAGCTCGTTCGACCAGCGCGACAAGTCGCCGGCCAATGCGGTCGGGCTGATGCAGGTGACGCCGGAAGCGGGCCGCGACACCGCCAAACGCTTCGGCCTGACCTATGACTGGAACAGGATGGTCTCCGATCCCGTCTACAACACGCAGATGGGCGCGGCCGAGCTCAGCGCGCTGTTCTCGGAATATCGCGGCAACCAGATCATGACCTTCGCCGGCTACAATGCCGGCCGCGGTCGCGTGCGCGAATGGGTGCAGGCGCGTGGCGATCCCAGAGACCCCAAGGTCGATCCGGTCGACTGGGTCGAGCGCATCCCGCTGTCGGAGACGCGCAACTACGTCCAGCGCGTGATCGAGAACGTGCTGGTCTACCGCGCACGGTTCGAAGACAGCGGCATGATCGCCGGCAAGAGCGACCAGCGCGTCGTCACGCACGAAGCTGGCGCAACCGCACCCGTGGCGGCCGCAGCACCTGCTCCCTAGTCAACGCCGCCCGGGGCTGAACGCGGCGCCTGCAAGGTTACGGTGCTGCGGCTTCCACGCGCGTGCAGTCGCGCAGCTAGGTGTCACCTCCTTCCATCGTGATCAGATCGCGACCGTCCAAATATGCGCCGGTCAACGCTCTTGCGAAGGTCCAGGCGTGTATCGTGCAGCTCCAGCACGAGACGGCCGTCAGGACCGCCAACGTCTCGATCATGTTTCCAGCGAACTCGACGTTCTCGGCGGCCCGTTCTGTCCACCCGGGCATCGACCATCGCATAAACGTGACGAGTTCGCCGCGGCGGTAGCAATCGTAGTCACAGTAACGGCGCTGCGTCCGCACATGCCGGACATAGCCGGAGCGGATTGACCGCGAGCATGTGCTGCACGTGACGGCGGGCAACGGGGGGTCGTGATTGACCACCACGAATTTCATGAAGCCGCCCTCACGCCATCTTTGGCGAGCGCTTCGCAGAACAGCGCGTAGCACTGATAGTCGCAGTAAGGCAGACCTGTCCGAATCTCGCGGAGATAGCTGCTGCTGATCGGCTCGCAGCACTGCATGCACCAGGTCTTCCGGAACGGAGTCCGGCCGTTCACCAATACGAACGCGAATCTCACGTGGCACCTCCCAAAGCGAAGCAGTAAACGCTGTCCAACGGAGAAAGTGCGGGCGGTGGAGCGCAAAGATGGTTTCGGCCGTCCGGATTATCCCTGTTTCGCTCCACTTTTTGCGGTGGGATCAGAATGAATCTGCCGTCCTCCCTGCGCCGTGCATAGAGCCGGCCGTCAATGTACTTGATATCAGTCGGATAGCAGTCAGCGCTGCTGCAGCAACTGAGGCTCGGATTGTCCGGCATGTGCCAGGTCGAATAGAATTTTTCGTGCAGCGCCTGGTCCTGGGGTGGATGCTGGCGATGAACGGCACCGTCTCTTGTCTCCTGCGCCTGGACCGTCGCAGCGGAGCCAAGGAGAACCATCGAGCACAAGAGCTTGCATGAGCGGTTCAACGCACGAGCTCCGCGATTAGAAGTCAGCTCTCCAGTTCAGCCCTCACGCGACCTGAGCCCGGAACAGCCACCGGCGGTCGCGTTCGCGGCGTGTGCGGAAGCGATCAACGCACTTCTTGGAGCAGAGCGCTGTGCGCCAGGAATAGTAGCGGATCAGGCCAAACTTGCCGCCACACACCGCACAGCCTTTGATTGAAGAGCAACGTTCGGACTCGGATAGGCGAGGCTCAGGAAGTTGCGACGTATTGCACATTGTTCTCTCCCTTGTTGCTTGGTTCCCGTCGACCTCACGCGGGTCGTGAATTGCTCCAACGCGGCTGGGTGTCGAGAAATGCAGCGGCCTCGTCCTTGGTCGTGCCTGTTAGTGAGAGGCCTCGGCCGTAGGCTTGAGACCCGATCTCGCCCGACCGATGCGATTGGCTGGTCGACACTCCCGATGGTCATGAGGCTAGTCCGCCAGGCATGAGGCGCTCAATTGTACGGAGGTAAATGGCCGCCATGACTAGGAATAGACGAGCTATACCTAGGTTTGTCCCGTACTCGCCCGGGGGCTCTCGCGCGGGCTCGCGTTCAACGAGACCACGCACGATGCGCGGGTTGCACGGCTACCGCGAAAAATCGGGCGCTGAGGTGACCAGGACGGCGAGCAGCCAATTCCAAGCCCAACGTCGTCACCGGCATCCGACTTTGGCCGGAATTGCTCCTCCGGCGGCAACGTGCTCTACTTGTGTTCACGCAGAGAGCGCCGGGAGCGTCTGCGATGAAGCCGGGCCGGGCAGCAACGTTCGGGAAGTCAGCCGCGCAATACCTCGCCGGCTGCCTCAGGCAAGTTGTCACCCCCAAGCCGCGCAGCGAGCCCAGCGACGCCGGTCTGCTGGAGGCGGTCAAGCAGTGGCAGCAAGTCTTCGAGCACAACCCGGTCATGTATTTCATGGTCGATCCGAGCGGAACCGTGATCAACGTGAACACGTTCGGCGCGGCGCAACTGGGCTATACGGCCGCGGAGTTGATCGGCCGATCAGTGCTGGATGTGTTCTTCGAGGAAGATCGCGACTTCGTACGCGCGTGTGTTGCGCTGTGCCTTGAGACCGTTGATCAGTCACACACCTGGGAAATCCGGAAGGTTCGCAAGGACGGCTCGGTGCTATGGGTGCGCGAGAATGCCAAGACCATGCTGCGGGGCAATGGCGGGCCGATCGTGCTGGTCGCCTGCGAGAACATCACCGAGCGCAAGGAAGCGGAGAATGCGCTGCGACAGAGCGAAGCTTACCTCGCCCAGGCACAGGAATTGAGCCACACCGGCAGTTTCGGCTGGAGGGCTGCAACCGGCGAGATCACATGGTCCAAGGAGACCTATCGCATCTTCCAATGCGACGAGGGGACCAAGCCAGAGATTCCCTTCATGCTCCAGCGCATCCATCCGGAGGACCGGCTCGCAGTGCAGCGGATCACGGGCCGGGCGGCGCGCGAGGGAAAAGATTACGATCACGAATACCGGCTGGTGATGCCCGGCGGTTCCATCAAGTACGTCCGAGCGGTCGCCCGCGCGACGCGAGATGCGAGCGGTCACGTGGAGTTCGTGGGGTCGGTGACTGACATCACGGCGACCAAGGAGGCAGAGCGCAGACTTCGTGACAGCGAGCAGCGCTTTCGCGACTATGCCGAAACCGCCTCCGACTGGTTCTGGGAGACGGGACCAGACCATCGCGTCACTCACATCTCGGAACATTCTGATACCGTCACCGCCCCCGCGGGCCTGATCGGGCTCACGCGTTGGGACATTGCTCCCGACGCCGATCTCGAGCCCGAAAAATGGCGACAACATCGGGCGGCGCTCGATGCCCACGTCCCGTTCCGCGATCTGGTTTACCGCAGCAAGGACCGCAACGGACAGCCGATCTATGTGCGGACGAGCGGCAAGCCGTTCTTCGACGCCAACGGCACCTTTCTGGGTTATCGGGGCGTCTGCACCGACGTGACCGCGGCCATCCGGGCCGATCACGCCGAAGAGGCGCTGCGCAAGGCGCAAGCCGAGCTCGCTCATGTGACTCGCGTAACGATGCTGGGCGAGCTGACCGCTTCAATTGCTCACGAAATCAACCAGCCCCTCGCCGCCGTGATCGCAAACGCCGACGCCTGCCTAGCCTGGCTGCAGCGCAGTCCGCCCGATCTCAAGGCGGCGCGCCGCTCCGTGGAGTGGATCATCGAGGACGGCAAGCGTGCCAGCGACGTCATCCGTCACGTTCGGGCGCTCGCCAAGCGTTCCGATATCGAGATGGCTCCGCTCGAAGTCAGCGTGGTCGTGCGCGAGGCTGTCGCGCTCGTTCAGCGCGAGATGGCGAGCCATGCCGTGTCGGTTCGAATGGAACTGTCGTCGGCACTGCCCAGGATCTTTGGCGATCGAATTCAATTGCAGCAGGTCCTCATCAACCTGATCAAGAACGGCATCGAGGCCATGGAAGGCATCGATGACCGCCCGCGCGAGCTGGCGATCCGTTCAGCGGCCGACGACGATGGCGCGGTGCTGGTGAGCGTCTCCGACTGCGGCGTCGGCATCTGCGAACAGGCAATGGACCGCCTGTTCATGCCGTTCTTTACCACGAAGTCCAGCGGCATGGGCATGGGCCTGTCGATCTGCCGCTCGATTATCGAGGCACACGGCGGACGACTTTCCGCCATACCGAACCAGGAGCGCGGAGCGACTTTTCAGATCACCCTGCCACTCCATCGAGAGGAAGCACCGTGAACGAGCGCGCGGGGCCTTCGCCCAAGGAGGACGGCGATCAGCCAATCGTCTTCATCGTCGACGACGACGCGTCCATGCGTCGTGCGCTTACCAATCTGTTCGAGTCGGTCGGCCTCAAGGTCGAAGCATTCGGCTCGGCGCCGCAACTCCTCCAGACCAAGCCGCCGGAAGTCCCCAGTTGCCTGGTGCTCGACATCCGCCTGCCCGGAACGAGCGGCCTTGAGCTGCAAACCGATCTTGCCAAGGCAAATATCCATACGCCGATCATCTTCATCACCGGTCATGGCGATATTCCCATGACTGTTCGGGCCATGAAGAGCGGCGCGATCGACTTCCTGACCAAGCCGGTTCGCGACCAGGAAATTCTCGACGCGGTCCAGGCCGCGATCGAGCGAGACCGCAAGCGCCGCGATCTTTACAAGACCGTCTCGGACGTCAGATCGCGCTTCGAGTCACTCACCTCGCGGGAGCGGGACGTCTTGTCATTGGTGACGTCGGGCCTGATGAACAAGCAAGTGGCCGCCCAGCTCGGTTTGGCGGAAATCACCGTCAAGATCTATCGCGGCCAAATCATGCGGAAAATGGGGGCGAAGTCGCTGGCCGACCTGGTGAGGATGAGCGAGGCGCTCGGGATTCGACCCAGCAAGCCCGACGTACAAACCTAAGTATGAGTTTCCAACGATGACCGGCGGGTCCACCTTGCGGGTTTATGTGAGGCCGTAGCGACGGCAAGCGTAATTCCGGGCGAGGAGCGGACGTCTTGTCAGTGGCTTCGGTCATTTCTGTGCTTGACGATGATCCCTACGTGCGGGCCGCGATCAACAATCTCTTGGAATCCCGCGGATACATCGTCCACACATTCGCCTCCGCCGAGGAGTTTTTGAGGTCGACCGATTCGACCGACACCTCCTGCGTGATCGCGGACGTGCAGATGCCGTCGGTCACTGGAATCGATCTGCTGACGCAGATGCGCGCGCAGGGGTCGTCAACGCCGTTCATCTTCATCACCGCTTTCCCGGAGGAGAGCGTGCGTGTGCGTGCGCTTAAAGCCGGGGCAAGTTGTTTCCTCGGTAAACCGTTTGCCGCCTCGGATCTGATGAAATGCCTGGAGGTGGCGCTGCAGCAGGTGACGAAACCATGAAGTGATTGTCCGGCGATCAGCGAATGCGACGCTGACACCAGCGCAGCCCACCTCAATCCACCTTGATATTCGCCGCCTTGATGATCGGCCACCATTTAGCGATCTCCGCCTTCTGGCGGTTGCCGAGCGCTTCTGGCGTGAGCTGATCCTTGGGCGTCATCTCCAGGCCCTGGCTTTCGAGCTGCTTCTTCACTCCAGGATCGTTCAGCGCTTCCACGGCCGCCGCGTTGAGCTTGGTCACGACCTCCTTCGGCGTGCCCTTCGGCACCCACATGCCTGACCACAGCGTCATCTTGAAACCCTTCAGGCCCGCCTCCTCCGCGGTCGGAATCTCCGGCGCCGACGGCAGGCGCTTGTCGTCGGTGATGGCGTAGGCGCGGATGGTGCCGGCGCGGACCTGGTTGATGGAATTGGAGGTCTGGTCGACGATGAGATCGATCTGGCCGGCGATGAGATCGTTGAGGGCGGGCGCTGTGCCGCGATACGGCACGTATTGCAGCTTGATGCCGGAGACGCTCTCGAAATAGACGCCGGCGATGTGGCTGCCGGAGCCTGCGCCGGCCGTGCCTGCCGTGGGCGGCGATGGCCGCGACTTCAGCCATTCAATGAGCTCCTTCAGCGAGGTCACCGGCACCGCGTTCTTGCTGACCACGATCATCGGATTGCTCGGCAACAGCACCACCGGCTCGAGGTCGGCGACAAGGTCGTATTTGAGCTTGTAGACGGCACCGTTTGCGACGTGGGTACCGAGATGGCCGAACGAGATGGTGTAGCCGTCCGGCGGTGATTGCACGGCGCGACCGACGCCGATCGAGCCGCCCGCACCGGTGACGTTCTCGATCACCACGGGCTGGCCAAGCGATACGCGCATGCGCTCCGCAAGCACCCGCGCCATTGCATCCGACGGCCCGCCGGCCGCGAATGGCACGATGATGGTGATGGGACGCGTGGGATAGTCGTCAGCGCGCGCGGCGCCTGCAACAGCGAGAATGGCAATCAGCGCAGCCCAAGCGGCCTTCATAGTCCTCTCCCCAGCGATGTCTTTGTTATTGTGACCCTCTGCCCGCGTACGGGAAGAGGGATCGTTCGTGGCGTATTGCCGCGCTAGAACTGCGTGTAATCGATCGGCTTGTGGCGATCGAGCGTCCGGGTGACCGGCGGCAATGGATATTTCAGTCCGGTCGCGCAGTTGAACAGCATGACGCGGTCGGTCTTGCTGACACGGCCATCGGCAAGGCTCTGCTTGTAGGCAGCGTAGGTGGCGGCGCCCTCGGGACACAACAGCAGTCCCTCCTCGCGCGCAACCTCGCTCAGCGCCGACGAGATCTTGTCGTCGTCGACCGCGATGGCAAAACCCTTGCTCTGCCGCACCGCGCGCAGGATCAGGAAATCGCCGATCGCCTGCGGCACGCGAATGCCCGAGGCGATGGTGTGGGCATCCTCCCAGCGCGTCGCATGCTCGGCGCCGGCGTCATAGGCCCGCACCATCGGCGCGCAGCCCGAGGCCTGCACCGCGATCATGCGCGGACGCTTGGACCCGATGAAGCCGATCTTCTCGAGCTCGTCGAACGCCTTCCACATGCCGATCAGGCCGGTGCCACCGCCGGTCGGATAGAAGATCACGTCGGGCACGTCCCAGCCGAGCTGCTCGGCAAGCTCGAGGCCCATCGTCTTCTTGCCCTCGATGCGGTACGGCTCCTTCAGCGTCGACGTGTCGAACCAGCCGACTTTTGCTTTCCCCTCGCCGACGATCTTGCCGCAATCGTCGATATAGCCGTTGACGCGATAGACGGTCGCGCCCTGGAGCTCGATCTCGCTGACATTCACCTCGGGCGTATCGGCCGGGCAGAAGATCGTTGTCTTGATGCCGCAGGAGGTCGCATAGGCCGCCAGCGCGGCGCCGGCGTTACCATTGGTCGGCATCGCCATGTGCTTGATGCCCAGCGCCTTGCCCATCGACACCGCCATCACGAGGCCGCGCGCCTTGAACGAGCCGGTCGGCAGGCGCCCTTCGTCCTTCACGATGATCTCGCCACCGCCGAGTTTGGCGCCGAGCTTCGGCAGCCGGATCAGCGGCGTCGTGACCTCGCCGAGTGAGACGATGTCCTTGCATTTGCGCACCGGCAGCAGCTCGCGGTAGCGCCACATGTCGGCGGGACGCTGGGCCAGGGCGTCCTTGGTCAGCGCCTTCTTCACCCCAGTGAGGTCGTAGCGGACCAGCAGCGGCTTGCCGGCCTTGGAGAGATTGTGGACCTGGTCGGGGGCGTAATGATCGCCTTCCATCGCGCATTCGAGATGCGTGACGAAGGTCGGACGTTCGATGGTGAGGTTGTCGTTGTCGTGCATGGGGTGGTTTCCTTCTTATTCTGGAGAACAGCTCTTTGGTCGTCATGGCGAGCGTTCAAATATTCAGCACCCGTCCATAAGCATCCAGCACGGCTTCCTTCATCATCTCCGACAGCGTCGGATGCGGGAACACTGTGTGCATCAGCTCTTCTTCCGTGGTCTCCAGGTTCATGGCGACGACGTAGCCCTGGATCAGCTCGGTGACTTCAGCGCCGACCATATGAGCGCCGAGAAGCTGTCCGGTCTTCTTGTCGAAGATCACCTTGACGAGGCCCTGGTCCTCGCCGAGCGCGATCGCCTTGCCGTTGCCGACAAAGGGGAAGCGGCCGACGCGGATCTCGCGGCCGCTCTCCTTGGCCTTGGCCTCAGTCAACCCGACCGATGCCACCTGCGGATGGCAATAGGTGCAGCCCGGGATCATGTTCTTGTCCATGGGATGCGGATTGAGACCCTTGATTGCCTCAACGCAGATCACGCCCTCATGCTCGGCCTTGTGCGCGAGCATCGGGGGACCTGCGACGTCGCCGATGGCGTAAATGCCAGGAACGTTGGTCCTGCCGTGGCCGTCCACCACGATGATGCCGCGATCGGTCTTCACCCCAAGCTTTTCGAGGCCGAGATTCTCGACGTTGCCGACCACGCCGACAGCGGAGATCACCCGTTCGAACTCGGTCGCCACAGGCTTGCCCTTGCCGTCGTCGATGGTGGCGACGACGCTATCGGCCTTCTTCTCGAGCTTGGTGACCTTGGTCGAGGACATGATCTTGATGCCCTGCTTCTCCAGGCGCTTGCGCGCCAGGCTCGCGATCTCGGCGTCCTCGACGGGGAGGATCTGGGGTAGCACCTCGACCACCGTGACGTCGGAGCCCATGGTGTGGAAGAACGAGGCGAACTCGATGCCGATCGCGCCGGAGCCGACCACCAGCAGCGACTTCGGCATCCGTTCCGGCACCATCGCCTCGAAATAGGTCCAGACCAGCTTCTTGTCCGGCTCCAGCCCGGGCAGCACGCGCGGCCGCGCGCCGGTCGCAACGATGATGTGCTTGGCCTGGTAGCTCCCCTCGCCCAACGTGCCCTTCGGGCCCTCGACGTCCGATTTACTCACAGTGACCTTGCCGGTCGCGTCGATCGACGCCGCGCCCCAGATCACGCTGACCTTGTTCTTCTTCATCAGGAAGCCGACGCCGTCGTTGAGTCGTTTCGAGACGCCGCGCGAGCGCTGCACCACAGCCTTCGGGTCGAAAGACACTTTCTCTGCCGACAGGCCGTAATCCTTGGCGTGCTGCATGTAGTGGTAGATCTCGGCCGAACGCAGCAGCGCCTTGGTCGGAATACAGCCCCAGTTCAGGCAGATGCCGCCCAGATACGCTTTTTCGACGATCGCCGTCTTGAAGCCGAGCTGTGCGGCGCGGATCGCGGTGACATAGCCGCCGGGACCGGAGCCGATGATGATGACGTCGAAGGATGTATCGGCCATGGCGCTCCCGTTCAATTCAAGAGGCGCCGCGAGCGCGGCGCTTGAAGACAACAAACCTGACTAGCCATTCGATGATCCCGACCAGCACCAGAATAGCCAGCGCGCTCAACACAATGGGTTGAGCGATGTTCCGCGATAATTGCTCTGCCGACAGGAAGGCGGACTGAAGAAAATCGAGCCCGATCGGATTGAGCGCGACGATCCCCCCAAGCAGCAGCGATATCCATGGCCAGCGGGTACGGACATGCAACGTTGCCCCCTCTGCCGCCGCGTCAGACCATCATCATGACGGGATTTTCGATCAGCTGCTTGAACGCGCCGATCAGCTCGGCGCCGAGCGCGCCGTCAATGGCGCGGTGATCGCAGGACAAGGTCACGCTCATCATGTTTGCGATCTCGATCTTGCCACCGCGCACGACGGGACGCTCTTCGCTGGTGCCGACCGCGAGGATGGTCGCGTGCGGCGGATTGATCACCGCGGTGAAGTGACTGATGCCGTACATGCCGAGGTTGGAGACGGCCGTGGTGCCGCCCTGGTATTCCTCGGGTTTCAGCTTGCGCGAGCGGGCGCGCGCGGCAAAGTCCTTCATCTCGTTGGAGATGGTCGAGAGCGTCTTGGTCTCGGCCTTGCGGATGATAGGCGTGATCAGGCCGCCTGGCATCGCGACGGCAACGCCGACGTCGGAATGGTGGTGCTTGACCATGCCGCTTTCGGTCCAGCTGACGTTGCAGTTCGGGATCTTCTGGAGTGCGACCGCCATCGCCTTGATGACGAAGTCGTTGACCGAGATCTTGTAGAGCGGCTTCTTCTCCTTGTCCTTGGGAGCAGCCGCATTGATCTCCTCGCGCGCGGCCAGCAGCTTGCCGATGTCGCAATCGATGGTGAGATAGAAGTGCGGGACGTTCTGGATCGATGCGGTCAGGCGCTGCGCGATGGTCCGGCGCATGCCATCATGCGGGACGATGTCGTAGGAGCCCGGCTCGAACAGCGACAGGATCTGCTTGTCAGACATGGTCGGCGCGATCGAGGGCGCCCCAGACGGTGCTGCGGCGGGAGCCTTGAGGCCCTTGCCGGACTTGGCCTGCTCGACGTCACGCGCGACCACGCGGCCGTGCGGGCCAGTGCCCGTGATCATCGCAACATCGATGCCGGCTTCCTTCGCGATACGGCGCGCGAGCGGCGATGAGAACACGCGGCCGCCATGGCCGTTGCCCTGCGCGGCGGGAGCTGCAGCCGGCGGAGCCGGTGCGGCGGCAGCCGGCGTCGCCTTGGGTGCGGCCGGCGCAGGTGCCGGTGCCGGCGCGGCAGCAGGTGCCTCAGCGGTCTTGGGCGGTGCAGCCGAGGCGGTCGGCTTCGCGGCGCCCGCGGCTTTCACGTCCTCGCCCTCGCCGGCCAGCACCGCGATCACGTCGTTGACCGGAACGTCCTGGGTGCCCTCGGGCACCAGGATCTTGGCGATCGTGCCTTCGTCGATCGCCTCGACCTCCATGGTCGCCTTGTCGGTCTCGATCTCGGCGATGACGTCGCCGGATTTGACCTTGTCGCCCTCCTTCTTCAGCCACTTGGCGAGGTTGCCCTTCTCCATCGTCGGCGAAAGAGCGGGCATCAGGATGTTGATGGGCATGCTGACCTCACGAAGAACTTCTCAAAACGTCGTCTCCTGAAGCGAAGACGAACAGACCAGGTTTAGTTGCCGATGTCGCCCTGCCACAGACGCTCATTGGCGGGATTGGAACGCCAATTCTTCATCATGGTGATGGAGCGGTCGTCGGCAAGGTCGATCCAGGGGATGCCGAACTTGTCGAGGATGTCCTTGGATCCCTCGAAGGTGACAGATTCCCCGATCACCACCAGCTTGACCTTGAACAGCGCCAGCGCGCCGGCGCACATCGAGCATGGCGACAGGGTGGTGTACATGACGGTGTCATGAAACGTGATCGCGCCGGCTTCGCGCAGGCAGCTCATCTCGCCGTGCAGGATCACGTTGTTCTCCTGCACGCGCTTGTTGTGACCGCGGGCGATGATCTTGTTGTCGCGCGTCAGCACCGCACCGATCGGCAGGCCGCCCTGCGCGATCGAGGTTTCCGCCTCGCGGGTCGCCTCCAGCATAAAATCGTAGTGATAGGATTCGATGGCCACGTCAGTGCCCCTTGCCGCGTGGCGTCGTGCTGCCGGTGTCGGTCGGACGCTCGATCTCGGCCTGGAACATCTCCAGAATCCGGTTCAAGGCATCCTCCTCGGTGTATTCGCTCTCGCGCGCATAGGCGCGCGCGGCATGGCGCGCGAGATCGACGAGCAGCAGGCCCCACATGTCGGGCTCCTCGAAGGCGCGCTGGAACGCCATCGACAGCCCACCGTCCAGCACGAACACACGCAGGATCTCGACCGCGTCCTCGCGGGTCATGACGTCGGGCGGCAGTGGCTGCTCCTTGGGGCCCGCCATGGTCTACCTGTAGCAGACGGCTTTGGCGGCCTCGACGACTTCCGCTGCCGAGGGCAGCGCGAGCTTCTCCAGGTTCGCGGCATAGGGCATCGGCACGTCCTTGCCGGAGACCCGCGTAACCGGCGCGTCCAGATAGTCGAAGGCGTTCTCCATGATGCGCGCGGCGATCTCGGCGCCGACCCCGCTCTGAGCCCAGCCCTCCTCCACCGTCACCGCACGACCGGTCTTCTTGACCGAGTTGATGATGGTCTCGGTGTCCATCGGGCGCAGCGTGCGTAGGTCGATCACCTCGGCCTCGATGCCATCCTTGGCGAGCTCGTCGGCGGCCTTGAGCGCATAGGTCATGCCGTTCGACCACGAGATGATGGTGACGTGGCCGCCGGAGCGCACGATGCGCGCCTTGCCGATCGGAATCACGAAATCGTCGAGCTTGGGTACTTGGCCGGTGTGACCGTAGAGCACCTCGTTCTCGAGGAAGATCACCGGGTTGGGATCGCGGATGGCGGCCTTAAGCAGCCCCTTGGCATCGGCCGCCGAATACGGCGCGACCACCTTGAGGCCGGGAATGTGCGAATACCAGGCCGAGTAATCCTGACTGTGCTGGGCTGCGACCCGCGCAGCGGCACCATTGGGCCCGCGGAATACGATCGAGCAGCCCATCTGGCCGCCGGACATGTACAGCGTCTTGGCCGCGGAGTTGATGATCTGATCGATCGCCTGCATGGCGAAGTTGAAGGTCATGAACTCCACGATCGGCTTGAGGCCCGTCATCGCGGCACCGACGCCGACACCGGCAAAGCCGTGCTCGGTGATCGGCGTGTCGATCACGCGCTTGGCGCCGAACTCCTGAAGCAACCCTTGCGTGACTTTGTAGGCACCCTGATATTCGGCCACCTCTTCGCCCATCACGAAGACATCGCCGTCGCGGCGCATCTCTTCGGCCATGGCATCGCGCAAGGCTTCGCGGATGGTCTGCGTCACCATCTCGGTGCCGGCGGGTACCTCCGGATCGGGCTCGGCCACGGGCTGCGGCGCGGACGGCGCCGCCTTGGGCTGGGGGGCCTCGGACTTGGCGGCGGCGGGCGGCGCGGACTCCGCAGCCTTCTCCTGCTTGGCCGGCGCTGGGGCCTTCGCGAGATCGGCGGCGCTCTCGCCATCGGCGAGGATGGTCGCGATCGGCGTATTGACGGCAACGTCGGCGGTGCCCTCGGGAATGAGGATCCTGCCGAGCGTGCCCTCATCGGTTGCCTCGACTTCCATCGTCGCCTTGTCGGTCTCGATCTCGGCGATGACGTCGCCGGACTTGATCGTCTCGCCCTCTTTCTTCAGCCATTTGGCGAGGTTGCCCTTCTCCATCGTGGGCGACAACGCGGGCATCAGCACTTGAATTGGCATGTCGACTCCAAAAGAAAGCTTGCGCGCGTTCAGCGGTAAACGTCGGTCCAGAGCTCGGCGGCATCCGGCTCGGGATCATGTTGGGCGAAATCGGCGGACGCGTTGACGACGTCGCGCACCTCGGCGTCGATCGCCTTCAGATCCTGCTCGCTGACCTTGGCCGCCAAGAGGCGGTTACGTACCTGCTCGATCGGGTCCTGGTCGTGGCGGATCTTCTCGACCTCCTCGCGCGTGCGATATTTTGCAGGGTCGGACATCGAGTGGCCGCGATAGCGGTAGGTCTGCATCTCGAGAATGTAGGGGCCTTTGCCGGCACGGCACCAGGCCGCCGCCTCCTCGCCCGCAGCCTTCACGGCGCGGACGTCCATGCCGTCGACCTGCTTGCCGGGAATGTTGAAGGAGGCGCCGCGCTTGGAGAAGTCCTGCTGCGCCGAGGCGCGCGAGACCGAGGTCCCCATAGCGTAGCGGTTGTTCTCGATGACGTAGATCACCGGCAGCTTCCAGAGCTCCGCCATGTTGAAGCTCTCATAGACCTGACCCTGGTTGGCCGCGCCGTCACCGAAATAGGTGACGCTGACATTGTCGTTGCCGCGATAGTGATTGGCGAAGGCGAGACCCGTGCCGAGCGAGACCTGCGCGCCGACGATGCCGTGGCCGCCGTAAAAGTGCTTCTCCTTGCTGAACATGTGCATGGAGCCGCCCTTGCCCTTGGAATAGCCGCCGCGGCGGCCCGTGAGCTCGGCCATCACGCCGTTGGCGTCCATGCCGGTGGCGAGCATGTGGCCGTGATCGCGATAGCCGGTGATGACCTGATCGCCCTCTTTCAGGGCCATCTGCATGCCGACCACCACGGCCTCCTGGCCGATATAGAGGTGGCAGAAACCGCCGATCGCGCCCATGCCGTAGAGCTGGCCAGCCTTTTCCTCGAAGCGCCGGATCAGGAGCATGTCGCGGAGCGCCTTGAGCTCCTGCTCCCTGGTGAATTCCGGGGGCGGACCGCCGTCGGCCTTGTCCTGTGGAGTGCTTGCGGCGGCTTTCTTGGGTGCGGCCATGGGAATTCCGGGTCAGAGAAAACTTTCGCCCTCTCTAACCCAAGTCAAACACCGTTGGAAAGCACCGCGGCGGCATGGCACGACTTTCATTATGCCGCACTGCAACGTGATCGTAATATTGGAAAATCTTTGGCGCCGATCGGGCAACAATTCGATGCAAGGCTGCCGCACGCGCAGATTCGTGACCGCGTCAAGAAATGGGGAGGACGGGCGATGCCGAAATGACGCCGCCCTCTCCGTCCGCCCAATCAGAAGAAGCCGACCCTCTTCGGGAGCTTCTTGGTCTGCGGGTCGTGATCGAGCATCATCTTTTGGGACTCACGCCCGACGCCCCGACCGTTTCGACCAAGACACCATGGCCGATCATGTCACGACCGCTCGGCAGCGAGAACGCTATTTCGCCGGGATCATCCGAACGAGATCATGCGGATTGACATAGTCGAGTTGGTAGCGCGCCCGCTCGTCCAGCATGTCAGGATCAATCCTCGACGTGCGCAGCAAAGAGACGCGCTGCTCGCTCCGGGCGCGCTCGCGCTTGAGCTGCGCCAGTTCGCTGGTCAGGGCGATGATCTCCTGATCGAGCTCCTGGCGGGCATTGAGGCCGTATTTGCCGGTGTAGGCGTTGACGCCGAAATAGCCGACGATGGCCGCCGCCATCGCATACAGGGCAAGGCCGGTCAGGATCGATTTCAGGCGCGCGCGGGAGACCATCTTGGGAAGATGGGACAGGTTGGTTAAGGGAGTGCTAATCGGCCCTAGCTGACGAGGATCTGACCTTCATGGTGAGGAGGCTGCATAGCGGCCGTCTCGAATCATGAAGGCCCCGCTGTCCCCGCGGCCATCCTTCGAGACGGCGCTGACGCGCCTCCTCAAGATCAGGACCTGGCGTCTAGCCGCCGGCGACTTGGATTAGCCGTGATGCTTCGCCACGTGCGCCGCGAAGGCGTCGAGATAGGCCTGCAGCACCGGCTTCAGCGACTCCTTGGTCAGATTGCCCTCGGCATCGAAGGCGTCGCCCACGGCGTTCAGATAGGCCTCCGGCTGCTGCATGATCGGGCCGCTGATACCAGGCAGGATGGTCTGCAAATGCTTGGCAGCGCTGACCCCGCCGAGCGGCCCCGGCGAATTCGAGATGATGCCGACCGGCTTGCCGTTGAACGAACTCTTGCCATAGGGCCGCGAGGCGACGTCGATGGCATTCTTCAGCGCGCCCGGGATCGAGCGGTTGTATTCGGGCGTGACGAAGATGACGCCGTCAGATTTCTGAAGCTTCTCGCGGAAGGCCAGCCAGTCGGCGGGCGGCGCGCCCTCGAGGTCCTGGTTGAAGAAGGAAATGCCCGCCGGCGTGACGACCTCGAGCTTGAGCGAGCTAGGTGCGAGCTTGGCGAGGGCATTGGCGATCTTGAGCGAAAAGCTGTCCTTGCGCAGGCTGCCGGCGATCGTGACAATGTTGTAGGCCATGGTGTGTCCTTGGGATCTTGAGCGGGAGTGCCGGGAAGGCACTTAAGCCATCCGGACCGATGGATGCAAGTGCATGAACTGGCTCGATTTGGAAACGCTGTGTTTCGTGAAAGTGCCCTCGGCTCTTCTGGGGAAATCGCGTCCTTTGACCTGTTGGCCAAAACAGTCAGGCCGCCAAGTGGCGGCCCGATCATTCGCGCGAACGTCTAGACGAGACTAACCCAGATCAGATCGTTGGATTCCACGCCGATGGGATCAGGCGATATTTTGCGCCGTCCTTCTCGACATGGCCGATCGAGGGGAAGGAGAAGTGGAAGCCGACCACGGTCGCCTTCTCGGCCGCCGCCATGTCGTAGAATTTGTGGCGGGTCGCCTGCGCCAGCGCGGCATCGGTGTCGAACATCACGTGCCAGTCCGGATTGCGCAGGAAGAATTCCGGAATGTTGGTGACATCGGACTGGATCAGCACCTTCGCATCGCCCGATGCGACCGCGAACGAGGTGTGGCCGGGCGTATGACCCGGCGTCGCGATGGAGGTGATGCCGGGCGCGACCTCCTTGCCCCACTCGTACTTGGTGACCTTGGACTCGAGGCCGGCAAAGGTCTTCTTCACGTTCGCGAAATAATTCTTCATCATCGCGTTGGACTCGGCCTTGGCGGCGTTGTCCTCGCTGGTCCAGAACTCCCAGTCCTTGCCCGGCACCATGATCTCCGCGTTCGGGAAGGCGAGCGCGCCGTCGGCGAGGCGGATGCCGTTGGTGTGGTCGGGATGCAGATGCGAGAGCAGCACGACGTCGATGTTCTTGGGATCGACGCCAGCGGCCTGGAGATTTTGCAACGTGCGACCGACGGCGCCCTTGCTCGGCTCGAAATTCGCGATGCCGTTGCCGGTATCGATCAGCACCAGCTTGGAGCCGGTATTGATGAGCTGCGGGTTGAAGGGCACCGTGACCATGCCCTTCGGCATGTAGGCCGCCTCGCCTGCGGCCAGCGCCTCGTCCTTCGGCACGTTGACGACGAACTTGTCCGGCATCGGGAAGGTGCGCGCACCGTCATTGATCGAGGTGCACTCGAAGCTGCCGACCTTATAGCGATAGAAGCCCGGCGCCTGCGTTCCGGCCGGCGGCACTGAGGCATCGGCGGCGATCGGTCCAAGCCCGGTAACGGCAGCCGCACTGAGGGTGGCGGCGCCTGCAAGCAGGTGACGGCGATTGAGGTCGGTCATGCAGATCCCCTTCTGAGTGCCTTGCGGTTTTTCCGCTTTCAACGGCGGCGGGAATAATCCCCCGGTTCGCTCAGAAGGCAAGTCCTTCTTTCGGTGACGTGCCGTCGCACATCACGATAATTTATTCGGGTTGATGAGGAATTTTTCGCCTGTGGCGCGTTTGGCGTACACGGCGATGTTGGCGGGATCGAGCGCCTCGGCAAGCGAGACCACCTTGGTGTAATGGCTGGCGAAGGTGGTCTTCAATTCGTCGAGGACGCGCTGGCGCAGCTTGGCGCCGTCCGCCTGCCCGATCTTCATCAGGAACGGAAACAGCAGCCAGCCGCCGACGCCCCAGGCCATGCCGAAGCCGCGCGGCAGCTCGATCGGCCGCGTGTCGAGCGCGCCGTAGACGTACACCTGCTTGTGCACGTTGGAGCCGTAACGGCTGTACTCCTTCGCGGTCTTGTTGATTGCCGCTTCCATGCAGTTGAGGATGTCGCCGGCCAGCCTGCCCCCGCCGATAGCGTCGAAGGCGATGGTGGCGCCGGTCTCGACTAGCGCATCGGTGAGATCGCCGAGGAAGCTCGGCGCGGTGGAATCGACCACGTATTTGGCGCCGATCTTGTGCAGGATGTCGGCCTGCTCCCTGCTGCGCACGATGTTGACCAGCGGGATGCCGTCCTTGATGCAGATCTTGTTCAGCATCTGGCCGAGATTGGAGGCGGCCGCGGTGTGCACCAGGGCCTTGTGACCTTCGCGCCGCATCGTCTCGGTCATGCCGAGCGCGGTGAGCGGATTGACGAAGCAAGAGGCGCCCTCGGCCGGCGTCGTGCCCTCAGGCAGCGGCAGGCACTCCCTCACCTTCAGCGTGCGATATTGCGAATACATCGCACCGCCGATCATGGCGATAGTCTCGCCCATCAGCGCCTTGGCGGCATCCGACGAGCCGGTCCTGACGACGACGCCGGCGCCCTCGTTGCCGACCGGCATCGACTGGTCGAGCCGGCCTGCCATCGCCCGCATCGCGCCCTCCGGCACCTTCGCGGTGATGACGGGAGCGTCCTTGCTGCCCGAAGCTTTCGCCGTGCTGATGTCGGCCGCGCCGATCAGAAGCCCGAGGTCGGACGGATTGATCGGCGCCGCGTCGACGCGGACGACGACCTCGTCCGCGGCAGGCTCGGGGGTCGGCACGTCGACCAGCGAGATTTCCAGCTCGCCGCTCGCCTTGATCAGCGAACGCAATTGCAGTCCGGTGTTGCCGTCGCTCATGTCGATCCTCCCCTGTTCGTCGTTTCGCAGGTCGAAGCGCCGGCTTAAGCCAGCGCCTTCAGTGCCGCCCTGCCGCCGTAGAGCGCCTGCTTGCCGAGCTGCTGCTCGATGCGCAGGAGCTGGTTGTATTTGGCGGTGCGGTCGGACCGCGCAAGGGAGCCGGTCTTGATCTGACCGCAATTGGTGGCGACCGCGAGATCGGCGATGGTGGAATCCTCGGTCTCGCCCGAGCGGTGCGACATCACTGAGGTGTAGCCCGCCTTGTGCGCCATCTCGACCGCGGCAAGCGTCTCGGTGAGCGTGCCGATCTGGTTGACCTTGATCAGGATCGAATTGGCCCTGCCCGCCTTGATGCCTTCGGCGAGGCGCTTGACGTTGGTGACGAAGAGATCGTCGCCGACCAGCTGGCACTTCTTGCCGATGAGGTCGGTGAGCTCCTTCCAGCCGTCCATGTCGTCCTCCGACATGCCGTCCTCGATGGTCACGATCGGATAGCGCGCGACGAGGTCGGCAAGGTACTTCGCCTGCTCGGAGATCGAGCGCGTCTTGCCCTCGCCTTCATAGACGTATTTGCCGTCCTTGAAGAACTCGGTCGAGGCGCAATCGAGGCCGAGCACGATATCGGAGCCGGCCTTAAAGCCGGCCTTGCCGATCGCGTTCATGACGAAGTCGAGCGCGGCATCGGCCGACGGCAGGTTCGGCGCGAAGCCGCCCTCGTCGCCGACATTGGTGTTGTGGCCGGCCTTCTTCAGCTCCGACTTCAGCGTATGGAAGACTTCGGCGCCGTAGCGCAGGCCCTCGGCAAAGCTCGATGCGCCGACCGGCAGGATCATGAATTCCTGGAAGTCGATCGGGTTGTCGGCGTGCACGCCGCCATTGATGATGTTCATCATCGGCACCGGCAAGAGGCGCGCCGAGGTGCCGCCGACATAACGATAGAGCGGCATGTCCAGCGAGTTCGCGGCCGCCTTGGCGCAGGCCAGCGATACCCCGAGAATGGCGTTTGCGCCGAGGCGACTCTTGTTCGGCGTACCGTCGAGGTCGATCATGATCTGGTCGATCTGGGCCTGCTGCTCGACATCGAGGCCGCTGAGGGCCTCGAAGAGCTCGCCGTTGACGGCGCCGACCGCCTTGGAGACGCCCTTGCCAAGATAGCGGGCCTTGTCGCCGTCGCGCAGTTCCACCGCTTCATGGGCGCCGGTGGAGGCCCCCGACGGCACCGCGGCGCGGCCCAGTGCGCCGTCTTCGAGCACGACATCGACTTCGACCGTGGGATTGCCCCGGCTATCGAGAATTTCGCGGCCGATGATGTCGATGATGGCGGTCATGATGTGCACTTCCGTTCGTTAGGGCTGATCGGTGTCGCGGGTCTTACACGGAGCGCAAGCAAATGTGAACGCTTGGACGGCTGGCTTCGACTGACGCGTGAAGCCCCTCAGATTATGCTCCACGGCATCTGATCTGCGCGTCCAACCTCAATCTGAAACAGTCGGGGTAACGCCATGAATCGCCGCGAGTTTCTTGTCTCAAGCGCCGCCCTGCTCGCCATCCGCCCAGGTTTCGCGCAGGAAGGCCCGTTCCGGACAAAGTATTTCCCGATCAGTGCCGGCATCGGCCTGCACGATCTGACGCCCGCCCCTGACGGCACAGTGTGGTTCACCGCGCAGGGCAAGGGCATGCTCGGCAGGCTCGACCCCAAGGATGGCACCTTCAAGACGGTCAGCCTCGGCCAGGGTGCTGCCCCGCACGGGGTGACCATCGGCCCCGACGGCGCGCCATGGATCACCGAGGGCGGCCAGAACGCAATTGCGCGGGCCGACCCCGGCGATCTCAAGGTCACGCTGTTCCGCCTGCCGGAAAAGTTCGCCGCCGCCAATCTCAACACCGGCGTGTTCGACAAGGACGGCACGTATTGGTTCACCGGTCAGTCCGGCTATTACGGCCGGCTCGTGCCGAAGTCTGGCGACATGAATGTGTTCAAGGCGCCCAAGGGAATCGGCCCCTACGGCATCACGGTCACCCCGGACGGCGACATCTGGTACGCCTCGCTCGCTGGGAGCTACATCGCGAAGATTGACCGCGCGAGCGGCAATGCGAGCGTGGTCGAGCCGCCGACGCCGAGCCAAGGCTCGCGGCGGGTGTGGTCCGATTCGAAGAGCCGGATCTGGGTCAGCGAGTGGAACAGCGGCCATGTCTCGGTGCACGATCCCGCGGACGGCTCTTGGAAGACCTGGAAGCTGCCGGGCGAGCGCCCCCGGCCCTACGCAGTCTATGTCGACGATAAGGATAAGGTCTGGCTGAGCGATTTCTCCGCCAACGCCATCGTCCGTTTCGATCCCACAACCGAGCGGTTCAACGTCTTCGCCAGCAATAAGGCCAATGCCAATGTGCGACAGCTCGACGGCAGGCCGGGCGAGCTCTGGGGCTGCGAATCCGGCAACGACCGGATCGTCATGATCCACACCATCGCCGCCGGTTGACGACAGCGACGTTTGCGTCCATCCCGGCATCCGAAACAGGATGTGACGACGATGGCGAAGAAATCCCTGCAGCTTGGCCGCGCGGTCGAGTGGCCGCACACACCGGAAGAAGCGCAGCTCGATCGCGTGCCCAATCCGCAGAGGGGCACGGATTATCTGGTGCGCTTCACCGTGCCGGAATTCACCTCGCTGTGCCCGGTCACGGGCCAGCCGGATTTCGCGCATCTGATGATCGACTACGCGCCGGGCCCATGGCTGCTGGAGTCGAAGTCGCTCAAGCTCTACATTGCGAGCTTCCGCAATCACGGCGCTTTCCACGAGGACTGCACCGTGATGATCGGCAAGCGCATCGCGAGCGAGATCAAGCCGAAATGGCTGCGCATCGGCGGCTATTGGTATCCGCGCGGCGGCATTCCGATCGACGTGTTCTGGCAAACCGGCCGCGTGCCGAAAGGATTGTGGGTGCCGGAGCAAGGTGTCGCGCCTTATCGCGGGCGGGGATAGCGTCCTGTTGTCCAGCTTGGCGTGGCCTGAACGGTATTGTTCAGGCCCGCGCATCCGCCGGTGCACGCGGCTTGAGCAACCGGGCGCAGACGAAGCCCAGCACCACCATGATCCCGGCGCTCGCGACCAGCGTCGGCATTTTGCCAGCATGCTGGAGCCCGAAGCCATAGGCGAGCGGCCCAACGGTCTGTCCCATGAAGAAAAAGAACGAATGCAGCGACAGTGCGGTGGCGCGCGCCTCGACCGAGAGCTCGCTGGCGAAGACCTGCAGACAGCCATGGGCGATGTAGAAGCCCCATCCCATCACGACGAGATTCAGTGCTTGCACTTCCCAACGTGGGCCGAATGCGACGGCCATGAGCTGTGAGGCCACCAGCGTCATGCCCGCGATCATCATGCCCTTCATCCCTAGCCGCGGCAGCAGGCGCGACACCGTCAGCGTGTAGAACAAGCCGCCGACCGCAAAGCCCGCGATGACGATGCCGGCGATCGAGAGCGAGGTCTGCCCGAGCTCAAACAGGAACGAGGCGATGTAGGGAAACAGGCCGAGCACGCAGCAGCCTTCGATGAACACGGCCGAGTAGCAGACATAGGCGTTCGGATTGGTGAAGATGGTGCGATAGCCGGCCTTCAGTGCCGACAGGCTGGTCTTCGGCGGATGCTTGACCTTGGCGCCGTGAAAGCCGGCCGCGACCGCGATCGAGGCGGCGATCACCAGCACGCCGAGCACCGCGAGCACGCCGCGCCAACCGAGGAAATCGCCGATCAGCCCGGAGGCCGAGGCGCCAAGCAGATTGCCGGTCATCGCGCCTGCAAGCGTGCGGCTGATCGCGACTTGGCGTCTCTCCGGCCCAACGAGATCGCTGGTCAGGCTCAGCGCCACCGGAAACACGCCGCCCGAGCCGATACCGGCGAGGATGCGGGTCGCAAACAGAACCGAGAACGAGGTCGAGAGCGCGCCCAGGATGTTGGCAAGGCCGAGCAGCGCGAGGCAGCCGATCATCAGCCGCGTCTTGCCGAATAGATCGGCGGCGGCGCCGATGATGGGCTGGATGATCGAGAAGGTGAAGGCGAACACCGCAGCAAAGCCGGCGGCGGTCGCGATGCTGACGCCAAAATCTTCGGCGACGTGCGGCAGCACCGGATCGAGCGCGCGTGCCGAAAGCGCTGCGGCGAAGCTTGCGCCCGATATGACGTAGAGTGCTGTCGGCAAGCCGTGATCCTGCGGCCGCGCCTCGCCTCGCTGCATTAGCCCGGGTTCTTTGCGAGTGCGTCGAACGCGATCAGCTTGGCGATCAGCCCCTCGAACTCGCGCAGCGGCACCATGTTGGGACCATCGGAGGGCGCGCTGTCGGGGTCGGGATGGGTCTCGATGAAGACGCCGGCAACGCCAACGGCAACAGCCGCGCGTGCCAGCACCGGCACGAACTCGCGCTCGCCGCCCGAGGAAGTCCCCTTCCCGCCCGGCTGCTGCACCGAATGGGTGGCGTCGAAGATCACAGGCGCGCCGGTGGTGCGTGCCAGGATCGGCAATGCGCGCATGTCGGAAACCAGCGTGTTGTAGCCGAACGAGGCGCCGCGTTCGGTAACGAGCACATTGGGATTGTTCGCACCCGTGATCTTGGTCACGACATTCGCCATGTCCCAAGGCGCCAGGAACTGGCCCTTCTTGACGTTCACGACCTTCCCGGTCGCAGCCGCTGCAAGAAGCAGATCGGTCTGCCGGCACAGGAAGGCGGGTATCTGGAGGATGTCCACGGCCTGCGCCACCTCGGCGCATTGCGTGGCTTCGTGCACATCGGTCAGCACCGGCAAGCCGAGCGAGGAGCGGATCTCCGCGAAGATCGGCAGCGATTGCGCGAGGCCCAGCCCGCGCGCAGCGGACGCGCTGGTGCGGTTGGCCTTGTCGAACGAGGTCTTGTAGACGAGGCCGATGTTCAGCCGCGCGGCGATCTCCTTCAGCGCGGAGGCGACCTCCAGCGCATGCTGGCGGCTCTCGAGCTGGCACGGCCCGGCAATGACCGAGATCGGCAGGTCATTGCCGAATTTGACCGTGCCAATGGTGACGACCGGCGCCGCTGAATTCGAAGAGCTCAAGGCAAATCCCTCGTTTCGGCGCGACCATAGCGGCGATGAGGGTCGGATCAACCCTCTTCGGCCGGGACCGTTCGAATATCAGGGTTGCACCAAGGTTCCCCGCCGCGCCAGGCTCACTACTTCACCGCCGAGAAAGCGGTCGGCGTCAGTATCTGGCTGACGATGTTGGCGACGATCTGGCCATCGGCTTCCGACTTGACCCGCGCCTCGAGCCAATCCGGATCGATCATGAACGCGCCCCACTTCTTCTCGCGCTCGGCAAGGGTCTCCCAGGCCAGAAAATAGGTCAGCTCCTGGTTGGACTCACCGATCAGCGTCGTGAAGAAGCCGGCCTGCTTGATGCCGTGCTTCTCCCAGAGCTTCAGCGTGACCGTCTCGAACCGCTTCAAGAGCGCCGGCAAACGGCCAGGCACGCAGCGATACTGGCGCATTTCGTAGATCATTCATGTTCCTCCCTGATCAAGTGCAGCGGTTATAACGATTGGCCGTGATGCTGTCTTGAGCCTCACCCGGCCGCCCCTGCGGCGTTCCGCGCATGGCTGGTGCCCCCTTCACTGTCACCGCGTCGCAGCCGGTTCCCGCAATGCTGCCGCAATGATACGGCGGCTAGAACGGCTCTGAAGGCTGAGGTGCGAGATCATGCGAATTTTGCTCGTCGAGGATGAGGCGGAGATGGCGGGCGCGCTGGCATCGGCCTTGAAGCGCTACGACATGGTGGTGGACCACGTGCCGACGCTCTGCGAAGCGGAGGAAGCGCTTTCCGCCGAGGTCCACGCCGCAGTCCTGCTCGACCGCCAGCTACCGGACGGTGACGGTCTTGCCCTGATCCCGAAGCTGAGGGCGCGCGCCGACAGCGTGCCCATCATCGTCCTGACGGCCCGCGGCGAGCTCGCCGACCGTGTCGCCGGGCTCGACAGCGGCGCGGACGACTATCTGGCAAAGCCCTTCGCGGTCGAGGAATTGCTCGCGCGTCTGCGCGCGGTGCTGCGGCGGCCCGCCGGTCTCACGCCGGATGTCATCCGCGCCGGCCGCCTCGCCTTCGATGTCGGCCATCGCGAGGCGAGCATCGACGGCCACCCGTTCGAGCTACCGCGCCGCGAGCTGCTGGTGCTCGAAGCGCTGATCCGCCGCATGGGCCGGACCGTCCTGCGCTCGGCACTGGAAGAGGCCGTCTACAATTTCGACGACGAAATCCAGTCGAACGCGCTGGATACCCACATATCGCGGCTGCGCCGCAAGCTTGCCGAAGCGGATGCGGATGTCGAGATTCACGGCATTCGCGGCGTCGGCTATCTCCTGAAGAAGCTGCCGTGAGCAGGCACGCCGATCCCTATTGCCTGCGCTCGCGGCTGAGCTGGCGCCTGCTGTCCCTCCAGGCCGCGCTGCTCGTCGCACTGGTGGCCGTCATCATCACGGGGCTATGCGCCTCCGGCTTCGTGCTCGCCGCGCGCGACGAGGACCGTGTCATCGACGCCGTGCAGCATGCGCTGACCCGCGACGCACAGGGCGGCCTGATGCTGCGCGCGACGCCGGAGCTGAAACAGCTGCGCGCGGAGACGCCCGACCTGTGGTTCCTGGTCCGTGACAGAGAGGGCCATTCGCTCAGCGAAGGCGCTGTGCCGGCCGAATTCGCCACGATCGGCGGGGCGCTCGACCACATCAGCCAGGCGCGGCTCGGCTGGCAGCTTTTCGAGGACGATCCACGCAAAGCCCCCGCGCGGTTGAAGCGCGTCGATGCCGACGCCGGCAACGTGCAGGTCATCACGGCGACGCAGGGCACGCTAACCGGCGCCAAGGCGGTGCTCATGACCTCGCTGATGTTTCTCGGCATCGCCCTGCCCGGCCTGCTCCTGATGGGAACGGCGACGTTGATCGCTACTCCGATGATCGTGCGGCGCGCCTTCAGGGGGCTGGACACGACCGCCGATCAGGCGCGCCGCATCGACATTCATCAGCGCGGCGCGCGACTGTCGGTGGACCAGATTCCGCTCGAGGTCGTGCCGCTCGTGACCGCAGTCAATGACGCGCTGGCGCGGCTCGATGAAGGCTATGCCCGGCACAAGCGCTTCGTCGCCGATGCCGCGCACGAACTGCGCACGCCGATCGCGATCCTGAACACGCGCCTGGAGTCGCTTCCGCCGGGACCTGACAAGACCCGCCTGATCGAGGATGCCGCGCGGCTCGCCACGCTCGCCGAGCAATTGCTCGATATCCAGCGGCTCGACCGCTGCGGGCACCCTTTCGCACGGGTCAACCTCGTCGCCATCGCCCAGGGCGTCGCCGCCGAGCTTGCTCCGCTTGCCATCGCCGCGGGCTATGAGCTGGCGCTCGACGCACCGGAAACAGCGATCGAGACACTCGGCGACACGGTCGCGCTCGAACGCGCCCTGACCAACCTGGTGCAGAATGCCATCCAGCACGGCCCGCGCCGCGGCACGATCGGCATCCGCGTCAGCAAGCCCGCTTGCATCGAAGTCACCGACGAGGGCGCGGGCATTCCGCCCGAGCAACGCGAGATGATCTTCGAGCCGTTCTATCGGCTCACGCCGCTCGATCGCGGCGCCGGCCTCGGCCTCAACATGGTTCGCGAGATCGTGCTGCTGCATGGCGGCGACGTCTCGGTGCTGGACGGAGCGAACGGCGGCGCATGCTTCCGGATCACATTGCCGCCGATCCGCGCCAAGTGATCTTGGTCGGCATCACCTACGCAATGCTGTCGCAATGCACTCCCGTGAGATTGTGAGCCGCCTCTGATTTGCGAGGCGCGAAGCAAAATGCCGGAGTGCGCATGCCCAACGATTTTCTCTCGTTCTTCCTCGCCTGGATGTCGGCACCGCGTCAGGTCGGTGCGATCGCGCCGTCGAGCGCGGCACTGGCGGATCTCATCACGCGCGAGATCGACGCATCGACCGGCCCCATCCTCGAGCTCGGTCCCGGCACCGGCGCATTCACCTACAAGCTGTTGAAGCGCGGCGTGCGCCAGGAAGACCTCACGCTGGTCGAATACGGCTCCGATTTCATGAAGCTGCTGCAGGTGCGCTTTCCCGGGGCTCGCATATTGTGGATCGATGCGGCGCGGCTCACCACGCATCGCCTTTATGAGGGCGCGCCGGTCGGCGCCGTGGTGAGCGGATTGCCGATGCTCAACATGTCAATGCGCAAAGTCGTCTCGATTGTCAGCGGCGCATTCAGCTACATCCGCCCCGGCGGCGCCTTCTATCAGTTCACTTACGGCATGAGCTGCCCGGTGCCGCGCCCGGTGCTCGACCGGCTGGGCCTGCGCGCCAAGCTGGTGGATCGGGCAATGCTGAACGTACCACCCGCGGCCGTCTACAGGCTGACGCGGCGGCCGCAGATGAAACTTGTCACGGCACTGCTTTCGCCCGAGCTTGCGGCGCCGATGTTGCCGGGACGGATTGATCTGGCTGGCAATCGACGATCGATGCCGCTCTCCGTAAGATCGTCAAGAAAGCGAGCTGAGGCGTCTAGACCAGCCGCGATTGCACCATCGCCGCCTGAATGAACGAGGCGAACAGCGGGTGCGGCTCGAAGGGGCGCGACTTCAGCTCGGGGTGGAACTGGACGCCGATGAACCAGGGGTGATCCTCGTACTCGACGATCTCCGGCAGCACGCCGTCGGGCGACAGGCCGGAGAATTTTAGGCCGTGCTGCTCGAGGCGGTCCTTGTAGGCAGTGTTGACCTCGTAACGATGGCGGTGACGCTCGGAGATTTCGGTGGCGCCGCCATAGACCTCTGAGACGCGGCTGCCGCGATTGAGCGTTGCAGGATAGGCCCCTAGCCGCATCGTGCCGCCGAGGTCGCCGGCCTGCGAGCGCTTCTCGAGCTCGTTGCCGCGCAGCCATTCCGTCATCAGGCCAACCAGCGGCTCCTTGGTCGGACCGAACTCGGTGGAATTGGCATCCTCGATGCCGACGAGATTTCGCGCGGCCTCGATCACCGCCATCTGCATGCCGAAGCAGATGCCGAAATACGGCACGTCGCGCTCGCGTGCGAATTGCGCCGCCTTGATCTTTCCTTCCGCGCCGCGCTGGCCGAAGCCGCCGGGCACCAGGATGCCGTTGACGTGCTCGAGAAACGGCGCGGGATCTTCCTTCTCGAATATCTCACTCTCGATCCAGTCGAGATTGACCTTCACCTTGTTGGCGATGCCGCCATGCGACAGCGCCTCGATCAGCGACTTGTACGCGTCCTTCATGCCGGTGTACTTGCCGACGATGGCGATGGTCACGTTGCCCTCGGGATTGCGCACGCGTTCGTTGATTTCTTGC
Organism: Bradyrhizobium sp. 153; assembly: GCF_023073835.1. Classification (NCBI taxonomy): domain Bacteria; kingdom Pseudomonadati; phylum Pseudomonadota; class Alphaproteobacteria; order Hyphomicrobiales; family Nitrobacteraceae; genus Bradyrhizobium; species Bradyrhizobium sp. 153. The sequence goes on along the minus strand of NZ_JADPKH010000128.1, from coordinate 124,091 downwards.
CAGCTGCGCAGCTCGGGCGGAGTCCGCGAGGCGATGCCGAAGGCGGCGAGCACTTCATCATCGAGGCCCGCATTGTGATAGGCCTCCGGCACGGCGTAGATGTTGTCGACGTCGCGCGCTTCGATCACGGCGCTTTCGCGCACGTTGCAGAACAGCCCGAGCTTGCGCCGCTCCTCCTTCGGGATCTCGCGGTCGGTGCGGCAGAGCAGGATGTCCGGCTGGATGCCGATCGAGCGCAGCTCCTTCACGGAGTGCTGCGTCGGCTTGGTCTTAAGCTCGCCGGCGCTGGGGATGTAGGGCAGCAACGTGAGATGGATGTAGACGGCATGATCGCGCGGCAGCTCGTTCTTGAGCTGGCGGATCGCCTCGAAGAACGGCAGGCCCTCGATGTCGCCGACAGTGCCACCGATCTCGACCAGCACGAAATCGTAATCGTCATTGCCGTCGAGGACGAATTCCTTGATGGCGTTGGTGACGTGCGGAACCACTTGGATGGTCGCGCCGAGATAATCGCCGCGGCGCTCCTTGGAAATGATGTCCTGGTAGATGCGCCCCGTGGTGATGTTGTCGGCCTTGGTCGCAGGCCTGCCGGTGAAGCGCTCATAGTGACCGAGATCGAGATCGGTCTCTGCGCCATCATCGGTGACGAACACTTCGCCGTGCTGATACGGCGACATCGTTCCGGGATCGAGGTTGAGATAGGGGTCGAGCTTGCGGAGGCGGACCTTGTAGCCCCGGGCTTGCAACAGCGCACCGAGTGCCGCTGAAGCCAGACCCTTGCCGAGCGAAGAAACCACGCCGCCGGTGATGAATATATACCGCGCCATGGGACTTAACCTCTAATCCCTCGAATTCGATTCGCCAAAGCGATTCGCATTCCGCCCCAAAGATTCTGCGGGCCTGTGGGTGATCCAGAACTGAGAGTGGTGACAGTGCCTTGATGGGGATTTTTGATGCAGGACGGTAGCAGCCGACCTGCATGGCCCCCCTGCTTTATTGCGAGCGCGGCACCTGCGGGCCGGCAGGCGCCTGATTCTGCTGCTCGTCGGCCTTCTTCAGCGAATCCAGGATACCGCCCGAGGTCGGCGGCGCGATCGGGGATCCGCCGGCCGGCTGAGTCTGCCCAGGCTGGCCGATGATCGACGACGGCTTGCGGTCATAACCGGCGTACCAGGACAGGAACAGGCTGGTCAGGAAGAAGCCCGCGGCCAGGATCGCTGTCGTGCGCGACAAGAGGTTTGCGGTGCCGCGGCTCGACATGAAGCCCGCGCCTCCGCCCATGCCGAGGCCGCCGCCTTCCGACTTCTGGAGCAGGACGGCGCCGATCATGACGGCGACGATCATGAGGTGGATGACGATGACAACGGTCTGCATAGTATCCTTCCGTCATAAGCCGGCGGCGCCTGACGGCGGCCGATCGCGCTTCGCGGGTTTTCCTGAAGTTGCGCGGTGTTACACGATCGGAGGGGGTATTGCCACCCCCGATCGGATCCGGACCCATGGTTTGGATGAGCTAGGGACAGCCCTTCGCGATCGCAAGGAAATCAGCTGCTTTCAGGCTGGCCCCGCCGACCAGCGCGCCGTTGACGTTCTTCACCGCCATCAGTTCGGCCGCGTTCGCGGGCTTGACCGAGCCGCCGTAGAGGATCCGCATCCTGGCACCATCGGCTTTGAACCGGGACGTCAGGAGTTCCCGGATAAAGCCATGAATCTGCTCGACATCCTGGGATGTGGGGGTGAGGCCGGTGCCGATCGCCCAGACCGGCTCGTAGGCCACGATCAAATTTGCCGCGCTGGAGCCGTCCGGCAGCGAGCCGTCGAGCTGGCCGCGCAGGATGTCCAGGGTCTGGCCGTCATCGCGCTGGCCCTGCGTCTCGCCGATGCAGACGATCGCGGTCGCCCCGGCGCGCCAGGCTGCCTCGGCCTTCTGCCGGACCAGGGCATCGCCCTCGCCGTGGTCGGCGCGGCGCTCGGAATGGCCTACGATGATGGCGGTGGCGCCCGCATCCACCAGCATTTCGGCAGCGACATCGCCGGTATGGGCCCCGGAGGCCTTGGGATGGCAGTCCTGGGCTCCTACTGTCACCTTCTTGCCCCGCGCCCTGTCGGCGAAGGCGGCGATCAGGGTTGCTGGTGGGCAGACCAGCAGGTCGGCCCTTCCAGTCACATCTGCCGCGCCGTTGAGCATGGCGTCGAATTCCGCAACCTGAGCCTTCAGGCCGTTCATCTTCCAGTTGCCGGCAATCAGCGGTCGGATGGCGTCGGTCATGTCAATGTCCAGCAAAATGAGATTTGTGCATGCGCTAGCAGAGCTGTCGCGCCAGTTCCAGACCTCGGGGCTTTTAACCGCAGCTTCGAACAGCCGCTTGAGGCGAGGTTGCGGGGGGAAAGCCGCCACTTTATGATGATCTATCAATTTGGTGACGCGCTTTTGCGGAATCTGCATTAAGACGCGCTCCCGTTCCCCTCCTGCCAAACAAGTTGGACCAAATGCTTCGAGGAATGCGCAAGGCCTCATCAAACTGGCTCGGCAAGACCATTATGGCCGTGGTGATGGGCGTGTTGATTGTCAGTTTCGGCATTTGGGGCATCGCCGACATCTTCCGCGGCTTCGGGCAGTCCACGGTGGCCAAGATCGGCAGCACCGAGATTTCGCTCAACGAGTTCCGCCAGATCTACACGGACCGCCTGCAACAGATTAGCCGCCAGTTCGGCCGTCCGCTGACGCCCGATCAGGCGCGCGCCTTCGGCCTCGATCGTCAGGTGCTGCAGCAGACCATTGCGGAGGCCGCCCTCGACGAGGAGGCGCGTCGGCTCGGGCTCGGCCAGTCCGACGAGCAGATCCGCCAGGTCATCATGAACGACCCGAACTTCAAGGGCGTCGGCGGCAACTTCGATGCGAACCGCTTCCAGGCCGTGATCCGCAATTTCGGCTACACCGAGCAGCGCTACGTCGCCGAGCAGCGCAAGGTGTCGCTGCGCCGGCAGATCACCGGCACGATCGGCGCCGGCCTCGAGCCGCCGAAAACGATGCTCGACGTACTGACGCGCTTCCAGAACGAGCAGCGCGCCATCGAGTTCGTCAGGCTCGACGCCGCGCAGGCAGGCACCATCGATGCGCCCTCGCCCGAGACGCTCCCCGCCTATTTCGAGGATCACAAGGTCCAGTTCCGCGCGCCCGAATATCGCAAGGTCGCCTTCGTCGTGGTCTCGCCGGAGGAGATCGGCAAGTGGACCGAGGTCTCGGACGAGGACGCCAAGAAAGTGTTCGACCAGCGCAAGGATCGGCTCGGCACGCCGGAGAAGCGCCAGATCCAGCAGATCGTGTTTGCGAACATGGCCGACGCGCAGACCGCACGCGAGCGCCTCGTCGGCGGGACGTCGTTCGAGGACCTCGGAAAGGGGCGCGGGCTGAGCGCCTCCGACGTCGACCTCGGGCTCGTGACCAAGTCTTCGCTCGATGCCGCCGTTGGCGAAGCTGCCTTCGCGCTTCCTGCCGGCGAGATCAGCCAGCCGATCCAGGGGGGGCTTGGCGTCGCGATTGTCAAGGTCGAGAAAATCGAACCGGGCAAGGAGGCGGACTACGCGAGCGTTGCCAGCGATATCAAGCGCGAGATCGCGACCGAGCGCGCGCGCGTCAAGGTCGCGGATCTCCGCGACAAGATGGAGGACGAGCGTGGGGGCGGCTCCAGCGTGATCGACGCAGCGCAGAAGCTCGGGCTCACGGCCGTGACCATCGACGCCGTCGACCGTTCCGGCCGCGCCCCGAACGGCCAGCCGGTCGCCAACATTCCGCAGGGTCTCGACGTGGTGTCGCAGGCCTTTAACACCGACGTCGGCGTCGACAACGACCCGATCTCGTTCAAAGGCGGCTATGTCTGGTACGACGTCCTCGCCATCACGCCCTCGCGCGACCGCAATCTCGACGAGGTCCGCGACCAGGTCGAGGCGCGCTGGCGCCAGGACCAGGTCGCGGCCAAGCTGAAGGCCAAGGCGACCGAGATGGTGCAGAAGCTCGAATCCGGCGGCAAGCTCGCCGATGAGGCCGCTGCGATCGGCGCCAAAGTCGAGACCGCAACCGGCTTCAAGCGCGACGATTCGCCTGCCGGCGTGCCCGCAACTGTGGTGTCGGCGGCCTTCCGTACCGCCAAGGACGGCGTCGGGCAGACGCCCGTGAGCGGCGGCAGCGAAGTGATCATCTTCCGCGTCACCGACATCGTCGAACCCGCGGTCGACGCAGCCTCCGAGGCGGTGAAGAAGCTGAAGGACAGCCTCGACCGTGCGCAGACCGAGGAGCAGGTCGCTTCCTACGTCAACAAGCTTGAAACCGACATCGGGACCACCATTAATCAGGCCGCCTTCGCGCAGGTGACCGGCGCGAACCAGTGAGTTGAAAGCACGCGATGGACGACCTGAAATCGATCATTGGAAAAGTGGCGACCGGCGCCAGCCTGTCGCGTGACGAAGCCGCCTCCGCCTTCGATGCCATGATGTCCGGCGAGGCCACGCCCTCGCAGATGGGCGGCCTGTTGATGGCGCTCAGGGTGCGCGGCGAGACCGTGGACGAGATCACCGGCGCTGTGACGGCGATGCGCTCCAAGATGCTGACCGTGACGGCGCCGCTTGATGCGGTCGACATCGTCGGCACCGGCGGCGACGGCTCCGGCTCCGTCAATGTCTCGACATGCGCCTCCTTCATCGTCTCGGGCGCCGGCGTGCCGGTGGCCAAGCATGGCAACCGCGCGCTGTCGTCGCGCTCGGGCGCCGCCGACGTGCTGGCCTCGCTCGGCGTGAAGATCGACCTCAGGCCCGAGCAGGTCGGACACTGCGTGCGCGAATGCGGCATCGGTTTCATGTTCGCCCCCGCGCACCATCCCGCGATGAAGAACGTCGGCCCGACCCGGGTCGAGCTCGCGACGCGCACGATCTTCAATCTGCTCGGTCCGCTCTCCAATCCGGCTGGCGTGAAGCGGCAGATGGTCGGCGTCTTTTCGCGGCAATGGGTGCAGCCGCTGGCGCAGGTGCTCAAGAACCTCGGCTCGGAGTCAGCCTGGGTGGTGCACGGCTCCGACGGCCTCGACGAGATCACCCTCACCGGCCCGACTTTCGTCTCCGCGCTCCACAATGGCGAGATCCGGAATTTCGAGGTGACGCCCGAGGAGGCCGGCCTATCGCGCTGCGAGACGGGCGCACTCAAAGGCGGCGACGCCGATGCCAACGCGATCGCGCTGAAAAGCGTGCTCGACGGCAGGCCGAGCCCCTACCGCGACGTCGCGCTGATCAACGCCGCCGCCGCGCTCGTCGTGGCCGGACGCGCCAAGGACCTCAAGGAAGGGGTGGCGATCGGCGCAAAATCGCTCGACAGCGGCGCCGCGAGCGCGCGGCTAAAACATCTGATCGCGGTTTCGAACGGCTGAGCCTGACATGTCGGATATCCTGACCAAGATTGAAGCGTACAAGCGCGAGGAGATTGCCGCGGCCAAGCGCGCGCAGCCGCTCTCGATTGTCGAGGCAAAGGCCAAGGCGCAAGCCGCCCCGCGCGGCTTCGTGCGCGCGATCAAGGCGAAGCACGCCAATGGCGACTACGCGCTGATCGCCGAGATCAAGAAGGCCTCGCCGTCCAAGGGACTGATCCGCGCCGATTTCGATCCGCCCCAGCTTGCCAAGGCCTATGAGGCCGGCGGCGCCGCCTGCCTCTCGGTGCTGACCGACACGCCCTCGTTCCAGGGCCATCTCGACTTCATGGTGGCCGCGCGCGCGGCAACCTCGCTGCCGGTGCTGCGTAAGGACTTCATGTTCGACACCTATCAGGTGGCGGAGGCTCGCGCGCATGGCGCCGACTGCATCCTGATCATCATGGCCGCGCTCGATGATGCGACTGCCAGAGACCTCGAAGATGCCGCCTTCGCCTACGGCATGGATGTGCTGATCGAGATCCACGACCGCGCCGAGCTCGACCGCGCGCTGAAACTTCGTTCGCCGGTGATCGGCGTTAACAACCGCAATTTGCGCACCTTCGAAACCACGCTTGCGACCAGCGAGGCTCTGGCGCCGCTGATCCCCGGGGACCGGCTGATGGTCGGCGAGAGCGGCATCTTCACAGCCGCGGATCTTGCGCGGCTCGAGCGCGTCGGCATGTCGACCTTCCTCGTCGGCGAGAGCCTGATGCGGCAGGCCGACGTCACCGCCGCCACGCGCACGCTGCTGGCGCGCGAGACGGCGCCGCGCGCGACGGGTACGCGCTGACATGGCGCGCAAGCCATCCAAGACAATCCCAGCCAAGTCGAAGGCCGGCGCTGCCCTCACCCATATCGGCGCGTCCGGCGAAGCGCGGATGGTGGACGTCTCGGACAAGCCCGCGACCGAGCGGCTTGCGGTGGCGGAAGGCCGTGTCATCATGACCAAGGCGACGCTCGAGCTGATCGTGTCCGGCAACGCCAAGAAGGGCGACGTGCTCGGGACTGCGCGCATTGCCGGAATCATGGCCGCCAAGCGCACCTCCGAGCTGATCCCGCTCTGCCATCCGCTCGCGCTGTCGAAGGTCACGGTCGACATCGGGCCCGATGCGAAACTGCCGGGTTGCCTCGTCCGCGCCAGCGTGAAGGTTACCGGTCCCACCGGCGTCGAGATGGAGGCGCTCACCGCCGTCTCGGTCGCCTGCCTCACGATCTACGACATGATCAAGGCGGTGGAGCGCGGCGTACGCATCGAGGGCATCCATCTCGTCGAGAAGCTCGGCGGCAAGTCCGGCCATTACCGCGCCTGACACGCGGACGTCAGCGATCCACCTTCTGCGCCGCGCACATCGGTTGCCTTTGCACCCGGCCGTTCACATCGCGTTAACCGCGCTTCCTAACTTCGCCTCCATACCGTTCCCGTAAACCAACGGGTGTTTTCGAGGTCAGGAATTGATCCTGGCGTGTGCACGGCAATGATCCAGCATGATGACGAGATTCGGCAGTCGCCTCTTTGACCAAGCCTTCGTGCGCAGCGGACCGATCCGCTGGCTGGTGGTGGGCGGCACGCTGCTGATCGCGGCGATCGCCGTCGGCGCGACGCTGATGGCGCAGAATTTCCGCGAACGTGCGCTGCGCAACTCCGGCCGCGAGCTGGAAAACACCGTGCTGATGCTCGCCCATCATTTCGACCAGCAATTGCAGGATTTTGCGGTCATCCAACGGGATTTCGTCGACCACGTCCGCACGACCGGCATCCGTGACGCGGAGGATTATCGCAGGCGCCTCTCGGGGCAGGACGTCCACCGGATGCTGCGCTCGAAGATCGAGGCGTTGCCCTACATGGGTGGGGTCAACGTCATCGACGCCGAAGGCAATCTGGTCAATTCGTCGACGGCATGGCCGGCCCCGAAAGTGAACGTTGCCGATCGCGCCTATTTCCGCACCTTCAAATACGATCCGCATTCGCCTGACGTGCTGATCGAGCCGCTGCACAGTCGCATCTCGGGTGCCTGGACCATCCTGATCGTGCGCAAGATCCTGGGACCGAACGGCGAGTTCCTGGGCATCGTCGGGCGCGGTATCGAGCCCGCAAATTTCGAGAAATTCTTCGCTTCCGTCGTGCTCGGCGAAGGCGCGACGATCTCGATGCTGCATCGAGACGGCACGCTGCTCGCCCGGTATCCGCTTTCCAGCGAATTGATGGGCCGGAATTTCAAGACCGGCCCGTTCTCGCAGCAGAGGGTTTTCGGGCTCGATCACTTCGCCGGCCGCTTCGTAAGCCCGGTCGACGGAGAAGACCGGCTGATCTCCTCGCGCGCCCTGCCCCACTTCCCGATCCTGATCATGGCCACTATGACGCGCGCGGCGGCCCTGACGGACTGGCGCGAGCAGATTAGGATCCTGATCTCGGTCGCCGCGTCTTCTGCGCTCGCCATCGCGGGCGTGCTGATCGCGATCGTGCGCAAGCTATTGGAGCAGCACCGCCTCTCGCGGGAACGGCTGATGCTGGAAATGCAGCGTCTCGACCGCGCCGTCAACAACATGACCCAGGGCCTTCTGCTGTTCGATTCCGAGCGGCGGCTCGTGATCTGCAACCAACGCTACATCGACATGTACGGGCTATCGGCCGCGATCGTGAAGCCGGGTTGCAGCTTCCACGACATCATCGCCCATCGGAAAGCGACGGGCTCGTTCACCGGCGATGTCGACGACTACGTTGCGCGCGTGCTGAGCGGCGTCCATGTGCGCAACGCCATGGTCGTCGACACCTCCGACGGCCGTTCGATCCAGATCGTCAACGAGCCGCTTGCGGACGGCGGTTGGGTGGCGACGCATGAGGATATCACCGAGCGCCGGCGGATCGAGGCGCGCATCACCCACCTCGCCCATTACGACGCGCTGACCGATCTGCCCAACCGCACCATGTTCCACGAGCATCTGCGGCAAGAGCTGGCCGCCATCGCCGACGGCGAACAGATCGCGGTGCACTATATCGACATCGACGAGTTCAAGGGCGTTAACGACGCGCTTGGCCATCTCGTCGGCGACGAACTGCTCAAGTCGATCGCGCAGAGCCTGCGCCGCTGTGCCGGCCCGGCGGATTTCGTGGCCCGGCTTGGCGGCGACGAATTTGCCATCGTGCAGAGCGCGGTGACCTCGCCGGACCGGGTCAACGATCTCGTCGCACGGGTCTTCCAGGCCATCCGCACCCCTTTCGACTGCATGGGCCATCATCTCACCGCGGACGCCAGCATCGGCATTGCGCTGGCGCCGGAACACGGCGAGGTGCTCGATCAGATCCTGAAGAACGCGGACATGGCGATGTATGCCGCCAAAGCCGCCGGACGCCGCACTTATCGCTTCTTCGAGCCGGACATGGACGCTAAGGTTCGCGATCGGCGGCAGCTCGAGATCGACCTGCGTCACGCCATCGCCCATGGCGGCCTCGAGGTCTATTACCAGCCCTGCCTCGGCCTGAACGACGACCGCATCACCGGCTGCGAGGCGCTGGTGCGCTGGCGCCATCCCGAGCGCGGCATGGTCTCGCCAGCCGAGTTCATCCCGATCGCCGAAGACACCGGCCTGATCAACGAGATCGGCGAATGGGTGCTGGCGACCGCCTGCCGGGACGCAGCCATCTGGCCCGACGACATCCGCCTCGCCGTCAACGTCTCGCCAGTGCAATTCAAGAGCGGCACGCTGGCGCTCAAGATCATGGCGGCGCTGGCCGCCTCGGACCTCCCGGCGAGCCGGCTCGAGCTCGAGATCACCGAGGCCGTGCTGATCCGCGACGACGAAGCAGCGCTGGCGATCCTGCACCAGCTTCGCGCCATCGGGGTGCGCATCGCGCTGGACGATTTCGGCACCGGCTACTCGTCGCTGAGCTATCTGCACCGCTTCCCCTTCGACAAGATCAAGATCGACCGCTGCTTCGTCGAAGACATCGCCGGCCCCGACGGCTCCGCCAGCATCGTCCAGGCCGTTGTCAACTTAGCTGCCGCCCGCCGCATGACCACCACGGCCGAGGGCGTCGAAACCGAAGAGCAGCAGCGCCTGCTCCGGGCGCTCGGTTGTTCGGAGATGCAGGGCTATCTTTTCAGCGCCGCGAAACCGGCCGACAAGATGCTGGAGCTGTTCGCGCTGCATCGCAGCCGTCTCGCCCGACGCGAAGGCAGCGAGAGCCGACGCCGCGAGGCCGGTTAGGCTTCGCAGACTGCGCCGCAAACGAAATCGCCCAGAAGCGGTCATCCGCTCCCAGGCGATCCATGTCTGAGGCCGTCAAGTCTAGTTCGGCACCGCAGCCTTCGTCGCGCGCTTGGCGGCGACGGCATTCGCGGTGACGCCGTGAAGGAAGTCATAGGCCGCATGCAGCGCCTTGTCGTCCTTCTCCTCCGGCGGGACGTAGGATTGGGAACCGGTCTGCTCGGTGCCATCGGCGGCCGACAAGTGCCCGCGCATCTGGGACTCCGCCATCGTATCCATCCGGCCCTTCAGCTCGGGCGGCACGTCCTGGAGGATCTCGATGTCGGGCGCGACGCCCTGGGCCTGGATCGAGCGGCCCGACGGCGTGTAGTAGCGCGCCGTGGTCAGCGCCAGCGCACCATTGCCGGCGCCGAGCGGAATGATCGTTTGCACCGAGCCCTTACCGAACGAGCGCGTGCCAATGATCGTCGCGCGCTTGTGATCGTGCAGCGCGCCGGCCACGATCTCGGAAGCCGACGCCGAGCCGCCATTGACCAGAACCACCAGCGGCTTGCCCTTGGTGAGATCGCCGCCATGCGCGGTGAAGCGCTGGGTTTCTTCCGGATTGCGCCCGCGGGTCGAGACGACCTCGCCACGCTGGAGGAATGCGCTCGACACCGAGACGGCCTGGTCGAGCAGGCCGCCGGGATTGTTGCGCAGGTCCACCACATAGCCTGCGAGCTTCTCCGGGGGGACCTCCTTGGAGACCGACGCGATCGCCTTCTTCAGGCCGTCGGTGGTCTGCTCGTTGAACGAGGTGATGCGGATATAGCCGATGTCGCCATTCTCGACGTGGAAGCGCACCGGGCGCACATGGATGATCTCGCGGGTGATCGCGACATCGAGCGGCGCGTCGGCACCCTTGCGCACGATGGTGAGCTTGGTCTTGGTGGCGACCGGCCCCTTCATCTTGTTGACGGCCTGCTCGAGCGTCATGCCCTGCACGGCCTCGCCGTCGATCTTGCTGATGAGGTCGCCGGACATGATGCCGGCCTTCGAGGCCGGCGTGTCGTCGATCGGCGAGACGACCTTGACGAGCCCATCCTCCATCGTGACCTCGATGCCGAGCCCGCCAAACTCGCCGGAGGTGGTCTCCTGCATCTCGGTCCAGGCCTTGGCATTCATGTAGCGCGAGTGCGGATCGAGCGAGGTCACCATGCCCGTGATCGCGCCTTCGATCAGCTTGGCACTGTCGGGCTTCTCGACATAGTTCGCCTTGACCCGCTCGAACACTGCGCCGAACAGATTGAGCTGGGAATAGGCATCGTCCGCGCTCGCCGCCGCCCGTGCCGCCCACACGCTGCCGTGGGGACTGGCTACCAGAAGGGTCAGACACACTCCCGTGAGCGCGCCCAGGGGGAACAGCAGGGTTTTCCGCATGGATAGGCTGGCCTTTTGCTTAGCGGTTCTGTTGAGGGCTTATCTCTCGGGCTTGGAAGCCGCCATGCAAATGGCGATCCAGGTCACCTCTCACAACACCATTCTGGTTTCTTCAAGGCCGCCTGGAAGGCCGGCGGCGGTACACCGGCGAAATCCCTTCGCCTCGGCTTAAGCTTTTGGCAACGTTCCGAAACCGCTTCGCGCAACGCGGCATCGGTCGGCCGCCCACGCCTCGCAGCTATGCGATTTTAGGATGGTTTTGGGGGGCCGGACACGCTAGGCGATGGCGACAAGACTTCAAATTCTCGGGAGGACACCAATGAATGACGCGCCCCGCATCCGGCCGGACAGGAACGTCGAACTCGGCGCCAGCAACGAGCCGTTCCAGAATCTACACGAGTTCATCCGGAAGGCGCGCGCCAATCTCAACCAGAATGCCTGGGACTACATCGTCGGCGCTGCCGAGACCGAGACCACGATGCGCCGCAACCGCATGGCGCTGGACGAGATCGCCTTCCGCCCGCGCGTGCTGCGCGACGTTCGCAAGGTCGACGGCTCCGTCGAGCAGCTCGGCCGCAGGATGCGGCTGCCGGTGGTGCTCGCCCCCGTCGGTGCCCTGGAGATCTTCGATCCCGATGGCGCGGCAAGCGTCGCGCGCGCCGCCGGCACCTTCGGTGCGGCGCACATGTTGAGCTCGGTGTCCGAGCCGGGGCTCGAGAAGACCGCCGAGGCCGCGCCCGACGCGCTGCGGCTCTATCAGCTCTATGTCCGCGGCGACGATGCCTTCGTCGCCGATGTCGTCAGCCGGAGCGAGAAGAACGGCTATGCCGCGTTCTGCCTGACTGTCGACACCGCCCATTACAGCCGTCGCGAACGTGACATCGCCAAGCGCTACGTTCGCGAAAGCCGCCTGCGCGCGACCGGCGGCGATTTCCAGAAGGGTCTGGAATGGCGGACGGTGAAGATGATCAAGGACAAGTTCAGGATCCCACTGATCCTGAAGGGAATCGCCACCGCCGAGGACGCTCAGATCGCGATCGATCACGGTGTCGAGTGGATCTACGTCTCCAACCATGGCGGCCGTCAGCTCGATCACGGCCGCGGCGCCATGCATGTGCTGCCTGAAATCGTCGAGGCGGTGAAGGGCCGCGCCAAGATCATGGTCGATGGCGGCTTCTGCCGCGGCACCGACATCGTCAAGGCGATCGCGGCCGGCGCCGACATCGTCGGCATCGGCCGGCTGCAATGCTGGGCGCTGGCGGCGGCCGGCGAAGCCGGCGTGATGCGAATGCTGGAATTGCTGGAGGACGAAGTGCTGCGCTGCCTCGGCCTCTTGGGTGCCACCTCGTTCGCCGAAATCGACAAATCCTGCCTGCATCAGGCGACCGCAACGAATGCGCCGAGCGTGTTCAGCGCGTTCCCGCTGTTCGACCACGAGCCCTACCGATACTGAAATGTGAAAGAACACGATGACCTCACTCTCCCCCGGCAGCGCCGATGCGCTCCTGTTCGATCTCGGCCGCGTGGTGCTCGATATCGATTTCTCCAAGGCGATCGCCTGCTGGGCGGGGCATGCCGGCTGCCAGCCCGAGGCCATCGTCGCGCGCTATGTGCGTGACGAGGCCTACCGGCTGCACGAGGTCGGCAAGATCGGCGACGAGGATTATTTCCAATCGCTGCGTTCATCGCTCGGGATCGGCATTTCCGACGCGCAGTTTCTGGAGGGATGGAACGCGATCTTCGCCGGCGAGATGCCTGAGATCGCCGAGCTCTTGCCGCGCGCGGCGAAGCAGATGCCGCTCTATGCCTTCTCCAACACCAATCGGCCGCATGTCGACTATTTTTCGAAGGAATATGCCGGCGTGCTCGGGCATTTCCGCGAGCTCTATCTGTCGTCCAGCATCGGCCTGCGCAAACCGGATGCGGAGGCGTTCGATCATGTCGTGGCGGCGATCGGCGTGCCAGCCAGCCGAATCGTCTTCTTCGACGACCTGGCCGAGAACGTCGAGGGGGCGCGAGCGCGTGGACTGACGGCGGTGCATGTCACCTCGCCCGGTGATGTCGGCAACGCCTTGCTAGCGTTGGGAATTTGACCACCGATGCCGAACAGGATCGGGGTCGGGTTTCGGGCACCCAAATCCGCTCGGGTATGGAACCAATTCACTTTGTACATTTTTGTACAGAGTTCCGGGAACGGAATACCTCCCTCCGGACTCTATGAGTCCGTTGGGACGTCTACATCGGACTTATTCTCGTGCTGGGCAAAGCCTACCTCACAAAGCAAGCCTCCTTGCTGCTCGAATTCGCCAAGACAACTTCGGATTCGCGCCTCTCCGCCAAGCTGATCAGCAAGGCCGCCGACCTAAAGTCGCAGGCCGATCCGCTGCCGGACAAGGATCAAAGCCCCAAAGCTCCGGACGTGACATCCAGCGTCAGTTCGGGCGAACAGACGCAGAGTTGATCCGATGCCGGCCGTGGCGCTCATCCTTCTCGTCCTCGCCATGGCTATCCTCGTACCGGTCTGTCTCGCCTTCCGGATCATGCCGTGACCGGTCTGAGCACGATTCTTCATGACGGAGATCACGCAGGATAAATCATCCTGTCGGCGCCTTTGCCTCGCGCCTGCACTCGGCTAGAACTTTCGCCGCCCATTGCCGATATGCTCAGCAGGAGTTTCCGCCCTTGGCCCTGATGCCGGTTTCTGACGCGCTTGCCGCGGTGCTGGCGGGTGCGGAGCCGCTGCCTGAAGCGATGGTTTCCCTCAACGAGGCCTATCATCGCGTGCTCGCACGCGATGTCCCGGCGCTGCGCACACAGCCGCCGGAAGCAATGTCGGCGATGGACGGCTACGCGGTGCGCGCGAGCGATGCAACAAAGCTCGATAGTACGCTCACCTTGATTGGCGAAGTGGCGGCGGGTCGTCCGTTCGCGGGAACGCTGGGCCCCGGCGAAGCCGTGCGGATCTTCACCGGCGGCGTCATTCCCAACGGTGCCGACGCGGTCGTGATCCAGGAGGACACGGTTGCGGACGGCAAGCGCATCACGATCAAGGAAGCCGCGATTGCCGGCCGCCACATCCGCCCCGCGGGCGTCGACTTCTCCGAAGGAGACGTGCTCCTGCGCAAGGGAACCCGTCTCACCGAGCGCGATCTCGCGCTCGCCGCCGCCATGAATCATCCGCAGCTTGCCGTCTGCCGCCGTCCGAAGGTCGCGATCCTCGCCACCGGCGACGAGCTGGTCATGCCGGGAACCACACCCGCTCACGGCCAGGTCGTCTATTCCAACGGCTATGCCCTGCACGCGCTCGCCCGCAGCGAGGGGGCCGATACCATCGACCTCGGCATTGCCGCCGATACGCTGGAGGCCACCACTGCCGGCATCCGCCGCGCCCGCGAGAGCGGCGCCGAGATCCTGGTCACGAGCGGCGGCGCGTCGGTCGGCGACCATGATCTGGTCCAGCAGGCGTTGAGGGACGAAGGCATCGCGATGGCGTTCTGGAAGATCGCGATGCGCCCGGGCAAGCCGATGATGCATGGGCGGCTCGGCGCGATGCGCGTGATCGGCCTGCCGGGCAATCCTGTGTCATCCTACGTGTGCGCCTTCCTGTTCCTGGTGCCGCTGATTCGCGCCTTGTCGGGACGATCCATGATTCATCACCGACAAGAACGCGCCGTGCTCGGCCGCGATGTGGATGCAAACGATATGCGCGCGGACTATCTGCGCGCACATCTGGAGACGCGCGACGATGGCACGTTGGTGGCCCTTCCCGTCAATCACCAGGATTCCTCGCTGCTTGCGAATCTCGCTGCAGCACAGGCACTTCTCGTCCGCGCACCGTTCGCTCCGAAGGCAGAAGCCGGCTCGCCTTGCGAGGTCCTGCGCCTGCCCGTCTGAACGCATCCACCACACGCGTTCCGCGAACTTTGTCCCGTTCACGGTAAATTAAGCAGTTGCGGAACACATATCGAACATATAGTGTCCGTTCATGATTTGTTTCGAGCATGTAGCGGTTCACCGCTCCAATTTAGCGTCTCGGAATCGAACGACATCAACCGGGGGACTTTGGTCGAGATGTTAACGCGCAAACAATACGAGCTTCTGCGGTTCATCAGCGAACGTCTGAAGGAAAGTGGCGTGCCGCCCTCCTTCGACGAGATGAAGGATGCGCTCGACCTGCGCTCGAAATCGGGCATCCATCGCCTGATCACCGCGCTCGAGGAGCGCGGCTTCATCCGCCGCCTGCCCAACCGCGCCCGCGCCATCGAGGTGATCAAGCTGCCCGAGCTCCAGGCCGCCGCCGGCAGCCGCCGCGGCTTCACGCCGAGCGTCATCGAGGGCAATCTCGGCAAGGTGCGCGCGAGCTCCAGTTCTTCCGCGGACGAAGGCGAGCGTCCCGTTGCGGTGCCCGTGATGGGTCGCATCGCGGCCGGCACGCCGATCGAAGCGTTGCAGACCCGCAGTCACACCATTAGCGTGCCGCCCGACATGCTCGGCTCGGGCGAACACTACGCACTCGAAGTGCGCGGCGATTCGATGGTCGAAGCCGGCATTCTCGATGGCGACATGGCGCTGATCCAGCGTAACGAGAGCGCCGATACCGGCGACATCGTGGTGGCCCTGATCGACGACGAGGAAGCGACGCTCAAGCGCTTTCGTCGCCGGGGGGCGTCGATCGCGCTCGAGCCCGCCAATGCCGCCTACGAGGTGCGCATCCTGCCGCCGAACCGGGTGAAGATTCAGGGCAAGCTGATCGGGCTGTACCGCAAGTACTGAGACGGGCCAGCGGTCATTCGATACCAATGATTCCGATTGGAGCGGACGATGGTCCGCTCCAGCTGGATAGTCTTTTGGTCTTGCGCAGATTATCCGGCCCCTCTCTCCGGCGCTCCATCCTCGGCATGCGGCTCCAAGCACGCATCGCTTGTGAAGAGATCGTGCGCAGGATCGCTTTAAGCGCCTTCGCAGCGTGCTGATCGCTTGCATCGGCCGCGCAAGCATTCGCAACTCAATTGCAGCACCATGCACGCAATCTGCGCACGTAGGGAGCGAGCTATTCCGCAACGCCTAAACTCCCATCAACCGACAGCCACGGCGAAGCTGGCCACATTCCCCCTCTCGGCGCCCGCAGGCCACGGGCGCTCGCATCCGCCGAATGCACTGAAGCGAGCTTTGTTCCTATGACTTCGGGAAAGATAATGTGATCGTGTCCGGCAACGCCAGCCGCAGATTTGCCCACAACCGAGCAGAGCGTTACGTGCTTCCACTCTGATAGAGGCTTGCGCCTCCGAAGGAGGCGCGGGTTGCTATCTTCGAATGAGGAGCACCCGATGTGTGACTACAGCCTGCATGCCGTTGCATCTCGCCCCGCCGAAGTCGGCGAGACGATCGTGTCGACAACGTTCCGCGGCACCTCAACGCGCGGCTTTGCTTCCGCGGCCGATCCGACCGTGGCCGTCTGCCTGCTGCCGGGAACGGAGCTCGCCTTCGCCGACAACGTCCGTTACGATAATCGCTGGATCTGGACGCGCACCATCAACTCCCGCGTCGGCAAGTTCGGCAAGATCGATCCGCACATACCCGACCGCCATCATGACGCGATCGAATTCCCCGACGGCAAATACGTGCTGGTGACGCAGCTCGTCGAAGGCCAGCGCGCAACCGTGCTGCAATTGCCGGTGACGCAGCCGGTCAGCGAGCGCGAGCACAAGCCGCAGATCGTTGCCGATAGCCGGTCGACGATCACGCGCCTGCCGATTGGCTGAGCCGTCCCCGCCCGCGGGGTCGGGCCAGGATTGAAATGCCATCGCCGGCCGAGGCCGGCGAGATGGTATAATTTGTGTGCTGCGGAGTCCGGTCGGACCCGGACCTACTCTTCGCATTTGTTTTTAATCGTCCGGCCCCTAATCGTCGACCTGCAAGTCGGTCTCCGCCGGCGTTGCATCCCGGTTGCGGGCCGCGGCCGTCCTCGGCACAAGGCTCCCATCGAAATCACCCTCGCCGGCGCCGGCCGGCAACCAGGGACGGCTTGTGCCTCTTGCTCTCACCGCCTGTATCGCAAAGCCGTCACCACGCTGCGTCAACGCCAGCGCGCCCTGGCTGGTGAGACGCTGCCGGTCGACCACCATCGCCGCGCAATCGGGCGGCGCGGGGCGCGTCGTGACCACCAGCGCGGCGCGACTGCAATCCTCAGCCAGCGCATCGATGCGCAGTGAAAGCGCGACCAGCCGACCGTCGGCAAGCGGCGTCACACAGCCGGACTCGTCGCACGACACGCCGTCAGCCAGCGAGCTACTCCCGGCATCGCGCGGATCGGCGTCGGCAGCTAACCACTCTTTGAGCAGAAAGCCATCCTTGCTCGCCCGGATCACATGCAACTGCCCGTCCCTGCCCCGCACCGCGACGCTGGCGCCGTCCCCGGCAATCAGGATGTCGGGCTGCCGCACCGACAGGCCCCACGCGATGGCGGCCAGCAGCACCAAGGCGCCAGACCAGCGCAAGGGCGTGCGCAACAGGCCCATCAAGATGATCCCGAGGCTTGCCGCGATCAGCGGCGCGGTGCCGAAGGCAGGGATCCGGCCGACTGCACCCGGCAGTGCCGCCACCCAGCGCGACACCGCGACCATCCAGTCGATGCCGATCCCCATCAGCCACCAGAACACGCTGTCAAGCCCAAAGGGAGCCGCGAGCAGTCCCAACAGGCCAGCCGGCATCACCAGTGCCGAGACCACCGGCATCGCGCCGAGATTGGCGAGCACGCCGAACGGGGTGACGCGATGGAAGTGGAAGGCGGCATAGGGCGTGGTCGCAAGTCCTGCGATCAGCGAGGCCAGGAATAGCATCGCGATCTCGCGGCCGCCCCACAGCGCGATACGGGCCGTCGCGGAATGATCGGGCGAGGCAAACAGGTTCGGCATGCCGATCTGCACCAGCGCCACGAGCCCGAGCGTTGCGGCGAAGGACATTTGAAAGCTCGGATGCACCAGCGCTTCCGGCGCGACCGCGAGCACGATCAGTGCCGCCACGGCCAGCGTGCGGAAGGTGATAGCGCGGCGATCGACCATGACCGCGATCAGCACCACCGCCGTCATGAAGAACGAGCGTTGCGTGGCGACCTCCGCGCCTGACAGCAGCAGGTAGAACGCAGCCGCCACCAGCGCGGCGGCCGCTGACCATTTCTTGATGGCAAATCCCGCCGCCAGCCCCGGGATCAAGGCCAGCAGGGCGCGCACCGCGAAAAACACGACACCGGCGACGACCGCCATGTGATAGCCGGAGATCGACAGCACATGGCCAAGCCCCGAGATGAACATGGCGTCGTTGACGGGCGTGGTGATGGCATCGCGCCGTCCGGTGAGCAGCGCGGTCGCGATCGCACGGTTGTCGCCCTCGAGCGTCGCACGGATGCGTGCGTCGATCGCATCACGCAAGCCCTGCGTGAAGGCTGCGTAGCGCAGCCGCAAGCCGCCGGTCTCCTGCGGGGCTGCCACCGTAATCGCGCCCATTGCAAAACCGGAGGCGCCGATGCCTTGAAAGAACATGTCGCGGGAGAAATCGTAGCTACCCGGGCGCACGGGAGAGATCGGCGGCATCAAGCGCGCCTTCAGCTGCACGAAACTGCCGACCTGCGGTGCCATCCCCTTGCACACCGAGAGGCGGACGCGCTCGAGCCTGACGTCGCTGCGCTGCGCCTCCATGGCGGTGACGCGCAGCACGAAGCGATCCGTGCGCTCGCGGATGTCGCGGGTCTCGACGTAGCCCGACAGCGATACCGAATAGAGTGGCTTGGCCAGCACCGTATGGGCGATGCGCGCGGTCTTCCAGGTCGCCATGGCAAAGCCAGCCGCGACAGCCGCGATCATGATCGCGGGCGCGAACAGCCGACTCCGCCGCAGCAGGACGGCGCCGAGCATGAGCGCGATGGCCGACGCGGCAACGACCCACAGCACCGGCTCGTGATCGGCAGCGAAATAGAGCGCGATGCCGCCGCCGAAGGCGACCGGCACCCAGGGCAACAGCCGACCGGCGCCGGCCTCGGCACGCGCCCATTCGCGCGCCGTCTCGACGATCGCGGGCCAGGCGCCAAAGCCCGCCGGCGCAAAGCCGCCAGCGGGCGCGGCGCGGCCAACCGGCCACGTTCCGGCAACTCCCTGGGAGCGCACTGGCCGGCCAGGCTCCGCCATTCCCTGCACCTTACGATACGCGATAGGTGCAGAGGCTACCGGAACGTGCGGCTGTGCGAATAGCGGTACGGATCAGGAACGAACTTGGACGTCCCCTACTTTTCCTCTTCCATGGTCACGGCGACCGAGGCCTTGGCCGAGAGGCGGACCTTGTTGCCTTCGACGTCGGCAACGAGACCCTTATCGATGAAATGATGGTGGCCCTTGTGGCGGCCCTCGCCGCTGTCCTTCTTGGTCAGCTTGATGCGGTTGCCCTCAACGCGATCGACGGTGCCGATATGGACGCCATCGGCGCCGATGATTTCCATATGTTCTGCGATGTTCTGCATGGATGGACCCTCGTTTGGATTCACCCCAACGTCAGAGGCGCGCGTTCGTTTCCCACGCGAAAATGACGATGCCGTGTGCCGCCCGCTCGTCAGATCAGCGGTTCCTTCGACGAGGCATGGTGGTTGACGATCTTCCACGCGCCGTCCTCGCGGATGATGACCCAGCTCACCTTGACGACGAGATCAGGACGCTCGCCGGCGAGGTCGAACGAGACGGTTGCCGCCATGTTGATCATGTCAGGACCTGCCTGCGCGGCATGCACCTCGGAAAACGTCGCACTCGGCTTGCGCCATCGCGGCAGGCCGTTGAAATAGTCCGCAACGCCGTCCCTGCCCCGATAGAGTTTCGGGTTGGAGCCGAAGAAGAATGCGTTGCTCGCATAGAGCGAGGACAGCGCGGCGGCGTCGAGCGTCGCGAAGCCGGCGCACCATTTCGCGATGATGGCGGAAACGATGGCGTCGGTTTCGTTGCTCATGGGTGCCTCAACCTTTCGCGACTTCCTTTGCAAACGTGTCGCGCAGACCGATGGTGCGCGAAAACACCGGCTTGCCCGGCGTCGAGTCCTTGTCGCGCACGAAATAGCCCTGGCGCTCGAACTGCATCGGCTCGGGCGAATTGCTCTCCGCGACCGATGCCTCGATCCGCGCATCGGACAAGATCTCCAGCGACTGCGGGTTGAGATCGGCCGCGAAATTCGAGGCGTCCGGGCTCGGATTGGAGAACAGCTGGTTGTAGATGCGGATTTCAGCAGGCTTCGACGTCGCTGCCGGCAGCCAGTGCATCGTCGCCTTGACCTTGCGGCCATCGGGCGCGTTGCCGCCCTTGGTCGCGGGATCGTAGGTGCAGCGCAGCTCCACCACCTCGCCTGCGTCGTTCTTGATCACGCCGGTGCACTTGACGAAATAGGCATAGCGCAGCCGCACCTCGTTGCCTGGCGACAGGCGGAAGAATTTCTTCGGCGGGTTCTCCATGAAGTCGTCGCGCTCGATATAGAGCTCGCGGCCGAAGCTGATCTTGCGCGTGCCGGCGCTGGGGTCATCCGGGTGGTTGATCGCCTCGAGCTCCTCGACCTGCCCCTCCGGATAGTTCTCGATCACCACTTTCAGCGGCTTCAGCACCGCCATGCGGCGCTGCGCCGTGCGGTTTAGTTCCTCGCGGATGCAGAACTCGAGCATGCCGACGTCAACCACGCTGTTGGCCTTGGCGACGCCGATGCGCCTGACGAATTCGCGCAGCGCGGCCGGCGGCACGCCGCGGCGGCGCATCCCCGCGATGGTCGGCATGCGCGGATCGTCCCAGCCCGCGACATGGCCGTCGCGAACGAGCTGGGTCAGCACGCGCTTCGACAGCAGCGTGTAAGTCAGGTTCAGCCGCGCGAACTCGTACTGGTGCGGCTTCGAGGGCACCGGCAGCTTCTCGATGAACCAGTCATAGAGCGGGCGGTGGTCCTCGAACTCCAGCGTGCAGATCGAGTGCGTGATGCCCTCGATCGCATCCGACTGGCCGTGGGCATAATCGTAGCTCGGATAAATGCTCCATTTGGTGCCGGTGCGCGGATGATGCGCATGCAGGATGCGATACAGCACGGGGTCGCGCAGATTGATGTTGCCCGCGGCCATGTCGATCTTGGCCCGCAGCACGCGCGCCCCGTTCGGGAATTCGCCGGCCTTCATGCGGCGGAACAGCTCGAGATTCTCCTCCACCGTGCGCTCGCGGAACGGCGAGTTCCTGCCGGGCTCGGTCAGCGTGCCGCGCGTGAGGCGGATCTCCTCCTGGGTCTGGTCGTCGACATAGGCGAGACCGTCGCGGATCAGCTGCTCCGCCCATTCATAGAGGCGATCGAAATAGTCGGAGGCGAAGAACAGGTTCTTGCCCCAGTCGAAACCGAGCCAGCGCACGTCGGCCTGGATGGAGTCGATATATTCCTGTTCTTCCTTGATCGGATTGGTGTCGTCGAAGCGCAAATGGCAGCGGCCTGGAAACTCCTGCGCGATGCCGAAATTGAGTGCGATCGACTTGGCGTGGCCGATATGCAGATAGCCGTTCGGCTCCGGCGGGAACCGGGTCACGATCTCCTTGTACTTGCCCTGATCGAGATCGGCCTGGATGATGTCACGAATGAAATCGCGCCCAACCTCAGTCGCCACCGGTTCTGTCATTACGAAAATCCTGTAGGGAAATCAGCGGTTCTTCTGCCAAATTCGTGTGGCCGCGCCAAGGCCCACGAGGTCCGCCGACGGGCTTTAGTTATGTCCCGTTCCTGCTATACACCACCGCTTCCCATGCATAGGCCCTGCCAAGAATGACCGATTCCGTCGTCACGCGCTTCGCTCCCTCGCCGACCGGCTTCCTCCATATCGGAGGCGCCCGCACGGCGCTGTTCAACTGGCTCTATGCGAAGAAGCACGGCGGCAAGATGCTGCTGCGGATCGAGGACACGGACCGCGAGCGCTCCACCGAGGCCGCCATCGCTGCCATACTCGATGGACTCAAATGGCTTGAGCTCGGCTGGGACGGCGAGGTCATCTACCAGTTCGCCCGCGCCGCCCGCCACCGCGAGGTCGCCGAGCAGCTGCTCGCCGACGGCAAAGCCTATCGCTGCTACGCCACGGCCGAAGAACTCGCCGCCATGCGCGAGAAGGCGCGCGCAGAGGGCCGTACCCGCCTCTATGACGGCCTATGGCGCGACCGCGACCCGGCGACCGCCCCGACCGATGTGAAGCCCACCATTCGCCTGCGCGCGCCGCAGACCGGCGAGACCGTGATCGAGGACCAGGTCCAGGGCCGCGTGGTCTGGCAGAACGAGAACCTCGACGACCTCGTGCTTCTGCGCGGCGATGGCAATCCGACCTACATGCTCGCAGTGGTCGTGGATGATCACGACATGGGCGTCACCCATGTCATTCGCGGCGACGACCATCTGATCAACGCCGCCCGCCAGAAGCAGATCTACGATGCGATGGGCTGGACGCTGCCGAGCATGTCCCACATCCCCCTGATCCACGGCCCGGACGGCTCGAAGCTGTCGAAGCGCCACGGCGCGCTCGGCGTCGATGCTTATCGCGCCATGGGCTACCTCCCGGCGGCGCTGCGTAACTACCTCGTCCGGCTCGGCTGGAGCCATGGCGACCAGGAGATCTTCTCGACCGAGGAGATGATCGCAGCGTTCGACCTCGCCGGCGTCGGCCGCGCCGCCGCCCGCTTCGATTTCGCCAAGCTGGAAAACCTCAACGGCCATTACATCCGTCATGCCGACGATCAATCACTCGTGAAGATGTTCGAAGATGTGCTCGATCACGTCGTGCCCAGCCGCGACGAGATCAAGGCCAAGTTAAACGACAACACGCGGGCGCAGCTCCTGAAGGCCATGCCGGCCCTGAAGGAGCGCGCCAAGACGCTGATCGAGCTGATCGATGGCGCCTACTTCATCTTTGCCGACCGCCCGTTGCAGCTCGATGCCAAGGCGCAGGCGCTGCTGACAGCCGAGAACCGCAAGCTGATCGGCCAGCTTCATTCCGCGCTGGAGAAAGTCGAGACATGGAGCGGCGCCAGCACGGAAGCTGCGCTGCGCAGTTTTGCCGAGGAAAATAGTCTCAAGCTCGGCGCGGTCGCCCAGCCCTTGCGGGCCGCACTGACGGGGCGGACCACCTCGCCTGGTATTTTTGAGGTTTTGGAGGTCCTTGGACGCCAGGAAAGCCTGGGCCGGCTTAAAGATCAGTCTACGACGTAAGTCGACCATGCGTGCGGTGATCTTGCAGCGCACACAGCAATAATATACCCATCTCCCCGTACATTCTGGAACATCCGGCCTGCCCCCCAACGATCTCCTTTGGGGCTCCGGCTCCGGCCCGTTTCACCACACATCGGGGACCTACGATGGACGCAAAACCAAGCAATAAGACCGCCACGCTGACGGTCGGAAACAAGAATTACGATCTTCCGATCCTCAGCGGCAGCGTCGGGCCTGATGTCATCGATATCGGTAAGCTCTACGGCCAGTCCGGCCTGTTCACGTATGACCCGGGCTTCACCTCGACGGCGAGTTGCCAGTCTAAGATTACCTATATCGACGGTGACGCGGGCGTGCTGGAATACCGCGGCTACCCGATCGAGCAGCTTGCCGAGCACGGCGACTTCCTGGAGACCTGCTACCTCCTGCTCTACGGGGACCTGCCCACCGCCGCGCAGAAGAAGGATTTCGACCACCGCGTGACGCATCACACAATGGTGCACGAGCAGATGGCTCGCTTCTTCCAGGGCTTCCGCCGCGACGCCCACCCGATGGCGATCATGGTGGCGGCCGTCGGCGCGCTCGCCGCGTTCTATCACGATAGCACCGACATCAACGATCCGAAGCAGCGCATGATCGCTTCCATGCGCATGATCGCGAAGATCCCGACGCTGGCGGCAATGGCCTACAAGTACACGGTCGGCCAGCCCTTCATCTATCCGAAGAACTCGCTCGGCTTCGCCGAGAACTTCCTGAACATGTGCTTCGCGGTGCCCTGCGAGGACTACAAGGTGAGCCCGGTTCTCGCCGACGCGCTGGAGAAGATCTTCATCCTGCACGCCGACCACGAGCAGAACGCCTCGACTTCCACGGTGCGCATCGCCGGCTCCTCCGGCGCCAACCCGTTCGCCTGCATCGCGGCGGGCATCGCCTGCCTCTGGGGCCCGGCGCATGGCGGCGCCAACGAAGCCGCGCTCAACATGCTCTACGATATCGGCACGGTCGATAAGATCCCCGAGTTCATCGCCAAGGTGAAGGACAAGAACTCTGAAGTCCGCCTGATGGGCTTCGGGCACCGCGTCTACAAGAACTACGATCCGCGCGCCAAGATCATGCAGAAGATGTGTCACGCCGTGCTCAAGGAGACCGGCCATGGCGAGGATCCGATGCTGAAGGTGGCAATGGAGCTCGAGAAGATCGCGCTCAGCGACCAGTACTTCATCGAACGCAAGCTCTATCCGAACGTCGATTTCTATTCGGGCATCACGCTGAAGGCGATGGGCTTCCCGGTCTCGATGTTCACCGTGCTGTTCGCGGTCGCCCGCACCGTCGGCTGGATCAGCCAGTGGAGCGAGATGATCGAGGACCCGCATCAGAAGATCGGTCGTCCGCGCCAGCTCTACACCGGCGTCGCCAAGCGCGACTACGTGCCGATCGCCAACCGCCAATAAGTTCGAACCATCACGGCTTTCGAAACGGCGCCATCTCACAATGGCGCCGTTTTTGTTCGGCCATCCACGATGGCGCGCCCATCACTGAGCGCACCATCGGCAGCGAGGTTTCCCACCGGTACAAACTTGCTGCCTCGCACAACAACAAGTCGGCGCATCGGAGCGGTAATCGCTTGACAGCCGAAACGCTCCGCGCGCAAATTCTTACACTAAGTAAGAATGACGACTGGGATGGAAATGCCGGAGCAGCCGAGAAGTCGGCGGCAGACGCGCGCTGCCATTTTGACTCACTTGCTGCAGTCGGGCGGCTCGTTTCGGCCGCCGCTGGCGAAGGCGGTGCGCCTGTCCGAGGCGAGCCTGTCGCGCATCCTGCTCGACCTCAAGGCCGAACGCCTGATCGAGGAAGTGCGGCGCCCTGCCCCTTACGTCGGCGGCCCGACGGGCCTCGTGTCCCTCGACGGCTCGGTGGCGCTCGCAGCTGTTGAGCTGACCGCCCAATGGCTCAGCGTCGGCGTCGGCGGTCTCTCCGGCGAGCTGCATTACACCGAGCGCCTGCCGTTGCCGAAAGCGCCGACGGTCGAGACGGTCGGCCGCGTGTTCCGCGAAGCGATGACATTGCTGCGCGACTGGACGCGCCGCCGCCACATCACACTGTCACAGATCGGCGTCTCCATTCCGGGCCTTGGCCGCTTGACCATATCCGGCAATCCGATCATCCCCTGCGACGTCGGGCGCATCAGCGGCATGATCGGCGAGATGTTTGCCGGCGTGCCGCTGGAATTCACCAATTCCGTGGTGGCGCACGCCACCTTTCACCGCTGCCGCACGCAGAACTATCCATTCAGCGGCACGCATCTGTTCGTCTTTGTCAGCCATGGCGTTGCCGGCGCGTGGATGGATGACCCGACTGAAGCCGATGCACTCCAGCCGGTCGAACTGGGCCACATGGTATTTGGACCGGACGGACCGCGCTGCCGCTGCGGCCATCTCGGCTGTGTCGAGGCCTATACTTCGCTCGCCGCCTTGGCCGAGCTCCTCGACATCTCCGACGCCGAATTGCTCCAGCCCGGCAGCCAATGGGTGCACACGATCCCGCGCTCGGGGCGGGTGCGCCAGGAGTTGCGGCGGCGGCTGTTCCGGCTTGGCCTTGCGATCGGCAACACGCTGAACGTGAAGCCATGCGATGGCGTCGCCATCAGCGGCTGGCCATCGCTTCTCTCCGACGACGATCGCAATGCCGTGGTCGAGGGGATCGACGCCTGCCTGCTGGGCGGCCGGACATTGGCGCAAGTGTCCATCGCTTTCGTGCCACCCTCGACCGGCAACGATCCGCAGGCTGCCCTCGCTTTCGCCGCCTTTTGCCTGGCCAGCCGCGGCGGCATGCCCGCCACATCGAGGGAGGCCGCCTGACATGCGCCAAGTCGTTCGGCCTCAACGCGCAAAGCACCTAAAACGGAGGAACTTGCCATGCCGATCACAACAACAAGGCGTCGTCTGCTCGCTGGATCTGCCGCCGCGCTCGCGCTGCCGGCCTTTGCCCGCGCGCAAGGCGCGGTCAAGCCGCGCCTGACCGCGATCTCGCAATGGTCCGCAGGCAGCGATGGGCGGCTATCACCGCGCTCGGCAAGAAATTCGAGGAGAAAGGCGGGGTTTGGCAGCACTCGCCAGTCCCCGGGTTCACCACCGAGATGATGAACAAGCTACGCGCTCAGATCATGGCCGGCGATCCACCGGCCTGTTCGCAGCTCAAGGGCCCGGAGATTGCGGCCTGGTCGAAGATTGCTCCAACCGTCAATCTCGACGACCTTGTTGCGGCCGTCGGCTACGAAAAGGTTGTCGCTCCTGATCTTGCACGACTGCACAAGCCGGGCGGCAAATGGATTGCACTGCCGCTGCAGATCTACAGCACCAACATGCTGTTTCTCTCCAAGCGCGCGATGGACAAGGCCAAGGCCGGCAAGATCCCCGTCACATGGACCGACTTCAACGACCTTGCCGAAAAAATGAAAGCGGGCGGCGTCACTTATCCCATCGCTAACGGTGGTACCCGCCCCGACGATGGCCAGAAATTCGAGGCCGCTCTCGCCGGCATCAGTCCCGCCTCCTACCGCGCAGCCATCATGAATCTTGACGAGAAGGCATTGAAGGGGCCCGAGGTAGGCGCTGCCTTCGCACAGGTGCGCAAGATCGCCGACTGGATGGATCCCAACGTCGGTGCTCAACACTTTTCGACCAACCTGAAGCGCTTCGTCGACGGCGACATGGGCATGATGATCATGGGCGGGTGGGCACAGGGCGTGTTGCGCAACGCCGGTTTCAAGTTCGACGACTTCATCATCGCCCCTGGCCCGAGCGACAATACCAAGCCGGTCTTTCTGTTGAATGCCGATGCGTTCATATTCTGGCAGCGCAAGGAGCCCGACCTCCAAGCCGGCCAGACGCTGATGGCCCAGCTCGTCATGGATCCAGCGATCCAGACGATGTATTCGCAGATTACGGGATCGATACCCGTGCGCACCGATGTCGATCTTTCCGGTGAAGGCTGGTCGGATGGTCAACGGCGGACCGCAGCAGCTCTGAAAGATGCTATCGCCAGCAATCAGGCGGTCCTGAGCCTCGCGCACAATATGGCGCAGGAGAACGGTATGACCGCTGCGATGATCGACGTGATCACCGAATATGTGAAGAACAAGACGATCAAGCCGGAGCAGGCGGTCACCCGCCTCGCCGAGGCCGTCGAGGGCGCGCGTTGATCGATACCGTCTCCATAGCAACGCGGCCCGTCCGGCCGGCGATTGCGGGCGCGCTGCGCCGGCTGCCTGAATATCTGATGATCTGGGTGCCGCTGCTGCTGTCCGCTCTGCACCTCGTGTCGTTCTCGCTGTGGACGATCTGGATTTCATTCACGCCATCCACTCTGGTCCCGGTCTCGGGCTGGGTGGGTTTGCGCAACTACACGGCGGTCGCGGCATCGCGGAATTGGCAGATCGCCTTCGATAATCTCCTACTGTTCGGCAGCGCTTTCGTGCTGCTGAGCGTGGTGACCGGGCTTGTCCTTGCGATCCTGCTCGACCAGCGCATTCGCGGCGAGAACCTGCTGAGATCCATCTTCCTCTACCCCCTTGCGGTGTCGTTCGTGGTGACGGGCACGGTCTGGAGCTGGTTGCTCAGTCCTGGCATCGGGATCCAGAAACTGGTGCACGATCTCGGCTGGACCTCCTTCAAGTTCGATTGGCTGATTGACCGCGACATGGCCATCTGGACCATTGTCATCGCCGCGATCTGGCAATCCTCCGGCTTTGCCATGGCGCTCTTTCTTGCCGGCCTCAGATCTGTCGACGCCGACATCATCAAGGCCGCGCAGATCGACGGTGCCGGTCCGATCCGAATCTACCGGCGCGTCATTTTGCCGACGCTGTGGCCGATCACCATCACCGTGATCGTCGTGCAGCTGCAGTTTGCGATTTCGGCCTTCGACCTCGTCCGCGCGCTCACCAACGGCGGACCGGGAATCGCGACCCAGCTGCCGGCCCTTGTCGTCTACGACCTGATGTTCCAGCGCAGCCTGCTCGGCCGGGGGGCGGCGGCGGCGGTGCTGATGTTGCTCATTCTTCTCGCGGTCCTGCTGCCCTATGCAGCGTGGCGTTATGTCCAGCGGCGGCGTGCTATTCATGCGTGACAGAACCTTCGCACCAAGTCGGATATCGATCTATCTCATCGTATTGCTGATCGCGGCGGCATGGCTCACGCCGTTGGTCGTTGTCGTGCTGAACTCGCTCCGCACCAATGAGGAAATCGCGCAGGCCTCGATGATCGGCTGGCCGAAACACTGGGCTTGGAGCAATTACGCCACTGCCTGGAGCGGATTCTGCGTGGCCGAGACCTGCGCCGGCATCAGGCCGTACATGCTGAACTCGGCACTCATCACGATTCCGGCGACGATTTTCTCGACCATGCTCGGTGCGATCGCCGGCTACGCCGTGTCGCTCTGGCGTTTTCGCGGAGATACCTGGATCTACGGCATCGTGACCCTCGGCCTCTTCCTTCCCCAGCAGATGCGATTGCTTCCCTGGACAATCGTGCTGCGGGACATCGGTCTCATCAACACGCTGACGGGCCTCGTGCTGATTCACACGATCCAGGGGCTGTCCTTCACCACGTTGTTCTGCCGAAACTACTATGCCGCCGTGCCCCATGAATTGATCAGGGCCGCGCGCATCGACGGGGCCGGGTTCTTTCGCATTTTCTGGCGCATCATTCTGCCGCTCTCGGCTCCCATCCTGATCGTCACCGTGATCTGGCAGTTCACGCACATCTGGAACGAGTTTCTCTATGGCGTGACGTTCACAAGCGGCCAACAGCAGCCGGTCACGGCCGCTCTCATCGCGCTGTCTGCTGCTGTGGCAGATATCCCGCAGCACGGCGTGCAGAGCGCGGCGGTGATCATCGCAGCCCTGCCCACTTTGTTGATCTATCTCTTCGGCGGCAGGTACTTCGTGCGCGGCCTTACCGCCGGCGCAGTGAAATGATGGATTTGTCATGGCAGCACTGAGCATTCGCGCCCTATCCAAGCGGTACGCCAACCTCGAGGTACTGAAGGGCGTCGATCTCGACATCGAGAGCGGCGAGTTCACGGTCCTCGTCGGGCCATCCGGCTGCGGCAAGTCCACGCTGCTCAACATCGTCGCCGGGCTCGACCGACCGAGCGCGGGGACGATCGAGATTGGCGGGCGCGTCGTCAACGACATGCCGCCCAAGGACCGCGACATCGCCATGGTGTTCCAGTCCTACGCACTCTATCCGTCGATGACGGTGCGCCAGAACATCACCTTCGGCATGGAATGCCGTCATGTGCCGAAGGCCGAGCAGGAGAAGGCGGTCGCGAACGTGGCGAAGCTGCTCCAGATCGAGCCGCTGCTCGGCCGCAAGCCGTCGCAATTGTCCGGCGGCCAGCGCCAGCGTGTGGCGATGGGGCGGGCGCTGGTGCGCAATCCCCTGCTCTTCCTGTTCGACGAGCCGCTGTCCAATCTCGACGCCAAGCTGCGCGTCGAGATGCGGATGGAGATCAAGCGGCTGCACCAGCGGATCGGCGCCACCATCGTCTATGTCACCCACGACCAGATCGAAGCGATGACCATGGCGACGCGGATCGCCGTGATGCATCAGGGTAGCGTGCAGCAATTCGCCGACCCCGACACCGTATACCGCTACCCGGCCAATCTGTTCGTTGCGCGTTTCATGGGTTCGCCGCCAATGAACACCATGCCGGCACGGCTCGAGAGCGGGAATGACGGGCCGGTGGTCGTGATCGGCGCCGGGCGGCCGGAGGAGGTTCGTCTTCGCCTTCGAGGATATGACGCCGCGGCATCCTTCGTCGGTCGCGAGGTGGTGTTTGGCATCAGGCCGGAATGCATTGCCGAAGGCAGCCGCGCATTTTCCGACGATGCGCCTGTCCTCGTCGACGCGCCGGTAGAGATGGTCGAGCCGACCGGAGCCGAGACCATGGTGTTGCTGCGGCTCGGGGGCGAGCCTGCGATGGCGCGCGTCTCGCCCGATATCCGCCCCGCGCCCGGCGCATCCGCCTCCTTTGCGCTCGACACGCGCCGTATTTGCCTTTTCGACCCCGAAACGGAGCGACTGATCGCATGACGAAGACCACCTATTCCGGCCTGGCGGGCCGCGTGGTGTTGATTACCGGCGGCGCCAGCGGCATCGGCGCCGCCTTCGTACGGGCTTTCGCGGCCCAGGGGGCCCACGTCGCCTTCCTTGACATCGATACGAATGCCGGTGAAACGCTGGTGCGGGAAGTGGCGGCAGCGCGCGGGACCACGCCGCTGTTCGTGCCGTGCGATCTCCTGGACATCGACGCCTTGCGCACCGCGATGGCAGAGGTCCATCGTTCGCTCGGCGACGCCGCCGTTCTCGTCAACAACGCCGCCAACGATCAACGCCAGGTTCTCTCCGAGGTAACGCCGGCCGAGTTCGATTGGATGATCGGCGTCAATCTCAAGCACGTCTTCTTCGCAGCACAGGCCGTGGTGCCGCAGATGCAGGCGCGCGGCGGCGGCTCGATCATCAACATGTCGTCCATCGCCTGGATGCGTGGCGCACCGGCGCTGCCGGCCTATGCCGCGGCGAAAGCGGCGATCGTCGGCTTCACCAACTCGCTGGCCCGGCTGGTCGGTCCCGACCGCATTCGCGTCAACGCGATCGCGCCGGGCATGGTGATCACCGAGCGCCAGCGCCGGCTGTGGTATCCGGACGAGCAGGCCATCGCCGAGATACGCGCGCGGCAGGCGGTTCCTGATGCGGTGACACCCGACGACATCGCCAACATGGCGCTGTTCCTCGCCTCGGACGAAAGCCAGCGTATCACGCGTCAATGTTTCCAGGTCGACGGCGGCCTCGGCTAGCTCGCCCGACTGCCTTTGCGCATCGTCGCGAGCACGATGTCGGCGGCGAGCACGCTGGGCGACTTGTTGCCGGTCGACATGATCTGATCGAGCCGGGCGAACGCTTCGACCTGCTCCCGCCGCAGCGGCGAATCCGTCAGCAGGGTAGCGAGGGCCGGTGCCAGCTTCTCCGGCGTGCAGTCCTCTTGCAGGAACTCGGGGATCACATCCTTGCCGATCACCAGATTGGCGAGGATCACCGACGAGACGCGGATCGCGCGGCGCAGGATGAAGGCCTCGATCGCGCCGACGCGATAGGCCGTCACCATCGGAATGCCCGACAGCGCGAGCTCGAGCGTCACCGTGCCGGACTTCGCCAGCGCCGCGTGGGCAATGCGGAAAGCGGCGCGCTTGTCGTTCTCGCCGATCACGATTTGCGGCTTGACCGGCCAATTCGCGATGCCCTCGCGGATGGTGGCTTCGAGGTGCGGCATGGTCGGCAGCATCAGCTCGAACGCGCGCCCCTCCGCCTGCAAGCGGCCGAGCGTCGCGCCAAACACGTCGAGGTGATGCCGGATCTCGCTGCGGCGGCTGCCGGGCAGCACCAGGAGCACCGGCGGCTCGCCGTCGCGGCGCGCCTGCTCCTCCGCGTTCGGCCGCAGCGACGCCAATTGCTCGACCAGGGGATGGCCGACATAGCTGCATGGCGGTCCGCCGAGCTTGCGGTATTCCTCCGGCTCGAACGGCAAAAGACCGAGCACATGGTCGACATAGCCGAGCATGGTCCGCGCCCGTCCCGGCCGCCACGCCCAGAGCTGCGGCGAGACGTAATCGACGACCGGGATCGCGTGATTGCGGGCACGCACGCGGCGGGCGACGCGATGGGTGAAATCGGGGCTGTCGATGATGACGAGCGCGTCGGGCGCGGCCTCTAGCACGGCGTCGGCCGTCTTACGGATCAGCCGCAGGATTTTCGGCAATTGCTGAACGACGGCGGCAAAGCCGACGATCGACAGCTCTTCGATCGGAAACAGCGTCTCGAGCCCCTCGCGCGCCATGGTGCGGCCGCCGACGCCGACGAACTCAACGCCGTCGCCGAGCCGCTGGCGCAGCACCTTCATCAAGGCGCTGCCAAGCCGGTCGCCGGATTCCTCCGTGGCGATCAGGAATATCTTGCGCTTGCGATCGCGGCCCTGCATCACGCCGGCAGGCCGATGACAAAGAGGTATTTTGCGTCGGCGAGCGCAATCATCGCCTGCGGCTCGGCGGCGATGGTGTTGCCGGCGACGACAGCGATGCCGGCAAGGCCGGCCTTGGCAACACCCTCGATGGTGCGCGGGCCGATCGTCGGCAGGTCGAAGCGCAGGTCCTGGCCGCTCTTCGGCGCCTTCACCAGCACGCCGCGGCCCCTGGCCGCGCGGATGCGACCCTCCTCACGCAGCCGCGCGACACGCGCGAGCAGCGCGTCAGTGCCCTCGATGTCCTCGATCGCCACGACATGACCGTCGATCACCACCGCGGCCTGCCCGATGTCGAACGGACCGAGCGCGCTCAGCACCGCCCGGCCGCGCTCGATGTCGGTCTTGCTGGTGTCACTCGGCCAAGCGCGGCTGATGCAG
Source organism: Bradyrhizobium sp. 153 (assembly GCF_023073835.1). Taxonomy (NCBI): domain Bacteria; kingdom Pseudomonadati; phylum Pseudomonadota; class Alphaproteobacteria; order Hyphomicrobiales; family Nitrobacteraceae; genus Bradyrhizobium; species Bradyrhizobium sp. 153. The sequence goes on along the minus strand of NZ_JADPKH010000128.1, from coordinate 91,308 downwards.
CCCTCGGGCATCAGGAGATCGGGCGCGACGTCCTTGATGCCGACCATGCGAAAGCCGTCCTGCTCGAGCATGCGGCCGACGCCGGACAGCAGATGATCGTCGCCGCCGCGGAAGGCGCGAATGACGTTGCCGAGCAGGCGCAGCGTCTTGACGTCGAACCGGATCTCGGACAGCGAAGGGCGGACCAATGTGCCGATGAAGATCAGGTCGCTGCAGCCTTCTTCGCGAAACAGCCGCATCGCGCGGCCGAGCTGGCCGACCGAGATCCAGCGGTGGCGGAATTTCTCGACCCGCGCCGGATCGCAGGCCCCGCGCAGCGGAAACAGCACCGGCGTGATGCCGCGCGCCGCAAGCGATTCGGCGACCGCGAACGGCATGGCGCCGCCGCCGGCGACGATGCCGACCGGTGAGGAAACCTCCGCAGCCGCCGATGTCATGCCCGCGGCCATCCCAGGATCACTTCGCGATAGCGGGAAGACAGAGCGGGCGCTTGCCCTTGCCGATGAAGTCGAGGATCTCGGCGATCGCAGGGTCTTCGCCCGCGAGCGGCCGCGCCGCCTCCAGCCGCTCGGCGAACGTGCCGGGACCATGGAAGAGTTTTTGGTAGAACCCACGCACGGTTGCAAGCCGCTGCCTGGTGAACTTGCGCCGCTTCATGCCGATCAGATTGAGGCTCTCCAGGACCGCATATTGGCCGTTGACCAGCCCGTATGGGATGACGTCGTCGCGGACACCGCACACGCCGCCGACCATGACATAGGGGCCGACGCGCGTGAACTGGTGCACCGCCGACAGGCCGCCGATATAGACGGCGTCGCCAATCTCGCAATGACCGCCGAGTGTCGCTGACGTCGCGAAGATCACGTTGTCGCCGACCACGCAATCATGGCCGACATGGCTGTTGTTCATGAAATAGCCGCCCTTGCCGACTCGCGTCAGCCCTCCACCCTTGATTGTGCCGACATTCATCGTCGCGCCTTCCCGGATGGTGCAGCCGGAACCGATCTCGAGTTTCGTCGGCTCGCCCTTGTAGCTGAGATCCTGCGGGGCGCCGCCCAGCACTGCAAACGGCGAGATCACGCAGCCATCGCCGAGCGAGGTGTGGCCGATGACGGTGACGTGTCCGATCAGCTTGCAGTTCGCGCCGATGACGACGTTCGGGCCGATGATGCAATAGGGTCCGATCTCGCTGCCATCGCCAATCACGGCGCCGTCCGCGATCCGTGCGGTGGGATCAATCTTGCTCATCAAGCCAATCTTACTCGTCAAGAAGGTCAGGTTATGTATTGAAGTCGCTCGGTTTTCGGGTGGTTAGCGCGACTATGCCCGATCTGTCCAGTGACGTATCATCTCGCCGTGTTTCATGTGCTGGATGAGGCGGCCTACCCGGCTCGTCAGCAAGTTCATGCGGAGCTTCAGCGATCGTGGTCAGAGCCCTTGCATTGTTGCTCGCACAGCTCGTGGCCACACCGGTCGTCTCCGAGACGATCGAGACCGACCAACGCGGCCCCGTGGATCTGGCGACATTCGAATGCCGCGACATCAACCGCAGCACGATGCTTCAGCGCGTCTGCTACGACCGGGCGCAGCAGGACCTCGTCGTCGCCATCAACGGCAGGTACGATCGTTATTGCGGCGTGGCGGCGGAGACGGTCGAGGGCCTTCTGGGCGCACCGTCCATGGGTCAGTTCTTCAATCGGAATATCAGCCGCGAGGTGGCCGGCAGCCGCTACGATTGCCGGGCATGACGAGCGCGCTCAGTCCGTCAGCATGGCGCCGACGTCGGCTTCCGCAACCACCTGCCCGTTGACCTTGGCATCGCCGTGAAACCACCACATGGCTTTGCGGCGGCCGAGCGAGCGCATGTGATATTCGATGGTATCGCCGGGCAGCACGGGCTTGCGGAACTTGCACTTGTCGATGGTGAGGAAGTAGACCGCCCGCGGCTTCTCGGTACCCTCGACCGACTTGATGCCGATCACGCCAGCGGTCTGCGCCATCGCCTCGATCATCATGACGCCCGGATAGACCGGGCGCTCGGGGAAGTGCCCCTGAAAGGCCGGCTCGTTGAACGTGACGTTCTTGATGCCGATGCCGCTGTAATCGGCGCGGATGTTGATCACGCGGTCGATCAAGAGCATCGGAAAGCGGTGCGGCAGGGTCTGCAGGATTGCATTGATATCTACCAGCTCGAACTTAACAGGCGATTCCTGCGTCATTCCCGTCCCTCGTCCTTCGGATCGACCTTGCTGTCGCGCACCAGACGCTCCACCGCGATGATCTCCTTGAACCATTGCTTTGTCGGTTTTGCAAAAAAACCACCCCAGCGTCCGCCCGGCGGAATGTCGTCCTTGACGCCGCTCATCGCGGTGACCTGGGCTCCATCGCCGATCTTGAGGTGGTTGTTGATGCCAACCTTTGCTCCGAGGGCCACGTTGTCGCCGATGGTCAGGCTACCCGCCAGCCCGATTTGAGCCGCCAGCAGGCAATTCCGGCCGATGGTCACATTGTGGCCGATCTGGACCTGATTGTCGATTTTGGTGCCCTCCCCGATCACGGTGTCGCGCAAGGAGCCGCGATCGATGGTGGTGCCGGCGCCGACCTCCACATTGTTCTGGATCAGCACGCGGCCGGTCTGCGGCACCTTCAGGTGGCCTTCGGGACCGAAGAAGATGAAGCCGTAGCCGTCCTGGCCGATGGAGCAGCCCGGGTGGATCAGCACGTCATTGCCGATCAGGGCGCACTGAATGGCGGTGCGGGCGCCGACATTGCAGTCCCGGCCGATCTTGACGCCGGGGCCGATCACCGCTCCGACGCCGACCACGGTGCCGCTGCCGATCTCGACGTCCGGGCCGATCACGGCGAGGGGATCGATGATCACGCCGTCTTCGAGCCGGGCCGTGGGATCGATGATGGCGGACGGCGCGATGCCGTCATTGCCGATCCAGGATTGCGGCCTGAGCGCATCGCCATGCCATTCCCGCGCGAGCCTGACGAAGGCGCGGAAAGGCTGCGACACCCGCAGCACGGCCACATGCGCGGGCACCTTGGCTTCAAATCGGGGACTCACCAGGCACGCCCCGGCCTTGGTCGCCTTCAACTCATCGGCGTATTTCAGGTTGTCGAAGAACGCCAGATGCATCGGTCCGGCTTCGTCGAGCGACGCCAGACCCGTGATGCTGTCGTTACCTCTCGCGGGGTCGACCAGCTGCGCCTTGGCCAGCGCAGCAATGTCGGCCAGCGCTGAGGCAGGCGGTTTTGTGAAGAAGGTCGGCTGCGCCATTCCACCCCGTCGCGGTCCGGCTTCGGCATGAAGCGGCCAAGCCGCATCATGCCTCATCTCCAGGATTGGCACGATCCCTTTCGGAAACCGGCTCCAGTAATCCGGATCGTGCCGTGCTGATCGAATTAGAACGTGGTGCCGCCGCCGAACCGGAACTCCTGCGTGCGGTCGTACTTGCCCTTGCTGAGCGGCACGGCGTAGTCGAAGCGCAGCGGACCGAACGGCGACTGCCAGATCAGGCCGACACCGACCGACGAACGGATCACCTTGCTGTCGTCATACACGAGCCCGGTGCAGGTTCCGGTGCTCGACGGATTGACCGTCGACGGGATACAGCCCGGCACATTGACCTCGTTGGTAGCGGTCCAACTCGTCGGTCCCTTATAATCGTAGAGACCGCCGGCGTCGGCATAGACCGCGCCCTTCAGACCCACTTCCTTGGGCAGGAACCAGAACGGCATCTGCAATTCGAGCGAAGCGCCCCAATATTTGGTGCCGCCGAGCGCGTCCTGCGTACCGAAAGGATTCAGATCGCGCGGGCCGATGCCGTTCGGGGCAAAGCCGCGGACGAGGTTCGGGCCCATCTGGAAGTGGTCGAGCATCCGCAGATCATCGTTGATCTTGGTCAGAATACCGCCCTGGAGACGGACGATTCCGACGATATCAGACACGAGCGGAGCGTAATACTTTCCGTCCGCCACGGTCTTCAGATAGCTGACGTCGCCGCCGACGCCGGCGAAATCCTGCCGGAAGTCGATGAGCAGACCGTCGGTCGGGTTCTTGTTGTTGTCCAGCGTGTTGTAAGTGAGCGTGTAGCCGAGCGCCGAGGTCAAGGTCTTGCCGTTGGCAAGCTCCTTGCGCACCGGGAGCGAGGCTTCACCGTCGCTGTAGCAGCCGAGGCCGTTGGTCGAGCTCAGGTCGAGCGGCGGGATCTGCGACGCGGCGAAGGCCGGGCTCGGGTTGAACGCCGAGGTGCCCAGATTGTTGTTACAGTTCGCCAGGTAGCTCGGCAGCGTGATTTCCTGCTGGTAGATCGAGTAGCGCAGCTGGAGCGACAGATCTTCACGCAAGGAGAAGCCGAGGCGCGGCGAGAAGCCGAGCGTCTTCGTGCCGTAGGAGATGTAGCTGTTTGAAAGCTGCTGGCGCTGGTAGAGGTCGAGGCCGAGCGCGACGCGGTAATCGAGCAGATACGGCTCGACGAACGACAGCGAGTAGCCGCGCGCATACTGGCCATAGGTCACCGCCGCCTTGGCGAACAGGCCGCGCCCGAGCAGATTGCGCTCGGAGACCGAGACCTCGGCCAGCGCGCCGTCGGTCGTGGAGTAGCCGCCCGAGATCGAGAAGTCGCCGGTCGATTTCTCTTCCATGTCGACGACCAGGATCACGCGGTCGCTCGACGAGCCGGGCTCCGTCGCGATCTTCACGCTCTTGAAGTAGTCGAGGTTCTTCAGCCGCCGCTCGGCGCGGTCGACCAGCGCGCGGTTATAGGCATCTCCTTCCGAGATGTCGAACTCGCGGCGGATCACGTAGTCGCGCGTGCGGGTGTTGCCGCGCAGGTTGATGCGCTCGATATAGGTGCGCGGGCCCTCGTCGATGTTGAAAACGACGGAGACGGTGTGCGCCTCGAAATTGCGGTCGCCGCCGGGACGAACGACTGCGAAGGCGAAACCGCGGCGCGAAGCCTCGATCTGCATCTCCTCGACCGACTTCTCGACCGATTCGACGTTGTAGAGCGAGCCGACATTGACACGCGAATAGCCCCGCATCGATGAAGGATCGAAGTTCGGAATGCTGGAGCGGAAGTCGACCGCGCCGACGCGGTATTGCGCGCCTTCCTCGATCTTAAAGGTGACGTTGAAGCCCCTCTTCTCCGGATCGTATTCGGTGAGCGCGGCCACGACCTGGACGTCGGCAAAGCCGTGCTTGAGATAGAAGCGGCGGATCAGGTCGCGGTCGGCCTCGACGCGATCGGGATCGTAGATGTCCCCGCTGGCGAGGAAGCTCAGCAGGTTCGATTCGCGCGTCTTGATGACGTCGCGCAGCCGATAGGACGAGAACGCATTGTTGCCGACGAACTCGATCGACTTGACGCCGGTCTTGGCGCCCTCCTCGATCGTGAAGATCAGGTCGACGCGATTGTTCGGCTGCTCGATGATCTCAGGCGTGACGCGCACGTCATAACGGCCGGACCGGCGATAGATTTCGGCGATTCGCAGCGTGTCGGACTGCACCATGGCGCGGGAGAAGGTGCCGCGCGCCTTGGACTGGACTTCAGTGGTGAGCTGCTCGTCCTTGATCTTCTTGTTGCCCTCGAAGGCGACGCGCCCGATCACCGGATTTTCCACCACGGAGACGATGATCTGGCCGCCGGGGCCGCGATTGATCCTGACGTCCTGGAACAGGCCGGTTTCGATCAACGCCTTGAGGCCGTCGTCGATGGCGCCTTGATCCAGGCGGCCGCCCGGACCCGGCTTGAAATAGGAGCGGATTGTCTCCACCTCGACACGGCGATTCCCCTGGACGGAAATCGACTGCACGGTCTGCGCGAGCGCAGACGAAGACACGAAAACAGCCCCAACCGGGGCAATCACCGGCGCGCCGAACATGATCAGGGTTGCGAGCAAGCCCCCCCGGAGTCGCAGTCCAAACTTCATCGCGCAACGCGCCCTTATCATTCCATACCAGACCCACCCAAACCGGTCTGGAAGATTCCCCAAGTTCAGGCCGCTTGTAGCCAATTTCCCGGACGCCGCAAACGGCCGAAAGCGCCGTGATTTCAATTTCATTGCAAGACGTTGCTCAACAGCAACGCCACAAAAAAGCCCGTATCAGGACGCCGCCATCCGAAGGATGTCGTTGTAGGTCGCAAACACCATCAACATCAGCACCAAACCGAGCCCGATTCGGAACCCCATTTCCTGGGTCTGTTCGGACAGAGGCCGGCCGCGGACCACTTCTGCCGCGTAGAACATCAGATGGCCGCCATCGAGAAGCGGAATCGGGAACAGGTTCAGCAGACCGATCGACACGGACAGCACCGCACACAGATTGATCACGAACTGGAACCCGGCGCTGGCCGCCTGCCCCGACATCTTTGCGATTCCCAGCACGCCGCTGACCTCGTTGGGATTGCCGTTTCCGACGAACAACGAGCCCAGGAACTTGAAGGTGCTGGTGATGATGAACCAGACCTGCTCGACGCCGATCTTGAGCGCTTCGCCGACGCCCACGGGGGCGGTCGAAGCCTCACCGGCCTGCGACTTGTGCTCGACACCGAGCACACCGACGCGGTGGCGGTTGCCGAACGGATCTTTGCGCTCGAGCAGCGCCGGGGTCGCGGTCAGCGATACGATGGCGCCGTCGCGCTTGACCTGGAACGCAAGCGTTGAACCCGCACTCATCGCAACGATCCGCTGCATGTCGGCAAAGCTCTCGATCGGCTTGCCGTCGATCTGGACGACGACGTCCCCAACCTTGAAGCCGGCGGCAGCCGCAGCGCCGTCGGCGACGACGCCGTCGACGCGCGCAATCGTGCTCGGCTTGCCGTAGTACAGCGCCATGCCGGCGAAGATCAGAGCGCCCAGGATGAAATTGGCGATGGGTCCGGCCGCGACGATGGCGGCGCGCGGGCCGACCTTCTTGTGATGGAAGCTGCCGGCGCGTTCCTCGGCCGTCATGGCCGCGAGCGTTTCGGCCGAGGGGGTCGAGGCCTCGCTCTCGTCACCGAAGAACTTGACGTAGCCGCCAAGCGGAATCGCGGAGATCTTCCAGCGGGTGCCGCGACGGTCATTGAAACCGACCAGCTCGGGTCCGAAGCCGAGTGAAAAGGTTAAAACGCGAACGCCCGCCCAGCGCGCGACCAGGAAATGGCCGAGCTCGTGGAAGAACACGACGATGGTCAGGACGAACAGGAAGGGTACCGCGTAGCCGAGGAGCCCATGGCTCAACGTATTGAAACTATGGACGAAAAAGTCGATCATCGATTCCCCTCATCCAGCGCCGCAAGGCCCTGGCCCGAACTATCTAGGATGCCTTTAAGGCAATTTGAGGCAATAGGGCGGCAGCTCTATTTCGCGCAACATGGTCAACGGATATTGCGTCGTCAGCCGAGGTCATCGGCGCCTGATTCCCGCTGCGGATCCAGTCGTCCAGCGTCGCCTCGACCAGGCGCGCGATCGCACCAAACCGGATCTTGCCGGCAATGAAGGCGGCGACCGCGACCTCGTTGGCGGCGTTGTAGACGGTGGTCGCCCCCTTCCCGGTCCGGAGCGAATCGTAGGCCAGGCGCAGACCCGGGAACCGCTCGAAATCCGGCGCCTCGAAGGTCAGCTCGCCGATCTTGGCCAGGTCGAGCTTGGCCGCCGGACCCTTGATGCGGTCGGGCCAGCCCAAGCAATGCGCGATCGGCGTCCTCATGTCGGGCGCACCGAGCTGCGCCACGACGGAGCAATCGGAAAACTCGACCATGCCGTGGATGATCGACTGCGGATGAACGAGCACGTCGATCTCGTCGGGCGCGAGCGCAAACAGATAGGACGCCTCGATCACTTCGAGCCCCTTGTTCATCATCGAGGCGGAATCGATCGTGATCTTCTGGCCCATGCTCCAATTTGGATGCTTCAGGGCCTGCTCGAGCGTGGCCTGCTCGATGTCGGCAGGCTTCCAGGTCCGGAACGGGCCGCCCGAGGCGGTGATGATGACGCGCACGAGCTCGTCGCGATTGCCTGAGCTCAACGCCTGGAATAGCGCATTGTGTTCGGAATCGGCCGGCAGGATGCAGGCGCCGGCTTTTGCCGCGCGCTGCATGAAGAAATCGCCGGCGCAGACCAGACATTCCTTGTTGGCGAGCGCAACATGCGCACCGCGATCAACCGCGGCCAGCGCCGGCTTCAGCCCGGCGGCGCCGCTCACGGCCGCCATCACCCAGTCGGCCGGACGCGCACCGGCCTCGATCACCGCGCTTTCGCCGGCGCCGCATTCGGTGCTGGTGCCCGCCAGCGCAGCCTTGAGCTCCCCGAGCTTGGAGGTATCGGCGATCGCGACGTAGCGCGCGGAAAATTCCTTCGCGAGTTTGGCCAGCGCTGCGACATTGCCGTTCGCCGTCAGCGCCTCGACACGGTAGCGCTCGGGCGAGGCGCGCAGCAAATCCATCGTGCTGTCGCCGATCGAGCCGGTGGCGCCGAGAACCGTGATGCTGCGAACGTCGGACGCAGCAAGCCTGTTGTTTCGCAATGGGACTGCGCTCATATCCTCACCAAACCATAAGACCGCTTCCGGCGCTATGCACACCGTGGCGGAGAAAGCCGATAATCCATGCCGCCAGGATGGCGGCGACAAAGCCGTCCAGGCGATCCAGAAGTCCGCCATGGCCGGGAATTAAGTGACTGGAATCCTTGACACCGAAGCGCCGCTTCACCGCGGATTCGAACAGATCGCCCAGAGCCGACACCATCGACAGAACAGCGCTGACGAGCAGCAATGGGGCCAGCTTTCCGAGCCCGCAGGCCGCGAAGCCTGCCGCAACCAAGAGGCTTGCGACAAAGCCGCCGAGAGCGCCCGCCCAGGTCTTCTTCGGACTGACGCGCGGCCATAGCTTCGGTCCCCCAATGCTGCGGCCGGCGAAATAGCCGCCGATGTCTGTCGCCCACACCACGAGCAGCACGAATATCAGGGCGGCGAAGCCGTTGACGAGATCCTGCCGCACCAGGATCGAGGCCAGCAGCGCCGCCGATGCATAGGCAAATCCGGTAGCCGCCCAGACGAACTTGCCCCGCGCGATCAGCATCACGATCACGCCGCCGATGAAGCCGGCGATGACAGCGGTCCTGAGCGCGCCGAAGGCAACGCAGAATCCCATGATGGCAATGACGATGGTCCCCGTCCCCGTCAGCGCGACCGAACCCGCGCCCACCACCATCAGCCATTCAGCGAACAGCCCGATCGATACCAGGGTGACGAGAAGTGCCCACAGCCAGCCGCCGGCGTAGGCGAGCGCAATGGCGAGCGGCGCCAGCACGAGCGCGGCGAGGACCCGCAGCACGAGATTGCTCGTGGCAGGCGCGGAGCCCGCCGGTGCGGCGTCGGGTTCGCTCACGAGGCGGTTTTCGCGACCAGGCCGCCGAAACGGCGCTCGCGCCTGGCAAATTCGGCGATCGCGCCTTCCAGCGCCGCCTTGTCGAAATCGGGCCAATGGATCGGCACGAAGACGAGCTCGCTATAGGCGGCCTGCCACATTAGGAAGTTGGACAGGCGCTGCTCGCCGCTGGTGCGGATGATGAGATCGGGATCGGGAATGTCGGGCGCGTCGAGATTCGCGCCAAGCGTCTCGGCGTCGATCGTATCTGGATTCCGCCTGCCCTCTGCGACCTCGCGCGCGAGCTTCTGCGCGGCCTTCGCGATCTCCTGCCGCGAGCCGTAGTTGAAGGCGACGACGAGCGTGAGGCGCGTGTTGTCGCGCGTCAGCTCCTCCGCCTCGTTGAGGAGCGCGCAGATGTCGCTCTCGAGCCCTTCGCGCTCGCCGATGATGCGGACCTTGACGCCGTCGCGATGCAGGCTCGCCAGATCGTTGCGGATGAAGCGCCGCAGCAGGCCAAAGAGATCGCCGATTTCGCTCGCCGGGCGCGACCAGTTCTCCGAAGAGAACGAGAAGATGGTGAGATAGCGAATGCCGAGCTCGTGCGAGGCGCGCACCACGCGGCGCAGCGCGTCCACGCCGCGGCGATGCCCTTCCGCACGCGGCAAGCCGCGCGCGGCCGCCCAACGCCCGTTGCCATCCATGATGATGGCGACATGCGCGGGCGCGTCGGACCGGTCAGATCCTTCCGTTGCGGGCGCGGCGGCGTTGGACATGAAGGCGATGCCTTAAACGGTGAGGATTTCTTTTTCCTTGGCGGCCAGCAGCTGGTCGATCTCGGCAATCGTGCCGTCGGTCGCCTTCTGCACCTCGTCGGCGTGACGCTTCTGATCGTCCTCGGACATCTCGTGATTCTTTTCGAGCTTCTTGAGCACGTCGAGACCGTCGCGACGGACATGGCGCGCGGCGACCTTGGCGGCTTCCGCGTATTTGTGCGCGACCTTCACCAGCTCCTTGCGCCGCTCCTCGTTGAGCTCGGGAATGCGCAGGCGCAGCACCTGGCCCTCGGTCGCGGGCGACAGGCCGAGATTGGAATCGACGATCGCCTTCTCCACGGCCTTGACCATCGACTTGTCCCAGACCTGCACCGAGATCAGGCGCGGCTCCGGCACGCTGACGGTGGCGAGCTGGTTCAGCGGCATGTGGGTGCCATAGGCATCGACCTGCACCGGATCGAGCATCGAGGCCGAGGCGCGCCCCGTCCGCAGGCCGCCAAGCTCGTGCTTGAGAGACTGCACGGCGCCCTGCATGCGGCGCTTCACTTCGTTGAGGTCGAAACTACCCGTGGCCATCACGTTTCTCCTTCAAATCCCGGCGACCGGTCCGCGCCCTTCTCTCGGGCGCGACGACGAGCGGTCAGCCGGCGACAATGGTTCCGTGGCCGGTGCCACGCAGAATCGCACCGATGGAGCCCGGCTCCGCGATCGAGAATACGATGATAGGCAGCGACGTCTCGCGGGCAAGCGCGAAGGCGGTCGCATCCATCACCTTGTAGCCACCCTCGATGGCCTGGGAGTGCGTCAGACGGTCGAACCGCGTGGCGGTCGGATCCTTCTTCGGATCGGCTGAGTAGACGCCATCGACATTGGTCGCCTTCAGCACTGCCTGGGCGCCGATCTCGGCGGCGCGCAGCACCGCGGTCGTGTCGGTGGTGAAGAACGGATTGCCGGTTCCGCCGCCAAGCAGCACGATCCGGCCCTCGGCGAGGTATTTGTGCGCCGCGGTGCGGGTGAACAGCTCGGAAATCTCTGGCATGACGAAGGCCGACAGCGTGCGCGCCGGCGTGCCCTTGCGCTCGATCGCCGCTTCCAGCGCGAGGCAGTTCATCATGGTCGCAAGCATGCCCATGGTGTCGCCGGTCGGGCGCGACACGCCGCGGGACGACACCTCGACCCCACGCACGATGTTGCCACCACCGATCACGACCGCCACTTCGGCGCCAAGCTTGCGGGCGGCGATCAGATCGTCCGCGACCCGGTCGACGGTCACTTGGTCGATACCAAAACCCTGCTGTCCCGCGAGATATTCGCCGGACAGCTTGATCACGACGCGACGATAGACCGGATCAGTCATGAGCACTTTCCTCGTCCGGGCGCCGCTTCCGGCGGCACGCCGGAAGGAACGTTCCGGCGCTTACTTCTTGCCGCTGGCCGCCGCGACCTCGGCTGCGAAGTCGCTTTCCTGCTTCTCGATTCCCTCACCGAGAGCATAGCGCATAAAGCCCGCGATCTTCACAGGGGCGCCGACCTTGCCTTCGGCCTCCTTCACTGCCTGCGCCACCGACTTGCCGGTATCGTGGATGAAGGCCTGCTCGAGCAGGCAGACTTCCTTGTAGTAGGTCTTGAGGCCGGACTCGACGATCTTCTCGATCACGTTCTCGGGCTTGCCCTGCTGGCGGTATTTGTCGGCGAGCACGTCCTTTTCGCGCTTGACGACCGCCGGATCGAGGCCGGTGGGATCGAGCGCCAGCGGGTTGGCGGCGGCGACATGCATCGCGATCTGGCGGCCGAGGGCGGCGAGCTCGTCGGTCTTGCCAGGCGATTCCAGCGCCACGATCACGCCCATCTTGCCGGCGCCATCGACGACGGCCCCATGGACGTAGCTCGACACCACGCCCTGGCTGACTTCGAGCTGGGCGGCGCGGCGCAGCGTCATGTTCTCGCCGATGGTGGCGATCGCGTCATTGATCGCGGTCTCAATCGTGACGTCGCCGACCTTGGCGGCCTTGATCTTCTCGACATCGGCACCGACGTCGAACGCGACCTGCGCGATCATCTTGACCAGACCCTGGAACTGGCCGTTGCGCGCCACGAAATCGGTCTCGGAATTGACCTCGACCACGACGCCCTTAGTGTCCTTGGTGAGCGCGCCGATCAGCCCCTCGGCCGCGACGCGGCCCGACTTCTTGGCGGCCTTCGACAGGCCCTTCTTGCGCAGCCAGTCCTGCGCCGCTTCCATATTGCCGTCGTTTTCGGTCAGCGCGGCCTTGCAGTCCATCATGCCCGCGCCGGTCGACTCGCGCAGGTCCTTGACCATCGCAGCTGTGATCGTTGCCATCGTTGAAAATCCTTTGTGCCTGCCGGTTCGCCGCGGCGCGGCATCGAGGCGCCCCGCCGCGGTCCATCTCAGGAATTCGCGTCAACTGAAATGGTGGCCGGACCCTATCCGGCCAACCCGTCGCTCTGTTTGACTATTCCGCTTCCGCGGTCAGCGCCTTGGCCTTGGCCACCCAGGCATCCGCGCGGCTCGGCAGACCGACTTCTTCACCGATCCTGTGCGCGGTGTCGTGGTCGAGCTCGGCGAGCTGCCAATAGTGGAAGATGCCGAGATCGTTGAACTTCTTCTCGATCGCACCCGACACGCCCGGGAGTTTCTTGAGGTCGTCGGCGGTGCCGCGGGGCCCCGCAAGGCCCTGGAAGCCGCTGGGGGAAGCGGCCGGCAGTTCTTCGGCGACGACCGGCTGGGCCGAGGCGCCGATATCGATGCCGGAATCGCCCTGAGCGCGCGAGATGCCGTCGATCGCCGCACGCGCAATCAGGTCGCAATACAGCGAGATCGCGCGGCCGGCGTCGTCATTGCCCGGCACCACATAGGTGATGCCCTTGGGATCCGAATTGGTGTCGACGATCGCCGCGACCGGGATGTTGAGCCGCTGCGCTTCCTGGATCGCGATGTCTTCCTTATTGGTGTCGATCACGAAGATCAGGTCGGGCAGGCCGCCCATGTCCTTGATGCCGCCGAGCGAGCGATCGAGCTTGTCGCGCTCGCGCTGCAGCGTCAGGCGCTCCTTCTTCGTGTAGGAATTGGCTTCGCCGCCCGACAGCACGTCGTCGAGGTGACGCAGGCGCTTGATCGAGGCCGAGATCGTCTTCCAGTTGGTCAGCGTGCCGCCGAGCCAGCGCGAATTGACGAAATATTGCGCGCAGCGCTTGGCCGCGTCTGCAACGCCGTCCTGCGCCTGGCGCTTGGTGCCGACGAACAGGATGCGGCCGCCCTTGGCAACCGTGTCGCTGACGGCCTGGAGAGCCTGATGCAGCATCGGCACGGTCTGGGCGAGGTCGACGATGTGGATGTTGTTGCGGGTGCCGAAAATGAACGGAGCCATTTTCGGGTTCCAGCGGTGAGACTGGTGACCAAAGTGCACGCCAGCTTCGAGCAGCTGACGCATGGTGAAATCGGGTAGCGCCATCGTTCTAATTCTCCGGTTGGTTCCTCCGGAAACGTGTGAGCAAAACGGAGCGTTCTCGCCCCGGTTGCCACCGGACGGCCTTGTGAGCCATGTTTCCGTGTGAGATGGCGCGCTATATAGCGCCATTTCGGCCAGAAGCAAGGAAATAAGGCGGCTCCTCCAGGGCACCCGGAAGCTTCAGTCGCTTCCTGGCGCCCCCTTTTCAGGTCCCTAGCACTTCGGCTGGCCAGGCGGGCAGGTCTTCGGTGGCGGGCCGGCCGGCCGCGGTGGAGGCGCCGGGCGCGGCGGCGCGGCGGCCATCGGAGGTGGTGCCGGCCGTGCGACTGGGGGTGGCGGCGGCGCAGGCCGTGCGATCGGAGGAGGTGGCGCCGGTCGCGCCATCGCAGGCGGAGGCGGCGCGGGCCGGGCCACGGGCGGCGGTGGCGCCGGTCGAGCCACGGCCACCGGCGGAGGCGCGGCCCGCGGCGGCGGAGGTGGCGCGACACGGGGCGGCGGCGGTGGCGTCGGTCTCGCCACAGTTTGGGGGTGCGGCGGCGCAACGGGCTTGGCCGCCTGCGGCGGCGGCGCCGGTCGATGATCCTGAACCCTGGATGGCTCTCGCGCCGCCACTGGCGCCGGTGGAGGCGCAGCCGGCCTGGCGGTGCTCGGGACCGCCGGCTTACCACCGGCAGCTGCACCGACCGCCGGCTTACCACCGGCGGCTGCACCGGGCGGCGGCACTGCGCCGGGCTGCGGTCCGGCTGGCCTGCCGCGCACCTCGGCTCCAGGCGGCGTCGTTGTCCCCGGCCTAGGCAATCGCGCTGACGGGCTCATCGGACCCGCGGGAGCCGTCGGGTTTGCCGGCGCCGTCGCGGCGTGCGGCGGCGTGGGCGGAGGGTTGCCGGCAGGCGCCGTCGCGGTCGAAGCGGGTCTGCCATGGGGCGTGGCAGCGCCAGGCGCCCCTCCTACCCCGGCCGGGGGTGGCGGTCCGCCAGGGGTGCCGGGCGCAGGCAGCGTATTGGCCTGCGGTAGCCTGGCCGGAGCCGGCGCTTGCGGCGTGGCAGCAGGAGCACCTCCGGCGGGGGCTGTCGCGGTCGGACTGGGTGCACCTGGTCTCGCACCAGGAGTGAGATTGGCGGGAGCAGGAGCCGGTGCAGAGATACCCGGTCGCGCGGTCGGCTGGATGGTCGCACTCGGCGGCATCGGCGCCTTGCCCTGCTGGATCAGGGCGGCGCGCTGGATGACGGCCTGCGGCACCGCCGGACCTGCCGGGTTGGCGCGTCCGGCGACGGCTGGTGCCAGATTGCCCAGCGCGGGCGCTGCCCCGGTCGGCGGCGCCGGCGGCCGGTTGATCACGGTGTTGATGACCGTCGTATTATGAATGTTCGCATAGATGATGTTGTTCGGCGGCGGCGCGACATAGGCCGGCGGCCGGACGAACACCGGGATCGGGACGAACACCGGCTGCGGCAGCACGAACAGGCCGACCACGGGCAGCGGCGGCGGCAGCACGACGAAATCCGGCGGCGGCGGCGGCAAATAGTAGACCGGCGGCGGTGGTGGCGGCGCGAAGCCGAAATCCGGGTCGCTGAAATACAGCACGGAGCGGTCGATATAGACCACCTCCTCCGGCGGCGGTGGCGGCACGTCGTAGTCGATCATCGCAAAGCTCGGCGGCGGCTCGGGCGGTGCGGTGAGGATCGCAAGGCGTCGGCGCGCATCGGCCGCATGCGGCCCGCGCGGATAACGGCGCAGATAAGACCAATAGGCCTCCGGCGTGTCGGTCCGATAGGTCCGCCGCCAGGTGATCGCCTCGCGACGCGCCGCGACGATCGCCATGACCCGCTTGGACAGCGGATCATTCGGAAAGGTGACGAGGAATTCCTCATAGGCCGCCAGCGTGTCGCGCTCGAGCGCGGCGGCGTAGGCATCCTGCACGCCGAGATCGCGGATCGGCTTGCTCCGGATCGCGGCGACTTGGTCGGGCGCGGCCTCCGGCGGCGGCGCGTCGGGCGCCCGCTCGAAGAACGAAAACTGCGTGGTGATCTTCTGCTCGTTCCAGGGCACCTGCGCACCCTTGGAGGCCTCGTTGACGCGCAGGCGGACGCGGTCGAATACCTCGGGCAGCGGCAGGCCGCCGGTGCGGATCATTTCGGCGAGCGACTGCGCATAGATGCCGTAGGGCCCCGCCTCCTCCGGCGCTACCGTGCCGGGCGCCGCATTGAAGGCGATCAGCATGTTCGCCTCGGGCTCGACCAGCGCAAGGCCGCTCGCGATCGGCTGGCCGCCCTCGATGAAGGGCTGCGCGCGGGCCGCATCGAGCACGACGATGCTCGCCTTGAGCGGAATGGCGGCGAGCTGGCGGATATAGTCGCTGACGCGCAGGGCCTCGGTCGGAATATCGGTGTCGCGGGTGACGTTGGAATCGACCGGCATGAAATAGTTCTCGCCGGCAAGCTGTACGCCATAGCCTGCGAAATAGATCATCGCGACGGTGCCAGGGCCTGAGGCCTGCGCCTTCTGAATGAAGTCGCGAAGGCTCTTGCGCAACGTGTCGCCGTCGAGATCGCGCGCGCCGACGACGTCGAAGCCCGCGGCCTGCAGCGTCTGCGCGATCAGGCCGGCATCGTTCGCAGTCGTGGCCAGCGGCGACTTGGCATAAGCGCCATTGCCGACCACGAGCGCGATGCGCTTCTCCGGCTGCTGCGCGTTTGCGGGGCCCGCGATGTTAGCGGCCGCAAGCAACAGCATTGGCAGCAAGGCGAAGATAAAAACTCGGTTTGTCCCACGCATGGCTTGTCCGCCGCTGTTGTTGAAGTCCCTACCGTACACTAGGCCCATGGCAGCCTGAACGGAATTTGAACGGATTGCGGCAGCCGATGGCCCTAGCCAACGTCTGTTCGGCAAGCCACCTCACTCGAAAATATGAAAGCGCACTACTCCGCCAGCCGGAGCTCCGCGACGGTCGTCCTCGCAGCCGCCTCATCAACCGGCGAGAAATCCACCGGGCCCGGATTCTTGTAGGCCGAAGTCATGGCCAGGGTGAGGCCATATCCCAGCAATCCGGTGCTGGCATTCGCGATCACGGCGTTCTTGCGGTCGCTGTTTCGGGCCAGATAGAAATACGTTCGGCCGGATTGGACCGAGATGTCCTGACGCGTCTCGCCAGGAAAACCGGGCTCTGCCGCGAAAAACTGATGCTCGCCGGCCGGCCGATCGGCGTAGAGGTAGGTGCCGGTCTTCAGTCCCTTGAGCACCGCGCCATCCAACGCAAACTCCCAGCCCGCGTCGGCTACGCCACCGAAACCCTTCTCGCGGAACACCACGATGCGCGCCTGCCCCGCCTTCGGCGGTCCAATCTTCTGCATCGCGGTCGCGTAATCCAGCCCGCTCCGCTCTGTTTGGCAGCCACATAGCATAGCCGCCGCAATGAGCAGCAAAACCCCACGCAAAACCAGCGAAGCCCCCGCCTACCCAGGCGTGAGGCTAGCGCAAAACAGCTTTTGATTGCAACACCGTCAGCATGGTTGTCCTGTGCCGCTCCACTGCAATTGCTACGGGTCGACCTTGCGGCCGGCCTCTGCCGAAAAGAGGCGCGACCGCCCCGGATGCTTCGCGAGGTGGATTCAGCCCTGGGCAATCAACTCGACGGTCCCCGTATTGAGCCGATAGATGCCGCCGACCACCTTGAGCTTGCCCTGCTCGACCGCTGCGTTGAGAATTGGGGCGGCCGATTTCAGCTTGGCGACGTTGTCGATGACATTCTGACGAATGGCGTTGTCGAGCGCATTCCCACTTTGCTGGGCAACCGCCTTCACCGCCGGCGCGATCGCGGACACGAGCGAAGGGATGTGCCCCGGCAGCGGCTTGTCGTCCTTCAGCGACTTGATCGTCGCCTCGACCGCGCCGCAGCTGTCGTGGCCGAGCACCAGGATCAAGGGCGTGCCGAGCACCGCGACCGCGTACTCCATGCTGGCAACGGTTTCATCGCCCGCGAAATTTCCGGCGACGCGGCACACGAAGAGGTCTCCGCGTCCGCTGTCGAAGGCATATTCGGGTGCGATGCGCGAATCGGCGCAACTCAGAACGGCCGCATACGGATTTTGACCGCCGACCAATGCCTCGCGCTCATGCGTGAAGTCGTGGCGACGGGAAACGCCCGATACGTAGCGCGCATTGCCTTCCATCAACCGCTTGAGTGCGGCATCGGGCGACAGCACGTTCTGCGGCTTGGGCGGCGCCTTTGCCTCCTTGGCCACCGCCGTCCCGCCAAACGCCGCCATCCCGAGCGCCGAGGCGGCAAAAAGCACCATCGAGCGCCGGGAGGGAGCAACCGTTTGATGCAGATTTTCAGAGCATTTTTCGCACATGGCTGTTGTCCTCCCTGAAGACCCGCCGAACACGATTATCCGGCAAACAACTGATAGCTGCGCCAGGCAGATTTCGAAACCGTGCAAGAATGATAGTCAAGATTTGGTTTGCGGCGGTGCCGGCAACGTCAGAGCTGCTGCACGTCGACCACGCCAGCGACCGCCTTGATCGCACCGGCGATCTGCGGCGAGACCTTGAAGCGGCCGGGCAGCTTCATCTCCACCTCGGTCTCCAGGTCGAGCATCATCACCAGCGAGACTTCGCCGTCGCCGTTGGAGCGCGGTGCGGTGCCGGGACTGCCGATCTTTGGCGCGGCACCGTTCGCGGGCGCCATCTCTGGCCCGGCGAGACGCTTGGCGATCGACTCCAGCGGCTTGGTATCGCGCACGAAGATGCGCAGGCCCTTCTGCGTCTTGGCGGCGGCATCATCCAGCGGCTCGGCATGCAGCACGCGGGCGCGGACGTCCTCGCCCTGGAGCTCGGCGCCGAGCTGGAGCAGCACGGCGGCGCCCGGCTCCAGCACGTCGCGATACTGCGCAAGGCCTTCGGAGAACAGCACGGCCTCGAAATGGCCTGTCGGATCGGACAGGCCCATGATGCCCATCTTGTTGCCGGTCTTGGTGCGCCGCTCCATGCGTGAGACCACGGTGGCCGCGACTTTGCCGGCAGTCGCGCCGGTCTTTACCGCGCGCGAGAACTCCGCCCAGCTCTGCACCCGCAGGCGCTTCAGCACGGTGGCGTAATCGTCGAGCGGATGTCCGGACAGGAAGAAGCCGATCGCGTCGTATTCACGCCGCAGCCGCTCGGCCGGCAGCCAGGGCTCGACCTGCGGCAGCATGATGCTGGGCGCATCAGCCGAGCCGCCGAACATGTCGTTCTGGCCGATCGTCGCGGCTTCATGCGCGCGCTGGCAAGCGGCCAGAATTGCGTCCGCGCCGGCGAAGACGCGCGCCCGGTTCGGCTCCAGCGTGTCGAAGGCGCCGGCGGCGGCGAGACTCTCGATGATGCGCTTGTTGATCGCGCGCGGCGACACCCGCGCGGCAAAATCGGCGAGCGAGGTGAACAGGCCGTTCTTGGTCCGCTCCGCAATGATCTGATCGATCGCCTGGATGCCGACGCCCTTGAGCGCGGCGAGCGCGTAATAGATCGTCTTCTCGCCGACCTCGAAGGTCGCGCCCGAGCGATTGATGTTCGGCGGCTCGACCTTGATGCCGAGGCGCTGTGCCTCGGAGCGGAATTCGGAGAGCTTGTCGGTGTTGTTGAGATCGAGCGTCATCGACGCCGCGATGAACTCCACCGGATAATGCGCCTTCATGTAGGCGGTGTGATAGGACACCAGCGCATAGGCCGCGGCGTGGCTCTTGTTGAAGCCGTAATCGGCGAACTTGGCGAGCAGCTCGAAGATGGTCTCGGCCTGCCCCTTGGGCACGCCGTTCTTCACCGCGCCCGCGACGAAGATCTCGCGCTGCTTCTCCATCTCGGCGCGGATCTTCTTGCCCATGGCGCGGCGCAAGAGGTCGGCGTCTCCGAGCGAATAGCCCGACATCACCTGCGCGATCTGCATCACCTGTTCTTGGTAGATGATGACGCCGAAGGTCTCTTTGAGGATCGGCTCCAGCACGGGATGCAGATATTCCGGCTCCTCGTCGCCGTGCTTGCGCGCGCAATAGGTCGGGATGTTCGCCATCGGGCCCGGGCGATAGAGTGCCACCAGCGCGATAATGTCCTCGAAACGGTCGGGGCGCATGTCGATCAGCGCGCGCCGCATGCCCTGGCTTTCAACCTGGAACACACCGACCACGTCGCCGCGCGCCAGCATCTGGTAGCTCTCGGCGTCGTCGATCGGCAGCGTGGCCAGATCGACGTGGATGCCGCGCGGTTTCAAGAGCTTCACCGCGACGTCGAGCACCGTCAGCGTTTTCAGGCCGAGGAAGTCGAATTTGACGAGGCCCGCCGGCTCGACCCACTTCATGTTGAATTGGGTCACCGGCATGTCGGATTTTGGATCGCGGTACAGCGGCACGAGCTCGCTCAAGGGGCGATCGCCGATCACGATGCCGGCCGCATGGGTCGAGGCGTGACGGGTCAGGCCTTCGAGGCGCTGGGCGATATCGAAGGCGCGCGCCACCACCGGGTCTTCGTCGCGGAACGCCTGGAGCTTCGGCTCGCTTTCGATCGCAGCCGCAAGCGTCACCGGGGCGGCCGGATTCTGCGGTACGAGCTTGGTCAGCTTGTCGACCTGCCCGTAGGGCATCTGCAGCACGCGGCCGACATCGCGTAGCACGCCCCGCGCCTGCAGCGTACCGAAGGTGATGATCTGCGCGACCTGGTCGCGGCCGTAGCGCTGCTGCACGTATTGGATCACCTCGCCACGACGGTCCTGGCAGAAGTCGATGTCGAAGTCCGGCATCGAGACGCGCTCGGGATTGAGGAAGCGCTCGAACAGCAGGCCGAACCTGATCGGATCGAGATCGGTGATGGTCAACACCCAGGCGACCAGCGAGCCGGCGCCGGAGCCGCGGCCCGGCCCGACCGGAATGCCTTGCGACTTCGCCCATTTGATGAAGTCCGACACGATCAGGAAGTAACCCGCGTATTTCATGCGGGTGATGACGTCCAACTCGAAGGCAAGCCGCTTGGCGTATGTCTCCTCCGTCGTGCCCTGCGACAGTCCGTGGACGCGCAGGCGGTTGGCGAGCCCCTCCTCCGCCTGGCGCTTCAATTCGGCGGCCTCGACCGCGGCGGCATCCGAGCTCGATGCGGCGCCGACGGTGAAGAACGGCAGGATCGGCTTGCGTGTCATCGGGCGGAACGAGCAGCGCTCGGCGATCTCCACCGTCGAGGCCAGCGCCTCCGGAATGTCGGCGAACAGCACCGCCATTTCCGCGCGGGTCTTGAAGCGGTGATCGGGCGTGAGCTGCTCGCGGTCGGTCTCGGCGATCAGGCGCCCACCGGCGATGCACAGCAGCGCGTCATGCGCTTCGTAATCGTCGGTCGCGGCGAAATACGGCTCGTTGGTCGCGACCAGGGGCAGGCCCTTGGCATAGGCGATGTCGATCAGCCCGCTCTCGATGCGCCGCTCCTTATCGGTGTTGTGGCGCTGCAATTCGACATAGAGGCGGTTGCCGAACAGGCTGGCGAGACGCTCGCAGCGCGACGCCGCGATTTCGGCCTGCCCGGTGGCGAGCGCCAGCGAGACAGGTCCATCCGGACCGCCCGTGAGCGCGATCAGCCCCTCGGTCTCACCTTGGAGCCAGTCGAACTTGATGTGGGGGGCGTGGGTGTCGGGCGTCTCCAGGAATGCCCGCGAGTTCAGCCGCATCAGGCTGCGATAACCGCGCTCCTGCGCCGCCAGCAGCACCACGCGCGACGGCCCCAGCGCATTGCGCGCATTCGGATCCTGGTCGCCGAAATCGACCGCCAGCTCACAGCCGACG
The DNA here is from genome assembly GCF_023073835.1 of Bradyrhizobium sp. 153. Lineage (NCBI taxonomy): Bacteria > Pseudomonadati > Pseudomonadota > Alphaproteobacteria > Hyphomicrobiales > Nitrobacteraceae > Bradyrhizobium > Bradyrhizobium sp. 153. Next base: position 69,916 of record NZ_JADPKH010000128.1, on the reverse strand, counting down.
ATCGGCTGAATGCCGGAACCCGCCATCTTGTCGGAGAACTCCAGCGCACCGAACATGTTGTCGGTATCGGTCAGCGCCAGGGCCGGCTGGTGGTCTCTCTTGGCGAGCTCGGCGAGCTTGGCGATCTTGATCGAGCCCTTGAGCAGCGAATAGGCCGAGTGAACGTGAAGGTGGACAAATCCGGCGCTCGGCATGGTCGCGTGACGGCCTCTTGCAGGGGGAATGGAGCGGTCGCCGGCTCCTCAAGGCATCATGCACTCGCCCGGCCGACTCGCCTCCTAATGATGCGGTGTGGCGCCGCGAGAGTCCACGGCGGAGCGGCCAATCCGCCGCGTCGTCCCGCTTTTCCCCAACCGCGTCCTCTAGAGCTGGGGAATTACCTGGGCCCAGATCGCGATCATCCCGACGAACAGTGTGATCGAGGCCAGTGCGGCGGCTTCTTCCACGAAAACCCTGAACATGTCTCGCTCCTTTTGCTAGAACGTATGAAGAACATTGTTCTCATTTCGTTCTCGGGAGTCAAGCCAGCTCAACCATTCCGAAAGGGAATGGTTAACTCGTTGAATTCGAAAACAAAAAAGCCCCGGCGCGAGGCCGGGGCTTTTCGACGATCGCTTCCTGAAGGAAGCGGTTTGTCTTAGTAGCGGGCAACCATCGGGCCGCCGAACTTGTAGTTCAGGCGGACGAGGCCCATGTCGACGTCCTGACGGATGCGCTCGGTGCCAGCGAAGCCAGCGAACGTCACGTCCTTGTCGGCCAGGAAGATGTGGTTGTACTCGACGCCAACCGACCAGTTCGGGGCGAAGCCGAACTCGAGGCCGGCACCGACCGTACCACCCCAGCGGGTGTCGCTGGACGAGGCGAGCAAGGGACCGCCGAGGCCATAGATCTCGTACTTGTCCCCGACCACAGCCGCACCGCCCTTGACGTAGAGCAGCACGTTGTTCCAGGCGTAGCCGACCTGGCCGGTGATCAGACCGAACGAATCGATCTTGGTGCGGTTGCGGGTGGCGAACAGCGCGCTGACGTTGTCGCCCGTGAAGTCAGCCCAGTTGCCCTGGCCTTCCACGCCGAACACGAACTGGCCGGACTGCCAGCGATAGCCGATCTGGCCACCGACCGTGCCGCCGGTCGCATCGTGCGAGCCTTCGCGGCCGACACCAACGAAGTCCCAGGTGGTGCGAGCCGAACCGCCACCGCCGTTGATGCCGATGTAGAAGCCGCTCCAGTCGTAAACTGCGGCGATCGCCGCCGGCGGAGCCTTGGTGTAAGGCCGCGCCGCCAGGTCAGCAGCCACCGCCGGCGCAGCCGCGCTGAGCGCAATCAGGCTGACAGCGGCAAGCAACAAATTCTTCTTCATTTGATTCCCGTTCCAGTTTCTTCAGTAGGCCCCCGGGCCGTGCCGTCGTCATATCAGCGATCGACAGAATTGCTGTAATCGCGACGCAACAGTTAGAGCCAAAGGGCCGCGCTTCATTAATGAACATTTAGCAGAGCGCACTGGAAACCCTTTGAAACCAGTGTTTTCAGGAGTTCCAATGTCGACTACACGACATAACCTGCACGCGCGCGTAACAACGTCGCGGGCACATTCGCGTGATTGGAGAATTCAGATGCGAGTCCAAGCTTCTCTCCCCATTGTCGCCACATTTTCGCTCGGGCTCGCCACATTTGCGCTCGGGATCAGCGCGAGCTCGCCCGCGCGCGCCTTCGGCACGCACCATCCATTCTGCCTCACCGGCGATGAATGGCCGGGGCTGAGCAATTGCAGGTTCGATACCTACGCGCAGTGTCAGGCGAGCGCATCCGGCCGCGCGCTGACCTGCATCGCCAATCCGTTCTTCGCAGGCCAGAGCGATGATCCCTACGCGTATCAAAATCGTCCGCGCGCGCAGACGCCGGGCTATGCCTTGCCGCGCTGACATACGCGGCGCGTGGACCACGCTCGTCGCAATCGGCTTGCTCCTTACGAGCACTCTTGCGCACGCGCAGACCTATGATCCGCGCTATCCGGTCTGCATGCAGATCTACGGCCCCGTCGGCTATTTCGACTGCCGCTACAGTTCGCTCGAGCAGTGCAGATATCTCGCCGTCGGACGTTCGGCGAGCTGCGTCGTGAATCCCTATTTCCCGCCAGGCAAACCGACGTCCCCTCGCCGATCGAGCCGCGCCGCCGCTGGCGCCGGATAATCCCAGCGATCGTATGGCCTGGCGTCTCTCAGCTTTGCCAGGGCGTGTTGCGGATGCGCGTACACGCATTTGGCTTGCGGAACGTCGGATCGTGATCTTCGATGTAGTCGAAATTGACCGTTCCGAACGTCGTCTGCGGCTTCTTCAGGGCTGAGCAGGTCTGCACCTTCAGGAACTCGTTCTTGAAGTCACCGCGCGGAAACGCAGTGATCACCTCTTCGCGTTGATCCGGTGTGTAGTCGTCAAATCCAACGCCGACGACGTCCACCAGAACGCCAGCGTTGGTGAGAGCAATTTCCGGCCTCATATATTGCGGAATGCCGGGAGTGGTGTGCAGCGCGATCGCTTCCCACACCAGATCGGCCTGCGGCTCGGCAATGCCGCGCGCTCGAAGAAAGTCGCGTGCCGCGTCTGCGCCATCGACCTCAAACCGCTTGGTCTCGGTGTGGTAATGATCGACCAGGCCGAGGTCGTGGAACAGCGCCGCGACATAGAGCAGCTCGGAATCGAATTTGAGCTTTTGTCGCAGTCCTTTGATCGCGCCGAATACGTAGACGCGAACCGAATGGTTGAACAACATCTCGTCTTCGTACTGGCGCACCAGTTCAGCGGCTTCGCGCGCCAGCTTGCTGTCGGGAATTCTGACGCCGGAGATCACGCTCGTCATTTTCATGCTCCTGCTTTGCATTTCGGCTGACGCCGTTCGGCCTCTCAGGCGGCTTTCTCCATGGCCGCCTGCGGCGAATTCCGGAAGCTGATCGACATTCGATTGTACGCATTCATCAGGCTGATTGCGATCGTGAGATCGACCAGCTCGCGCTCGCTGAAGACGGCGCGGGCGGCTTGATACGCCTCATCCGGAACGTTGGTCTGAGCGACGCAGGTCACCGTCTCGGCCCATGCGAGAGCCGCGCGCTCGCGTTCGTCGAAGAGATTGCCGGCCTCGGCCCACGCCTGCACCAGCGCGAGCTTTTCGATCTTTACGCCGCTCTTGAGCAGGTCGCGGGCGGGTGTGCATGTCCAGGCCGGAGACGGCGATCGCCATTCGCTATGCGACCAGCCGAGCACGGCCGACAGACGGAATGGTCGATGATCTCTTCATCGATACGTTCTGGCCGGTTTGCAGTCCGCATTTGCTTGCAGCGGAGCACCTGAAGAGACCAATCGATCTTGCAAATCACGTTCTGATCCACTCCTATTGGTCGCCCGCCGATCGTGAGCCACCGACATGGCAGAGATGGCTTGCTGCGGCTCAGCGCAGGTGGCGCGAGGTGCCCCAATTCAAGGACATGCAGCATTTGAGCTTCCGGGAGGAACTGCACGCCATCGAGGCGGTGATCGCCGGACAGGGTGTCGGGATTTTCAGTGATGTGCTCGTGGCACACGAGCTCGCAGCTGGCACGCTCGTGAAGGCGTTCAAGTTGAGCTTGCCTGGCTACGGCTTCCATGTGGTCAGTAAGCCAAGCCATCCGCGAGCACGGACCATCCGGGCTTTTTCGCAGTGGTTGCGGTCAAGCCCTTGATCCGCTTCTCAGTACCCTCGAAGGGTCCACTTCCTGATCAAGCCTTGCAATCCGAACCACCGCAGCGTCTCCGCTTGCCTTTCGAAAGCAGACGCGCTGGCCTCGATGTCTTGGTGCCCTACACCGGCGTATAGATCACGAGCTTCAGCGCGGGATCGTCGTTGGCCTGAAAACTCGTGTGCTCGAACCGGAGGAGCCCCTTGGTCGGATGGTTCATGGTCTTCAGGCCCGAGGCGGTGCTGCGGATCTCGTGCGCCTCCCACCAATCGACGAATTCCGGACTGCCCTGACGCAGCCGCGTGAGCAGCTCGGTGAAGGCGGGATCGCCGGCCCAGACGTCGTGGGTGGCGCGAAACATCGCGACCATGCTCTTGGCCACGTCGGTCCAGCTCGCGCCATAGAATTTTCGTGTCTGCTTGTTCGTCAACACCAGGAGCAACGTATTGCGATCCTGCTCCGGCAGCTGGCCGAAGCCAAAGATCTCCTCGGCCGCCGCGTTCCAGGCCAGCACGTCCCAGCGCCGCCCAGTGACATAGGCGGGCTGCGTCAAGCTGTCGATCATCCGCCGGATCGGCGGCGGCACGATCTCGGGCACGAAGGCCGCCCTCGCGCCGTCGCGCGCCAGCGCCTTCAGATGCGCATGCTCGGTCTTGCTGAGACGCAGCGCGCGGGCGAGCGCATCGACGGTGGTGATCGAGGGGCTGACGGTGCGGCCCTGTTCGAGGCGGATGTACCAGTCGACGCCAATGCCGGCGAGCTGCGCGACCTCCTCACGCCGCAGCCCCGCGGTGCGCCGCCGGCGGCCGGCCGGAAGACCTACTGCCTTCGGTGACAGCTTTTCGCGGCGCGACCTGAGGAAATCGCCGAATTCGATGCGGCGTGGGTCGGCCATGATGTCGTTCCCGCGATGGAGGGTCGTTGCAATACTAGGATAATACCAGGCCTTCTTGTCCCCTCCAAGGCAGCGCATATGCGCTTCACCCGACCTTGAGAGGTGAACATCGTGAAAGCTGCCGTACTCAAATCCTTCGGCTCGCCACTGGTGATCGAGAATGCCCCCGAACCGGTGCTCGGCACCGGCGAGGTCATCGTCGATGTCGTTGCCACGCGCGTGCTGTCCTACATGAACGAGGTCTTCGACGGGACACGCAATTATGCGCTCGACCTGCCGGTTATCCCCGGTCCCGGCGGCATCGGCCGGGTGCGCGCGATCGGCCCGGACGCAACCAGGCTTGCGATCGGCGACTGGGTGTTCTGCGATCCGACGGTGCGTTCGCGCGACGATGCCGTTGCGCCCGACATTGCCCTGCAAGGGCTCACGGCCGCCGGCCCTGGCGGCATGCGCCTGCAAAAGCATTTTCGCCACGGCTCGTTTGCCGAGCAGATGCGGGTCCCGACCGAGAACGTCACACGTCTCGGCGCGATCACACCGGAGGCAGCGGCGCAATGGTGCGCCCTTGGGACACTGCTCGTGCCCTATGGCGGCTTCCTTGCCGCGAACCTGCGACCAGGCGAAACTGTGCTGGTGAGCGGGGCTACCGGCAATTTCGGCAGCGCGGCCGTCTCGGTCGCGCTGGCAATGGGCGCGGCCTGCGTGATCGCGCCCGGCCGCAACGAAACAATCCTGGCCGACCTCGTCCGCCGCTTCGGCAGCCGCGTGAAGCCGGTCAAGCTCACTGGCGTTGAGGACGACGACCGCGAGAGCATGAAGCACGCGGCATCAGGTCCGATCGACTGCGTGCTCGACATCATGCCGCCCTCGGTCAGCACCAATGTGGTGCGCGCGGCGGTCATGACGGTGCGCCCGTATGGCCGCGTCGTGCTGATGGGCGGCGTCGGGATGGCGGGCGGTGCAGGGCTCGAGCTGCCCTACCCCTGGATCATGCGCAACTGCATCAGCATCCACGGCGTCTGGATGTACCCGCCGGACGCAGCAACCCGCGTGATCGCGCTGGTGCGTGCCGGGCTGCTGCGGCTCGAGGAGTATGAGTCGACAGCCTTCGACCTCGACCATGCCAATGAGGCCGTCGCCCATGCGGCGGCCAATGGCGGGCCGTTCAAATTGACGGTGATCCGGCCTTGAGCCCTAGGGGCGCGGGGGAGCGCCGTCGCCAAATTTTTTCGCAAGTCCGGCCAAGCACTTGGCTACTGTACATGGGGTTGTTTTCGCATTTTAGTCGAGCTCGACCACCTGGCCGTTCGACAGCGAGACGCGCCGGTCCATGCGCCCGGCGAGCTCCATGTTGTGGGTCGCGATCAGCATCGACACCTGCGTCGCCTTGACCAGCTGCATCAGGGCCTGGAACACGTGCTCGGCGGTGCCGGGGTCGAGATTGCCAGTCGGCTCGTCCGCAAACAGCACGCGCGGCGCGTTGGCAACCGCACGTGCGATCGCGACGCGCTGCTGCTCACCGCCCGACAATTCCGCCGGACGATGGGTGATGCGGTCGCCGAGGCCGAGATAGCCCAGGATCTCCTTGGCGCGCTTGACGCTCTCGGATTTCTTCAGGCCGCGGATCATCTGTGGCAGCATGACATTCTCAAGCGCCGAGAACTCGGGCAGCAGCCGGTGCGACTGGTAGACGAAGCCGATATCGGTGCGGCGCAACTGGGTGCGCTCGATGTCGGGCAGCTGCGAGGTCGGCGCGCCCGAGACATAGACCTCGCCGGAATCCGGTGCCTCGAGCAGCCCCGCAATGTGCAGCAGCGTCGACTTGCCGGAGCCCGACGGCGCCACCAACGCGACCGACTGCCCGCGCCACAACGCCAGCTTGGCGCCGTCGAGGATCGTCAGCGGCATCTCGCCCTGCACGTACTGCCGCTTTATCTCGTGGAGATAAATGACTGGTACATCTTCCGCCCCCTGCTGCTCCATCAGCCCCTCACTCGTACCGGAGCGCTTCGACCGGATCGAGGCGCGCGGCGCGCCACGACGGGTACAGCGTGGCCAGGAACGACAGCGTCAGCGCCATGACGACGACCGCCGTGGTTTCGCCGACGTCGATCTCGGCGGGCAGCTTCGACAGGAAATAGAGTTCAGGCGAGAACAGCTCGGTGCTGGTGAGCCAGGACAGGAATTGCCTGATGGACTCGATGTTGAGGCAGATCACGAGACCGACGAAGAAACCGACCAGCGTGCCGACCACGCCGATCGAGGCGCCCGTGATCAGGAAGATCCGCATGATCGAGCCCTGCGAGGCACCCATGGTGCGCAGGATCGCGATGTCGCTGCCCTTGTCCTTCACCAGCATGATCAGGCCGGAGACGATGTTGAGGGCGGCAACCAGCACGATCATGGTCAGGATCAGGAACATCACGTTGCGCTCGACCTGGAGCGCGTTGAAGAAGGTCGAGTTGCGCTGGCGCCAGTCGACCAGGAACACCGGGCGGCCCGCAGCCTCCGTCACCGCCTTGCGGAAGGCGTCGATCTTGTCGGGGTTGGTGGTGAACACCTCGATCGAGGTGACGTCGTTACTGCGGTTGAAATAGGCCTGCGCCTCGGCCAGCGGCATGAACACGAAGCCGAGATCGTATTCGGACATGCCGATCTCGAACACGGCGACGATCTTGTACGGCTTGATGCGCGGCGTTGTGCCCATCGGGGTGACCGCGCCCTTCGGCGCCACCAGCGTCACGCTGTCGCCGGCATGCAGCGACAGCTGGTCGGCGAGCCGGCGGCCGATCGCGACGCCCTGCCCCTCGTCAAAGCCCTCGAGCGAGCCCTGCTTGATGTTCTTGGCGATCGAGGTGAGGTTGTTGAGGTCGTCGGAGCGGATGCCGCGCACCAGGACGCCCGAAGCGTTCCATGGCGATGACGCCAACGCCTGGCCATCCACCACGGGCGCAGCGAGCCGGATGCCCTCGACCTGGCTGAGGCGGTCGGCGACGTCCTTCCAGTCGGTCAGCGGCGATTCCAGCGGCTGGACCAGGATATGGCCGTTGAGCCCTAGGATCTTGTCGAGCAGCTCCTTGCGGAAGCCGTTCATGACGGCCATGACGATGATCAGCGTCGCCACGCCCAACATGATGCCGAGAAAGGAGAACCCGGCGATGACCGAGATGAATCCCTCCTTGCGGCGCGCTCGCAAATAGCGCCCCGACAGCATCCACTCGAATGGCGCAAAAGGCGCGGTCTGCACGGTTTCGGTCATGGTCTCGTCCATCGCTCGATAATCCCATGATTCGCGGTCAATTGTGGCCGGATTGGCGGCCGCAATATCGCGCGATGAACAATATTCAGCCGACCAAGCGGGCGACCGCGTCCGCAGGCGACATGGTCTCGCGTGCGCCGTCGGCTCGCCGCTTGATCTCGACCTTGCCGTCAGCAAGCCCCTTCGGCCCGATCATGATCTGCCAGGGGATGCCGATCAGGTCGGCGGCGGCGAATTTGGCGCCGGCGCGCTGGTCGGTATCGTCATAGAGGACATCCACGCCCTTGGCGGTGAGCTCCTCATAGAGCTTCTCGCAGGCCGCATCGACCGCGGCATCGCCTTGCTTGAGGTTGACCACCACGGCGCGGAACGGGGCGACGGCTTCCGGCCATTTGATGCCGGCATCGTCATGACAGGCCTCGATGATGGCACCAAGCAGGCGTGAGACGCCGACACCGTAGGAGCCGCCATGGATCGGCACGTCGACACCGTCGGGGCCCGCCACCAGCGCCTTCATCGGCTCGGAATATTTGGTACCGAAGTAGAAGATCTGGCCGACCTCGATGCCACGGGTGTTCACTCGTTTGTCCGCAGGCACCTCCCGCTCGAACCGCGCGGAATCGTGAACGTCCTCGGTAGCAGCATACAGCGAGGTCCACTGCTTGATGATCGGCGTCAGATCGTCCTCATAATTGACGTCCTCGCCCGGCACCGGCAGGTCCAGCACGTCGCGATTGATGAAGACGCCGGATTCGCCGGTCTCCGCCAGCACTATGAACTCGTGGCTGAGATCGCCGCCGATCGGACCGGTCTCGGCGCGCATTGGGATCGCCTTCAGCCCCATCCGTGCGAAAGTCCGCAAATAGGCGACGAACATCTTGTTGTAGGCGACCCGCGCCGCCGCCTCGTTGAGGTCGAAGGAGTAAGCGTCCTTCATCAGGAATTCGCGGCCGCGCATCACACCGAACCGCGGACGCTGCTCGTCGCGGAATTTCCATTGAATATGATAGAGATTGAGCGGCAGGTTCTTGTACGACTTCACATAGGCGCGGAAGATCTCGGTGATCATTTCCTCGTTGGTCGGTCCGTACAGCAGCTCGCGCTTGTGGCGGTCGGCGATGCGCAGCATCTCCGGACCATAGGCATCGTAGCGGCCGCTCTCGCGCCAGAGGTCGGCGAGCTGGAGCGTCGGCATCAGCACCTCGATCGCGCCCGAGCGGTCCTGCTCCTCGCGCACGATCCGCTCGATCTTCTTGAGCACGCGGAAGCCAAGCGGCAGCCAGGCATAGATGCCGGCGGCCTCCTGCCGGATCATTCCGGCGCGCAGCATCAGCCGATGCGAGACGATCTCGGCCTCTTTCGGATTTTCCTTCAGAATGGGCAGAAAGAATCGCGACAACCGCATGGCAACACTCTAGGAATCAGTGACGGGTTGCAGTGAAACCGGATTGGGAGCGAAAACACAAGACCGCGAGTGAGGAAAAGCCGCTAACGCGGCGGAATTCCTGTCATTTTCCGTTGACTTCAGATTTGGCTTGAGGAGCAGCATGCCAGCAAAGCCGGCGAGCCTAGGGCGGCGCCACCTCGAGTTCATCCTCCAGCGTAATGCTCTCGAAGTCGCTCACCAGCGCATCGATCCGGATATGCCAGCGGCCAGCGAAGGGCAGTTCGACCTTGCGCACATGCCAATAGCCGTCCGGCCCGAGCGAGGTACCCCGTTCCATCGGCTCGATGCCGCGCTCGGGCAAGCTCAAGGTCAACGTCACCTCCTTGGCCGCGAGCGGCGTCCCCTCGCCGGTCATGAGCTGGACCACGAAGTCATCGACACCGGCCTTACCCGGCAAGACCAGGACTTGGAACATTGCCTTGTCGCTGTGGACGTGGATCGCGAGCGGCGCCTCGGGAAGCATGGTCCGCGGCGGCGGCGTGAAGCGCCACCCGGCGACGACCGCGAAGATGACCAGTGCGATGGCACATTCGAACAGGATCGAGCGCTTGAGGGCGGACGCGGCCTCGTGATCGCTTGCCAGCGCCGGGCTCAGGTGAAAGCGGTTGAGCGCGGCGAGTGCGAGCAACATGAGGACCAGCGCTAGCTTGATGGAAAGGACGAGGCCATAGCGGGTCTCGACCAACGCTGAAGGCCTTTCGAGCTGGACGATAGCGAGCCCAAGGCCGGTCAGGGCCAACGTGGCGACGACCGGCACGGCGATACGGGAGAAGCGGTTTACGACAGGCAAAGCCGTGGCCGCCGGCTTCGACACCAGCACAGCGAGCGGCGCCATTGCCCCGATCCAGAACGCAACGCCGAGACCGTGGAGGAAGACCGCCGGCCGCGTCAACATTTCGGGCGGTGCCGTTGCGGCGTGTCCGGTCATGGCCAGCGACAGGCCGACGCCGATGAACGCGATAAACGCAAGAGCGCGCGCGTACCAGGCGGCACGCAGCGCCATCAGGGCCAGCAGCATCGCAGCGACGGCGACCAGCAAGGCGGGGCCTGCGCTGGTCGCGAACGCGACCTTCCAAGGCGCGGCCGTCGCAAGAGCTGCCAGTGGCAGGCCGAGGAGATCCAGACCCAGCGCACCGAGGGACATCACCGCGCTCGGAAGGCCGACCGCGAGTGCCACGCGCGGCACGATCATGCTGGTCGTCGACCACGCGATCCAGCGCGCGAACAACACACCGCCGACACCAACAAACAGCCCGATGTAAAGACCAACCCGCGCCAGCCAGATGAGTATGCTCAACCCGCTATCCGTGTTCGCGAGAGGCTTCGTCCCCGTCGGCATGCCGATCGAGAAGATCACCGATCCGGCCACGGGATGGCCGTCCTGCGAAATCACGCGATAGCTGACGACCGCCGTACCCTGCGGCAGGTCCGGCGGCATCGCAACCGAAATGGCCTCCGCCGACGCGTCGATGCGCACATCGTCCCGCGTCCTGCCCGCGCCATCGATCAGCCGGATCGCGCCGGGCGTGACGGCCTCGTTGAAACGCAGCACCACAGCCTCCGGCGCGGCCATGAGCCTGCTGCCGCTCGCCGGCTCGGCCGAGATGAGTGCCGCATGCGCCGAGGCCCCGGTCGCAAAGCCGGTGACCAGGAGCAGCGTCGCGAGCGCGGCGAGCAGACGCATCAGGGTTTCGGCAGCAGCTTCACACCCGGGGCGGGCGACTTGCCCTCGTGCGAATGCCCTGCCCCCTCAGCCGGGATCTCGATCCAACGGCTGACACCGGTCTCGCATTCCTGGACAACGGGGAAATACAACGTCGTGTTCGGCTTGAGCTTGTCGGTCAGGACCGTGTGCATGACGAACTCGTCATAGTTCTTGTCCGGAAGCTTGCCGCCGGCCCACGCCACCTCCTTGACGCCGGACGAGATCTTATTGCCGTGATAGTCATATTCGCTGGCATATTTGCCTTCGACGACATCGATGGTCCAGCCTGCCTTCGGCATTGGCTTGACCGCGATCACCCCTTCCGGGATCTGCACGCGGATCTTCACCGTGGGCGAGCCCGCACAACCATGGGGCACTGTGAAGACAGCCTTGTAAGACGCACCGACCGTGGCTTGCTTGGTCTCGAGCGACACGTGCGCCGCCGCCGGCGAGGCGGCGAACGCAGCAACCAGGATCAGGCGGAATCGCTTCGGCATGTTCAGCCTCCCGAGAGTTCGGATCCGTCTCATTTCATCTTCATTCCCGAGTGATCCGGCATTTTCTTCATGTCCATATGACCTGAATGCGCGGCATCGCCCGGTGCCTGCGCGCCGACGCCCTGTACGTCGAGGGAGACTGCGACTTTGCCGGCCTTCTCGAACTGAAGCGTCACCGGCACCTTATCGCCCTGCTTGAACGCGCCCTTCAGCTCCTGGAGCATCAAATGATTGCCTCCGGGCGCAAGCCTCACGGTCTTGCCGGGATCAATAACGAGCCCATTGTCCAGCGGACGCATTTTCATCACGCCATTATCCATCGCCATCTCGTGAATCTCGGTCTTCCCCGCGATGTCCGCGGAAGCGCTGACCAGCCTGTCCGCCGCCGCCCCCTTGTTCTCGATGGTGAGATAGCCGCCCGCGACCTTGGCGCCGCCCGGCGTCGCCCGGCTCCAGGCTTGCGAGATCACGAGATCGCCGGCCTTGACGTCGTCGGCCGATGCGACGGCGCAGCCGCCCAGCAGCAGCGCGATTGTGAGGAGAGTCTGCTTCACTTTCTTCATTTCGATAGCCTCATTGTTGATTACTCTGGCAGAGACGTCCGTGGTCATTTGCTATTTGGCGCGTGCTATTTGGTGCGTCACCATCGATACCTCATTCCGGCGTATACCGCGCGCCCGGTACCCGGCTCGAACAAGGGTGACGTCGCCGTTGCCCGATCGATGATGCTCGCGCTAGCAATGTAGGTCTTGTTGGTGAGATTGCGTCCCTCGACATAGGCGGATAGCGGACCCCCATTGTCGAACCCGGCTTTCAATCCCAACAGCGCATAAGGTTCTGTCTTGAGCGTGTTCATGCTATCGACAAAATAGGCTTGTGGCACCCATTCGACATTGGGGCCGACATAGAGACCCGTCGGATGCTTGTAGAGGAGCTCTGCGCGCAGGTAATGACGGGGCGCACCCGGCAATTGATTGTCCCCAAAGACCGGGTCGCGGTCGAAACGGAAGTCGTTGAACGTGTAAGAGACGTTAAGCCAGACCTTGTCCGGCGCGGAGCCATTGACGAAGATGTCGCGAAAGATTGCTGCACCTGCCCCGGCCTCGATTCCCTGGTGAAGCGTCCGGTCGGCGTTGGTCACGTTGCAATTCCCGAACGCGCTATAAAGGCATTGCAGCTCGTCGCGAATATTGGCGCGATAGGCGGTGAGCTCCCAGGCATATTCCGGCCGCCTCATGCGCGTTCCGACTTCGTACGTGGTCGCGATCTGTGCGCGGATGCTGGTGAACGGGATCGTTGGAATGCCCGGACCAATCGAGCTCTCACCGAAGCTCGGCACCTCGGCACTTCGCGAGACATTTGCGAAAGCTTGCCATGTGGGATCGATTTGCCACAGGAGGCCTGCTTTCGGCGACCAGAGATTGAACCGCGTTGCTCCCGATTGATCTCCGTCGCTGAGGAAGCGGTCCTGCCGATTGCGAGTTGCGTACAGAAACTGGGTACCGCCGATCACTGCGACGCTCGGAAGGAAGTAGAAGCTGTCTTCGACGTAAACGGAGGTGTTCTCTGAGCGATCGATCGAGGAAGAAAGCAGCCTCCCCTTCTGACCGGCAAGATTGGCAAACTGCTGATTGTCGATGCTACCATTCAATACGTAGACACCCGCGACCAGTCTATTGCGAAAGCCGCCGATGGTGCGGTCATCCGTGAGCTTCGCGAAGCCTCCATAGTCCTTGTAGCGGTAGTCCAGCCACTGGAAAATCGGATGCATCAGATGGCGGTCGAGCCCGAAGGCGCCGAATTCAACCTTGGTGTCATCGAAGCGGACGGTCGTCTTGTTGGCCAACCTGACAGTATCGATATTGCGCTGCTGATCCATGGCAACGTTCGTCGGAGCGGCAGCCTCCGGATTGGTCAAGGCAGACGCCTTGGTCACGGTACCAGGGATCCGCTGCCGCACCTGGTTGGCATTGAGGTAAAATCGTGTCTCAACGTCCGGAGAGAATTGATAGCCGAAATTGCCGCTCAAGCGATTGCTCGAGCCGAAGCTATGATCGCGAAATCCATCAGCGGCCTGCGTGGAAGCGGTCACGAAACCGTCCCACGGCCCGTTCGCGCCACCTGCGTTCGCCTGAAGCCGCTTGAATCCGAAACCTCCGACGTCGAAAGACACGCCGTTCGGAAATGAATCGCGGCCCGACGGAGTTATAAAGTTGATGGCGCCCCCGAGGGAATTCGCGCCAAACTGGAGTGCATTCCCGCCCTTGTAGACTTCGATATATTTGTAGGCAGTAGGGTCAATCTCCTGGAAATCGCCATAGCCATCGGCAGTGTTGATCGGGATGCCGTCCATGTAAAGTTGGACGCCGCGAAGGTGGAAGTTGCGCGACAGGCCCGACCCGCGAATCGAAAGCCGCGTGTCGTCGCCCCATTTAGGCTGGGCGAACACACCAGGCACGTAGTCCAGCACGTCCTTGATCGTGTTGGCGGGCGTCGAATTCCTGTAAGTTTCCGCCGTTACGAGCGCTACGCCGCCCGGCGTCTGGTTGATTTCCGCAAGCGCTTGTTGTGCGGTCAGCACCGTCAGGGAGCCGGGGACCCTGGCGCCTTGCACGCTCGCGGTTTGCTGTGGCAGCCCAGCCGGTCGTGCGCTTCGCGCCACACGCGCTGATCGCACGGCGTCGCGGTGGGGCCGGACCCGGGCCGCGCGCTTTTGCTGTGGAGCTTCAACAATAACCGAGGGAAGTTCCGACCGACTTACCTGGGCATCCGAAGTGTGTGGAAAGGCCAAAATCGATACGGACGCGAGCAGAGTGCCGCGCGCACGCGCACTCCGCAAAGAACGAAGACAAGGCATGGGACATTTCCTGACACCGGCACGCAGCCAGTCCGTTGCAAAGCGAGATGCGGCACCAGCGAGCCGCACCGAGCACAAGTTCGTCGCGGGTCAGGAAAATTGAGGGGGCGCGCGTGCCTGGACGCCAGAGCCCCTATCGGCAGCGACGACGGATATCTCCAAAGCGTGCCATGCCACGCGCTTGGCGTGGCGGAAGGGGATGGAGAGCCCAACGTGGGGCGGAGAATCGAGCGAGGCGTTGGCCTGTGCCAGGCAACACAGCGCGCACGCGCCGCCGTGCGCGGTGGGGCTGTCGGTCTGATCGCCCAGGCCGCGCTGCTCACCCCCGCTGTGGCAGATGACGCCGGCGGACAGCCGATCGGCAACGGCCTGGCCGGCCGCCAAGCAGGCGGCGATCGGCGCTAGCACCTGCATCACCAGGGCGAGCAGGACAACGGGTAGGAATTTTTGCAAGCGCGCGCGCATCCGCCGAACCGTTCGTTCCTCCACTAACTAAACACCGCCCCAAGCCCCGAGTCGAGGTCAGTTCCGCCGCCTTCTTGGCCCAGCGAAAGCATCTCGAAGTGGTCGGGAGCACCCTACCCGCGACGCCAGGGGTCCGGCATTGAGGCAAGTCAAACCACCTCCCTCGTCCAAAAATTCCTTTTGTTTCCCATACGTTTACAGGGATATGAGCCCGATCATTTCGTCAAATGCTCGAATTTTGAACATTCGTTGCCAAAAATGATGACAAGTGAGAAAAGTTGATCTAGCATCCCTCTTGCTCAGGCTGGCCGTGAGGTCGAAGTCTGGTGGTCCAAGTCTCGGGAGGAGCCCCTGGCGCGCAAAACGCAGCGTCGCCCCGTCAATCAAGAGCAAATCTTAGAATCGGGGATAATAGGGTCGACACAATTTTTGAGCGGGGCCAGGGCCCCGCTCTTTTTTGTCTGCGGGGCTTCGACGCCGATGAGTGGTCCCTCTAATCCGATCGAAAACAGCTTCGAACTTGCGGCATCGCGCTGCGCGGACCTCACGCCACTGGTCTATCAACGCCTGTTCGAACAGCATCTGGAAACGCGGGCGATGTTCCGCTCGCAAGGCAGCGAGCTCGTGATGGGATCGATGCTCGCGCTGGCCATCGAGGCGGTCCTCGACTTCGCCAATGAACGTCGTGGGCACTTCCGGCTGATCGCCTGCGAGGCAGCCTCGCACGAGGCTTACGGCACCTCGCGCGAGCTCTTCATCGCCTTCTTTGCGATCATCAGGGATACGATCCGCGATCTGCTCGGCGCTCGATGGTCGGCCGACATTGCGCGGGCCTGGGATACATTGCTCGTCGAGATCGACGCATTCACCAAGGCGCGGGCCTGACGCTTTGCGCTGCACCAAGGGTGGCTTGCTGCGATCAAGCGATTGATTGCAGATTGAGTGGCATCAGCTCTTGTGAGACACTTTCGGACATCGGTCGCGCATTCAATGACGCGCCGACGATAAAATTTTACGGGAGCGAGCGATGTCCGGGACGAAAGATTTCTCGACGACGAGGCGCGATCTTCTTCAGGCGGCAGCGACCGCCGGCGCCGCGACTGCCATCCTCGGCAGCATGGGCATAAACCCAGCACTTGCAGCCGAAGTCGGACGAAGCGAGAAACCGCTGAAAGCGGCCTTCTCCAACGCGGGCCTCCAGGCCACCTGGTGCGCGCAGGGCAAGCAGGCCGCGGAGTTCTGGGGCAAGCTGTTCAATGTCGAGGTGACTTGGTTCGATGGTCAGCTCGACGCGGTCAAGCAGCGCGCCGCGATCGACAACATGGCCTCGCAGAAATGGGATTTCGTCGCGATTCAGGCCTTCGGCATCGGCACCCTCACCCAACCCGTGCAGAAGATGATCGACGCCGGCACGCCCGTCATCGACATGGACACGCTGATTGCGCCGCTCGACCAAATCAATGTCCACTCCTTCCTTGCCCCCGACAACGAGTTCATGGGCGCCTCGGTAACCCAGGCGCTGTGCAACGCGATGGGCGGCAAGGGCAAGATCATCATGACGCAGGGTGCGCTCGGCCACACCGGCGCGCAAGGACGCGCCAAGGGTTTTACCTCGGTGGTCAAGCAATTCCCTGGCATCGAGGTGCTCGACACCCAACCGGCCGACTGGGACGTCTCCAAGACCGCCCGCCTCTGGGAGACCTATCTCACCAAATATCCGCAGATCGACGCTGCGTTCTTCCACAATGACGACATGGCGCTCGCCGCCTACAACATCATGAAGGCCCGCAACCGCACCAACATCCTGATTGGCGGCGTCGATGCCATGCCGCCGGCGATCCAGGCGGTGAGCGAGGGTCGCATGTTCGCGACCGTGCGCAATCCGTCGTGCCGCATCCATGGCGGCGCCATCGTTGCAGGCGTGTCGGCCGTGGTCGGCGGCGAGAAGAGCGGACAGGGAATCCCGAAGAACGTCGTCACCGACGGCCCGGTCGTGACCAAGGCCAATGCCGCCGGGATGCAATGGATGCAGGATCACTTCCTGATCTGAGCCTCCATGCCTGCGGGACATCAGCCCATCCTGGAACTGAAGGGCATCACGAAGAGCTTCGGCGGCGTCGAAGCGCTTCGTGGTGTCGACTTCGCGCTTCTTCCCGGCGAGATCCATGGTCTCGTCGGCGAGAACGGCGCCGGCAAAAGCACGCTGATGAAGATCATCGCCGGCGTGCACACCGAATTCTCCGGCCGCTTCCTGGTTGACGGGGCGGAAACGCATTTCCGCTCGGCGCGCGATGCCCATGCGGCCGGCATCGCCATGGTGCACCAGGAGCTCAGCGTTGCGCCCGACCTCACGGTTGCGGAGAACGTCTTTCTGGGCAACCAGCCGGTCAACCGCTTCGGCCTGGTGCAATGGCGGCGGATGGCGCGCGAGGCGGGCGAGCAGCTCGCCCGCTTCGGCATCGACGTCGACCCGATGTCGCGGCTTGGGGACCTCCCGATCGGGCTCCAGCAGTTGATCGAGATCGCCCGCGTGCTGTTCTCGGGCGCTCGCATCGTCATCCTGGACGAGCCGACCTCCGCCCTCTCCCCACCCGAGGTCGAGCGGCTGTTCACAACGCTCCGGCGTCTGCGCGAGGAAGGCACTGCGATCGTCTTCATCTCGCATTTCATCGAGGACATTCTGCGCGTGTCCGACATGGTGACCGTCTTCCGCAACGGGCGGAAGGTCGCGGAGACCGCCAGCGCCGCGACCAGCAAGGGCGCGCTGATCGAGGCCATGATCGGCCGCGGCGGCGAAACGCTCGAGCATAGCTACACTGACGATTTGATGCTGCCGCGGCCGAGCGACAGCCCGGTCGTCCTGAAGGTCGACCAGCTTTCCCTCGCGCGGAGCCTTCAGGATGTCTCGTTCGAGGCCCGCGCCGGCGAGGTGCTCGGTATCTACGGCTTCATGGGCTGCGGCCAGCAGGAGCTGTCGCGCATCCTGTTCGGCAAGCTGAAGCCGGACAGCGGCACGCTCGCCGTCGAGGGCACACCAAAGACCTTCGCCAGCACGGCGGCGGCGCGGCGCGCCGGCGTCGCGCTGGTGCCCGAGAGCCGGCGCGACATGCTGTTTCACCAGGAGCCGGTCTACAAGAACATCTCGATCAGCATTTTGGATCGCATCTCGGCGCTGCTGCTCAAGCCGGCGCAGGAGCGCGATATCGCAAGGCGCCAGGTCGAGCAATTGCAGATCAGACCGCCCGTGGTCGGCCTCGACCTCGGCATGCTCTCCGGCGGCAACCAGCAGAAGGTTGCGCTGGCGAAATGGCTGACCTATCCGCCCAAGCTTCTGGTGCTGTGCGAGCCGACCCGCGGCATGGATGTCGGCGCCAAGAACGACGTCATCAACATCGTCCGCGACCTCCGCGCCAAGGGGCTTGCCGTCATCGTGCTGTCGACCGAGCCGGAAACGGTGCTGTCGCTGGCCGACCGCATCCTCGTGCTCAAGCGCGGCACATTGGTGCGGGAATTCAGGAACGAGCCGGTCAGCAAGGACCGCCTGCTGGAAGCGGCGTGACGGAGAAGCACCATGGCGAGCAGTGACACGGTTCCGGCGGCGGCTGCTCGAGCGCGGGGACTTGCGCCCTTCCTGCGCTCGCAGATGCGCAACATTGCGCCATTCCTGACGCTGATTTTCCTGTCCGGCTTCTTCGCCTTCGCCAGCCCCTCCTTCGCGACGCTCGACAATCTCGGCAACATCCTCACGCAAGTGTCGGTGACAGGCATCATCGCGGTCGGCCTCACCTTCGTGATCCTCTGCGCCGAGATCGACCTCTCGATCGCCAGCATCGCCAACGTCACCGGCATCGCGGTTGCCTATTTCACGCTCCAGGAATCCTACGTCAACATCACGAATGTGCCGCTGCCCGGCGCGGTCGCCATCATCCTGTCGATCCTGCTCTGCGCGCTGCTCGGCCTCGTCAATGCGCTGGGGCTGACCGTGATCGGCATCCCCTCCTTCATCATGACGCTGGCGATGATGCAGATCGCGGCCGGCATCTCGGCGCTCCTGGTGCGCGGCCAGATCGCCTACAAGGTGCCGAGCTTGATCACGACGCTCGGCTCGGGCTCGATCGGTGGCATCCCCTGGATCGTCTTCGTCGCCGCCATCATGCTGCTCGGCGGGCATCTGGTGCTGACCTACACGCGCTTCGGTCGCTATGTCTACATGGTCGGAGGCAATCGCGAGGCGGCCGAATATTCCGGCCTCAACGTCAAGCTGATCCTCGGCGCGGTCATGGTGATCTCGGCGGTCTGCTCCGGCCTTGGCGGCATGCTCGGCGTTGCCCATTTCGGCAGCGCGCAGCAGAACGAATTCGACACCTACCTGCTCGACTCCATCGCCGCCGTCGTTGTCGGCGGCACCAGCCTGTTCGGCGGCCGCGGCGGCATCGGCAACACCATCGTCGGGCTTTTCGTTCTTGGTGTTCTCAATAACGGGCTCGACCACGTCAACATCGACAGTTTTTTGAAGATCCTGATCCGCGGCCTGATCCTGCTGGCGGCGCTGGTCATTAACGTCTATGCGCAGCGACTGAGGGAAAAAGCGGCGGAGTAGACGGCCCTCAAAACGAAAACAGCGAAAACAACCCCATGCACAGTAGCCGGGACCAGCGAAATCAATGACTTGCCGGCGACTTCGCGAAATTGCGGATTTTACGAAGTGGATTTGACTCGTCGGGCAAAACAGGGGCATGATGTCGCGGTGGCCGGCGGCTCCGAGAGGCGGTGCCCACTCCCGTCATTGCGAGCGCAGCGAAGCAATCCAGAATCTTTCCGCGGTGGCAGTCTGGATTGCGTCGCTGCGCTCGAAAATGACGGTCTGGAGGCAGCAGAGGAATCCTGGATCGTCTCAATCGCGAAGCCAGGGAACGCGTCCTAACTCTCAGCCTTCGTATCCGACGGCAGCCGCGAGAAGCGGAAATTGCAGTGGCTCGCGCCGCCCGCCAACGTCTGCGTCCTTTCGAGGCGAATGCCTCGCGTGGCATAGGCGTCGAAATCAAGCCCGCAAATGTTCGGCAGGATGTCCGTGTCGCCGTGGCGCGCCGCGAGCTTGCAGAAGCCGCAGGCCTTGTAGTTGATACCGAATTCGAAGGTGTCTCTTGGGCCCGGCTCTACGAAATCGTAGACGAAGTCTTCCGGAAACTCCCTCTGATGGCTTTCCGTGACGCTCCTTGCCGCCTGCTCGCGCAGCAGAGCTTGGTTCTCGGACGACATGAACTGACGTCCCGAGGCAAGGCGTTCCGCCTCTGACACGGTGAGCAATTGCGCTTTGTAGGTTTCCCGTTCGATCTCCCCGATCACCGGGACCGGCACGCCGTGGCGCCGGAGCACCCGACTGATGGCCATAAAACCCGTGAGACGCATGAAGAAATCACTCATGCGGCTGGCCGCGCCGCCGCTGATGAACAAGAGGCGGCGATGCTGCTTCAGTTCAAGTCCCATGCTGTAGCCGCCGACTGGAGCGTGGACCGTTGCGGGATTGTGGGTGACGACGTGAACTGGCGGCATGGGGTCTCTCCGTGTTGCAGCCGACCCTATCCGGCGGCAACGCCGCGGCGCAAAGCACTATTGCTGCGGTTCAGCGCAAGAAAATCTATTGCAAGCACGCAGCCATTCAGTGACAAACTGGGCAGCAATGACTTACATCCTTCCACCGCTCAACGCGCTCCGCGCATTCGAAGCCGCCGCGCGGCATCTCAGCTTCAAATTGGCCGCGCACGAGCTGCACGTAACGCCCGCCGCCGTGGGACAGCAGGTGAAGGCGCTCGAGGCGCGCCTCGGCGTACGCCTGTTCGACCGGCTGCATAAGCAGCTCATCCTCACCGCGGCCGGTCAGGCCTATCTACCCGGGATATCCGAAGGCTTTCGCCACATCGCCGAGGCGACCTCGCAATTGAAGCCGGCAGGTGCGGTCCTGCTGCAATTGGGAGTCCATGGCGGCTTCGACCTGCGCCGCCTCCAATTGGCAGAATTTCGCAGCGCGCATGCGGAGATCGGCTTGCGGGTGCTTCAGCCCGCCGGCCTGCACGAGCTGGTCGAGGGCAAGGTCGACCTCTTGATAGCCCGCGGACTTGGTCACCATCCGGGCTATCGCTGCGAGCGGATGGATGAGGGATCGGGACTGGGTGATTGGCTCGTTGCGCCTGAAGGCACCGCGGATTGCCCGGAGGTTGTGAGCTTCCGCGAATGGCTGCGCGCCGTGCCGGAGGAGAAACCGCTCGCTAGCCGCCGCCCTCGTCTTGTCGGCGGCGTCGGGAGTTGAGGCGACCGCAAACCCGTAACAACTCGGCGTCTAGTCCGACTCCGGTACCTGTGTTTCTTGGAGCAAACCGGACATCAGTCGGCCGACAATTCCCGCTGCATCGGTCGAAAATGACCCGAAGAGCAGACCTTAGCCTCCTTCAATCCAAATTCCTGCTTCGCTCAGCGCGTTGAGAAATGCGCTCGACGTCTTTCCAGTGACCGGCTGTCACACAGCTGATTCAGCTCATCGAAGGTAATCTTACCGTTCCGTTCACCGATTTCGATGGCTCGTCGAATGATTTCCGGCACGCTCATGTTCTCTCCGTTTCAGCAGCCCTTACTATATGGGAGCGAGTCGGGTTGTGGCCCCGTCTGCGAAATTGAGCATCGGCGGACCAAAGTCCGGTCATTACATTAGAGCGGGCCTGATTTGCTCAACCTGAGTTCTTCGCAGTTTGACCCGAAGCCGGACATCACCCCTCCGGTACCCCGGCCACGCGCATCCCTTTCAGGATGCGCCTACTTCCGTCGAGAAAGGTCGCATTATTGCCGATTGACATGCTCTTCATGCGACGAATCGTAAATGTGGAATCGAGCGCTTGCCCTGCTTTCGCGGCGGCGTACGCGTCGTTCAGCTTGCCAAGTAGCGCGAGAGCAGCCGCAAGCCCAAAATGCACGAGCGGATAATTTCGGTTGACTTCGATACTGCGAAGGAACCACCCGACTGCTTCGTTATCTGCTCCGACCTGCAACTTGGAAAACCCGACCGGCGACAGCCATCTGTAGGCAAGAGTGTCACGAGGAGAGAGGCGCAATGCTTGGTTTACGTGCCCCTCCGTCTCTGCGCCGCAACCCATTATATACTTAGCGAGACCAATCATCGCGTGGGCGTCGGCAAAATTCCGATCTAATTCCAATGCTCGCTCGCACTCTGCCAACCCTTAAACCGCGCGGTTCGTATGCATCAAGACGATTCCTAAGAGCAAGTGTGCAAAGGGATGGCTCGGTGCATGGGATAGCGCCTTTAGGAGTATGGTCTCTGCGGCTGCCAGACGAAGAGGCAGGTCGTCAGTCAAAAAGGTCGATGAGGATGTCACATCGACCGCCGCCATCCAGATTTTCGCGTCGACGTTTTCAGGGTCGATCGTCAATGCCCGCTCGAAATAAAGGCGAGCTTGTGTCAGCGAGCTAGACGTGAGGCCCTCATTGAATGAATGGCGACCCCGGAAAATCAAATCTATGGCGTCGGGATTGGGCGTGTTTTCCGCTCGCCGTGCCTCAGCCTCAATCAGCTGGGCATTCACTGTGTTCGCCAGCCGCGCTACGATCTCATCCTGCATGTCGAGCAGGTCAGCGACGGGTTTATCGAATCGGTCAGCCCAGAGGTGACTACCTGTTTCGGTCTCGACAAGCTGCACGTTCACTCGCAACCGGTTGCGGTCACGTTGTATGGAACCTTCGAGTGCGTAGCGGACGTTCAGTTCGCGACCGATCTGTTTGAGGTCAGCGACCTTTCCTCTGTAGGTGAATGCTGTGTGTCGGCCAATGACGAACGAGCCTCTGATGCGAGACAAATCCGTGGTTAGGCTCTCGGTCACGCCATCTACGAAGTAGTCTTGCTCAGCATCACCGCTGAGGTTGGTAAAAGGCAACACAACGACGGAAAAATGAGGTGGGGAAACCTGTCGTGTCCGCCCAGTTTCTGATGCCCGGTTACCTCCATCCCGGATCATCGCATAAGCTCGAACAGGGTGAGCGATGTTCTTCAGATGTTGTTCGCCTATATCGGCGAACTCTGCATCGACCTTACCTCGGACGTGTTCGTACACAGAGGCAGACACGCATATGCCACCCGGCTCTGCAATGCTCTCCAGCCGTACCGCTTTGTTGACGCCGTCTCCAAAGATGTCGTGGGGCTCGACGATGACGTCGCCAATGTTAATGCCTACGCGGAAAGCAATACGTGTTTCGTCAGCGTCACCTATCGTAAGTTCCTTGATGAGCTTTTGAAATTGTACGGCAGCCCGCACCGCTTGGACCGCGCTCGAAAACTCCGCTAAGAATCCGTCGCCGGTATTCTTCACGATACGGCCCCGGTGTTCGGCAATTGCCGGGTTGACAGCGTTAGCTAAGAGCGCTGCAAATTTGGCATGCGTAGGTTCTTCATCGGTATGCATCAGCCGCGAATAACCAGCGACATCGGCAGCCAATATCGCTGATAATCTGCGTTCGATCCCGATTGGCCGTTCTTGCACCATGGCCTACGATCCACGCCTCGCGCGATTGTACATCAAGTCGAGCAGGATGCCCACCCATCCAATGTCTCCTGTTGGCCCATTGCATCAATTCGCGGCAACAAAGCCATTCCGCCGCTTTCGGATCGAAGCGGACATTGAGCAAACCGCTACGTCGCGGCCAATGACGTCTGATGGGCAATCTCGTCACTTCGCCAGCACCTCACCGCGTGCCCGTCCGGCCGTGTCTCCAGCGTCGCCTCGCTCCGGCACACCGCCTCTGCGTAACGACAGCGCGGGCTGAACGCGCATCCGTTCGGCGGGTTGAGCGGATTGGGCAGGTCACCGCCTGTCGTCGCCAGCGGGGCGTGGCGCAAGGGATCGGGAATGGCGGCGATCAGGGCCTGCGTATAGGGGTGCGCCGGCCGTTCGAAGATCTCGCGCCAGTGGCCATTCTCCACGATGCGGCCGAGATACATCACGGCGACGCGATCGCTCATGTGCTCGACGACGCCAAGGTCGTGGCTGATCATGATGTAGGACAGACCGAGCGTCTCCTTCAATTCCAGCAAGAGATTGATGATCTGGGCGCGGATCGAGACATCGAGCGCCGAGACCGGTTCGTCGCAGATGACAATCCTGGGATTGAGGATCAGCGCCCGCGCAATACCGATGCGCTGGCGCTGGCCGCCGGAGAATTCATGCGGGTAGCGGTCGGCCTGCTCGGGCCGTAGGCCAACATGTTTGAGCATCGTCGCGACGCGATCCTCGATCTCGCTTTTCGCGGTCACGCCATGGACGCGCAAGGGATCTTCGAGCGTGCGGCGGACGGTCTGGCGCGGATTGAGCGAGGCGTAGGGATCCTGGAACACGATCTGCACGATGCGAGCCAGCGCCTTGCGGTCCGCGGACTGCCTGTTCGTGACGACCTGCCCGTCCAGCACGATGCGGCCGCGCGTCGGCGTCAGGAGACCGAGGATCGAGAGCGCGATCGTCGACTTGCCCGAGCCGGACTCGCCGACGAGGCCGAGGCATTCGCCGCGCCTCAAGCTGAGATCGACACCGTCGACGGCACGGAGCAGCCGCCTCTCGCGGCCGAGCAAGCCGCCCCCCAGTGGAAAATGCACCGCGAGATCCTCGACGCTGAGAATGAGATCGTCGTCCGGCCTCCCCTGTGGCTCATGCATGATGGTGACACCTCACCAGACCGCCGGCGCCCAGCAAATCCGTCCCCGGCGCAGTGGTTCGGCAAATATCGGTCGCCTGCGCGCAGCGCGGATTGAACCGGCATCCGTCCGGGAAGCTCGCGATCGCCGGGACGACGCCCGCGATCTCCTTGAGTCTGGTCCGGCCAAGCGCAGCGCGACTGCCGAGCCGCGGCAGCGAGGCGACGAGGCCCTGCGTATAGGGGTGCGAGGGTGAGCGGAAAATATCGGCCGAGCCGCGCTCCTCGACGATGCGGCCAGCATACATGACGGCTACGCGGCGGCAGACATTGGCGACCAGGCCGAGATCGTGGCTGATCATCAGGATGGCCGTCCGCCGCTCGGCACATAGATTGCGCATCAGCTCGATGATCTCCGCCTGCACGGTCACATCGAGCGCGGTGGTCGGCTCGTCTGCAATCAGGAGATCCGGACCGCATGCCAGCGCGATGGCGATCATCACGCGTTGCCGCATGCCGCCCGAGAGCTGGTGCGGGTAATCCTTCACGCGCCGCTCGGGCGCGGGGACGCGGACGCTCGCCAGTGCATCCACCGCCAGCTGATTGGCTTCCCGCCAGCTCTTGCCCTTGTGCAGCACGAACATCTCGGCGATCTGCCGGCCCACGGGCGAGACCGGGTTCAGGGCCGTCATCGGCTCCTGGAAGATCATGGCGATGCGGTTGCCGCGCAGCGCCCGCTGTTTGGCGGCGGAAAGGTGCTGGATCTCCCGCCCCTCAAAGCGGATGACGCCGCCCCCGATCGACAATGGCGGCCGCAGCAGGCCGATCAGAGCAAGCGCCGTGATGCTCTTGCCGCAGCCGGATTCACCGACAAGACCGAAGGTCTCGCCACGATCGATGCGGAACGAAACGCTCTCGACGGCGGGGACCTTGCGGGATCCGTCGTTGAGATCGATGCGCAGATCCTCGACTTCGATCAGCGGCGAGCCCGTCATGTGCGCCGGCTCCGCGACTGTGGATCGAGAATGTCGCGCAGGCCGTCGCCAAGCAAATTGAGGCCGAGCACCGTCAGGAAGATGGCAAGGCCCGGGAAAACCGAGAGCCACGGCGCCGTCGTGATCTGGTCGCGGGCTTCCGACAACATGCTGCCCCAGCTCGGAAACGGCGGACGCACGCCGAGGCCGAGGAACGACAATGCGGCTTCGGACAGGACCGCACTACCCATGCCGAGCGTGCCGATGACGACGATCGGTCCGAGCATGTTGGGCAGCAGCTGCGTGATCATGATGCGCATATCGCCGTAGCCGAGCACGGTTGCCGCCTGCACATAGCCCTGGCTCCTCAGCGACAGCGCCGAGGCCCGTGCGATCCGGCAGGTGAAGGACCAGTTGGTCAAGCCGAGCGCGATGAGCAGGCTGGTCAGGCCGGGTCCAAGCACCGCCATGATGGCCAGCGCGAAGATCAGCGAAGGGATCGCGAGCATGAGGTTGGTCAGGGCGTTGACGACATCGTCCCACCAGCCGCCCCAATAACCCGCGCTCAGGCCGAGTGCCACGCCGATGACGCTGTTGATGAGTTGGGAGACGATGCCGACCGTCAGCGAAACGCGGGCGCCGTACACGACGCGGGAGTAGATGTCGCGGCCCTGCCCGTCGGTGCCAAACCACCAGGTCCAGCTCGGCGCCTCCTCTGCATTCATGAGGTTGGCGTCCATGATCGGATCGGTGTGCGCCAGCCATGGCGCGAGCAGGCCGACCAGGATCGCAAGCGCAAACAACGCGCCGCCGATGACGAGATTGGCGCGGAGCTTCATGCGTATCTGATCCTGGGATCGATCACGCCGTAGAGCACGTCGATCAGCAAATTGAGCGCGAGAAAGAACAGCACCACCACGAGAATTGAGCCCTGGACGGCCGGAATGTCGCGCTGGAGGACACTGTCGACCAGCAGCGAGCCGATGCCCGGCCATGAGAACAATTTCTCGACGACGACGGCTTGCCCCATCAACGCGCCGAATTGCAGGCCCATTGTCGTGAGAATCAGGACGAGCGCGTTGCGCATCACATGCCACTTCACGACACGGGTCTCGCTCATGCCCTTGGAGCGCGCGGTGCGGACAAAATCGGCGGTCATGATCTCGAGCACGGCGGCGCGCGTCGTCCGGGCCAGCAGCGCCATCGGCGAGACGCCAAGCGTCACGGCCGGCAGGATCAGATATTTGAGGCTGCCGTCGCCATAGCCGAAGCTCGGCAGCCAGCCAAGCTTCAAGGCGAACAGGTACATCAACAGCAGCCCGAGCCAGAATTTGGCCATCGAAAGGCCCGACACGGCGACGACCATGGAGACCGTGTCGACGATGCCGCCCGGTCGCAATGCTGCGACAAAGCCGAGCGGAACGCCGATCGCGATCGCAAACGTCAAGGCTGCGAATATCAATTGCAGCGTCGGCCACATCCGTTTTGCGATCATGGTCGTGATCGGCTCGCGGGTCCGGAACGAGGTCCCCAGATCACCTGTCGCAAGCTTGCCGATGTAGGCGCCAAAGCGCATGTAAACGGGATCGTCGAGGCCGAGCTGCTTTTTCATGCGCTCCACGACCTGCGGGTCCGCTGCACCGCGGCCGTCATCGCTCATGCTCGATACGATGCTGCCAGGGACCACGCTGAACAGGACGAAGACCACCAGCACCACGGCCAGCACGGTCGGAACGGTTTGCAGGATTCGGCGGATCAGGAAGGCGAGCATTGCAACTGTTCCTCCCTCCCTCCGTCGCTTCTTGCGATGGTGGGAGGGTGAGAGCGCGGGTCACTTGGCGGGCGACGTCTCGTCCACCCAGAGGTCCTCGACATTTTGATGGGTCAGTTCCGTCGCATTCAGCTGAATCCCCTTCAGCCACGGCTGCACCGCCATGACCGCCTTGTTGTAGTTGAAGAACCAGACCGGAGCCTCTTCATAGAGCAGAGCATTGGCCTTCCGGAGCAATTGGTCGCGTGTTGCATCGTCGTCGGCCTGCCCGGCTTCGTCGATCAGCTTGTCGAAATCCGCGTTCTTGAAGGACGTGTAATTGCAAGCTGATTGCGGCGTCGACGAGTAGAAGCATTTCAGCGCCGCTTGGGGATCCGGGCCTGTCGCCATGGAATAGACATAGGCCTGGAAGTCGCCTTTGCGGATCACCTCCGCCAACACTGCGGTCTCGACCTGCTTGACCTTCACCTTGACGCCGACGCGGTCCAGCATCGGGATGATGGCCTCGACGATCGGCAGACCCCAGCTTTCGTTCTGACTGGTCGTCCATTCGAACTCAAAGCCGGTGGGATAGCCGGCGTCCGCGAGCAACTGCTTTGCTTTCGCGGGATCGAAGGCGTAGGGCTTCATCGCCTTGTCGTAGAGCGGCGAGGTCAGAGGCAGCCAGCTCGTGGCGCGATAGGCCTTGCCCTTGACGAGCTTGTTGATGATCAGGTCGGTATCGATCGCGTGGTTGATCGCCTGCCGGACGCGCTTGTCGGCGAACGGCTTGAAGGTCGGATTCATTCCCATGTGACGGGTGAAGACCTCGGCGACTTCGACGATAGTGCCCTTGAGGCCAGGGTCGGCCTGATAGGCGACATATTGCGCCGGCCCGAGCACGGACGTGTCGATCTCCTTGTTGCGGAAAGCGACATCGCGGGCCGCGGCTTCGCCCATGATCGAGACGATGAGCTTGTCGGCATAGGGCTTGCCGGGCTTGTAGAACCGGTCCCACCGCTCCAGGACGATACGCGATCCCGGCACGTGCTCGACGAACTTGAAGGGTCCAAGACCGATCGGCTTCTGGATGAAGCTTTCCTTGGCGCCCTCGTCGGCGGGATAGATCGAGGTCAGCGCGTTGAAGAAGTAAAAGCCCGGATCGACCTTCTCAGTCAGCTTCATTTCCAGGGTGAAGTCGTCGATCTTCTTCAGGCCGGAGATCTCTTTGGCCTCTCCCTTCTCGACCGCGGCCGCGCCCTCGATCACGCGCACGAAGCGCGCGCCGGGATAGGCCTTGGTGCCGTCCATGATCCGATTGTAGGACCAGATGACGTCGTCGGCCGTCATCTTGCGGCCATTGTGGAAATACGCGTCGTCCCGCAGCTTGAAGGTGTGAACGAAGCCTCCGCCGGAGACCACGTGCTCCTTGGCAAGCTCCAGAACCGGCTTGCCTTCCGTGGAATTCCAGATGTAGAGCGACCGGTGCAGAGCCTTGGCGTAGATCTCGTCCTGCGCGCGCTGCGTCGTATGAATGTCGAGGCTGGTGAAACTCGAGCCATAGGGCGCGGTCATGCGGATGGTTCCGCCCTTGCGCGGTGTCTGGGCCTCCGCCGTGGCGGCAAGCGCCAGTCCCAAGCCAGCAACGATCGCCATTGTCCTGAACATCATGTGTCCCCCCAATGTAGGCGTGCTCTGATCGGCGAGTTGACCATTCACAGCATGTCGAATGCAAGCGCCTTGAAGGAATGACCTATGCGATCCGGGCTTCACCTCTTCCCGTGGGGAGAGGTGAAGCCGGATCGCCGACCGGGTCCAAATTCGTCATGCCTGGCCGGCGGCGAACTCCGGCTGCCAGTCGCGCAGTTTCCGCGCTGCACTGGTGACGTCGCCGATAGCTGCAAACGCCCCCGCCTCCACCATCATCGCCCGCGCCAGCCGTACGGCGCGGGCTTCGCTGATCGCCCGCGTGCGCAGGTCCGCGATCAGCTCGAAATCGATGTTGTGGGCGAGCCCGAAGATGCGGCGGATGATTTTTGCGGCTGCGAAGCCGACCGTGTCGGCGAACAGGCGCTGCATGTAGGCCTGCCGTTCGGCTTCCAGCCGTGCGGCGCCCTGCTCGCCGGCAAAGAGCGAGACGGGATAGGCATCGCCTTCGGCTCCGGCGCGCCAGAGGTCGAGGAATTTGCGGGCGAACTCGCGCCAGACCTGCTCGACCGTCTCCAGCACCCAGACTTCGAATGCGGCGCGCTCGCCCGGCGAGCGCTCGTGGCCGGCGGAGGCGAAATAGGCCATCAGGAGGTTGGCGAGCACGGCCCCGACGTCGAACCCCATCGGGCCGTAGAACGCGAATTCGGGGTCGATCACATGGGTCTCGCTCTCCGTCACCATGATCGAGCCGGTGTGGAGGTCGCCGTGAATCAGCGCCTCGGGGCTTGCCATGAACTTCAGCTTGAGGCGGGAGATCGCCACATGCAGCTCCATGTCATCGCGGAGGCTTGCCGCCAGGCCGTCGAGATACGGCGCGGTCCAGCGGTTCTGCTCGGCGATGCGGTAGGGATCGGTGAAGATCAGGTCCTCGGTGATCTTGCACAGCGCATGGTTGCCGGCGAAGGCCGCGATGCCCTGCTTCTTCTCGGCCGCGGAGAGCGCTAGGTCGGAGGTGAAGAACAAGGTCCTCGCCATGAAGGTGGTGATGTCGTCGACAAAGTGCGGATATTGCGTTGCCGCGACCAACCCCTTGCGCATGATGATGTGGGGCTCGAGCAGCTCCATCATCGTGAGCGCCAGTGCCTCGTTGTGATGCAGCAGCGCCGGCACGAGGCCCGGCGCGAGCTGGGCCTGCTTCGACAGCGCCAGGTATTCGTAATGAGCCCGCGACAGCGGCAGCGGCCAGCTCTCGCCAACGAGGCGGACATAGGGCAGCGCCTGCTTCACCGCGATGCCGCCGCAATTGCCCTTGACAATGAAGACGAGGTTGAGATTGCCGTCGCCGACCTCGGTGATCGCCCAGGATGGCGGCTCGCCGCCGAGCAGTGCCCTAAGCTCCGGCAGGCCTGCGAGATAATCCCGCAACGCCGCCTCATGCAGAATTCGGTAGTCCCCCGCCTGCGCCTCGACCATAACGATCCCATCCCATGTTTGGCGTGGCCGGATCGTTACTCCCGCTCCAGGAAGCTCGAGCCGATCTCGGCCTTTCTTTTGATCGGATCGTAATCACAATAGATGCTATCCGCCACCAGGGTGTAGCTGGCGCTGACGGTGTATTTGTCGAGCTTGACCGAGTTCAGGCCGATCACCGACGTGCTCTTGCCGCCGTTCCATTTGAACGGCGTCGAGCTCTTGGCCTGCTCGCAGGCCATCACGGCTTCGTTGAAGACGTAGCCCTCGACGAACGCCTTCAGGGTGCGCACCTGCACCGCCATCTTCCATTCGACATAGCCGATGGCACCGAGACCGGCGACGATCAGGACCAGAAGCGCAACAACGACCCGCTGAAAAGTCATTCGTCCCCCCAATAAAAAAGCACAAAATTCCAGGCGAGAGGAGCGCGCACGCCTCGTCCTTCGAGACGACCGCTTCGCGGTCTCCTCAGAATGAGGCTAACGGACATCGGCGCGCGTTGGAACTGCTACCGCGCACTCGGTCCTCATCCCTGAGGGCCCGCCAAAGGCCGGCGTCTCGAAGGATGGGCCGCACGGAAACCGCTCGCAAGACTGGGTAGTCCCGCTCAGTTGAGAGATAAGCTAAAACGGCATTCCCATCATCTTCGACAGGCGCTCGATCGACAGATAGCCGGCGTGATAGGCCATCATGCCTAGCCCATAGATGATCGCCGAGATGATCGTGGTCCAGATCAGCTTGCGTCCCATCCGCGTCAGGATTGGCGCGCCAGGATCGGTGCCAGGCGCACCGACGCCGTCCTCATGCTGGCTACGCACGCCGAACGGCAGCGTCAGGAACAGCGCGACCCACCAGATGACGAAGTAGATCGCGATGGCGGTCGATATCTGGATGGCCATGGGGCGGCCTTATGCCTGCTCGATCTCGACCAGCGCGCCGGAAAAATCCTTGGGGTGCAGGAACAGCACCGGCTTGCCGTGGGCGCCGATCTTGGGCACACCGTCGCCGAGCACGCGCGCACCCTCCTTCACCAAGGTGTCGCGCGAGGCGATGATGTCGACGACCTCGTAGCACACATGATGAATGCCGCCGTCGGCGTTGCGCTCGAGGAATTTGGCGATCGGCGAGGCCTCGCCATAGGGCTCGATGAACTCGATCTTGGTGTTAGGCAGCGTCACGAACACGGTAGTGACGCCATGCTCGGGCAGCGCGACGGCTTCCGAAATTTGCGCCCCGAACGCCGCGCCATAGATCTTGGCCGCCTTGACAGCGTCCTTGGTCGCGATCGCCACATGGTTGAGCCGGCCCAGCATCTTCCCCTCCTCAAACTGTCAGCACGTGTACCAGACAGGGGGGCTTTTTGCCCCAATGTTCGTTGATCACGGCCCGGACAGCGCGTCGTACCGATTCAGCCAGCGCGTCCGGATCGCGGCGGCGCGGCCGCGGCAGGCTCTCGATGGTAGAGACCACGGCGTCGAAGACGATGTCATCGAAGGCCTCACCCGCCCTGTTCTTCTCGGGGATTCCGACCAGATCGATCTCGGGATCATCGGCGAGCTCGCCCTGCTCCGTCATGGCGACAGCAACGAAGGCGCAACCGGAAAAGGCCATGCGCCGCCGCTCGACCACCGCGCGGGACTTGGAGTCCTCCAAAATCGTGCCGTCCTTGTAGAGACGGCCCGACGGCACCTCGCCGATGATGCCGGGATCGCCGGGACCGAGCTTGACGAGGTCGCCGTTGCGGCAGACCAGCACGCGCGGCACGCCGGCGGCGCGCGCGAGCTTTGCGTGCTCGTGCAGGTGCAGGGCCTCGCCATGGACGGGGATCAGGAGCTGCGGCTTCACCCAGGAGATCAGGTCGCGCAACTCGTCGCGGCGGGGATGGCCGGAGACATGGACCAGATGGTCGCGGTCGGTGATGATCTCGACGCCCTGGAGCACCAGATTGTTGATGATCGAGCCGACCGCTTTCTCGTTGCCGGGAATGGTGCGCGAGGAGAAGATGACGCTGTCGCCGCGGTTGAGCGTGATCTCGGGATGATCGTCATTGGCGATGCGCGCTAGCGCCGCGCGCGGCTCACCCTGACTGCCGGTGCACAGCGCCAGCACCTTGTCCTGCGGAAGATGGCCGTAAATGTCGGGTGAGCGGAAATTCTGCACGCCGTCGAGATAACCGGTCTCGCGCGCGACCTGCACCACGCGCTCCATGGCGCGGCCGACCACGACAACCTCGCGGTCGGCGGCTTTCGCAGCCTCAGCCACGGCCTTGATGCGGGCGACGTTGGAGGCGAACGTCGTCACCGCTACGCGGCCCTTGGCGGCCTTGACCAGATCGATAATGGTTCTGGCGACCTCGGCCTCCGACGGCGAGCGGCCGTCGCGCACGGCGTTGGTGGAATCGCCGATCAGGGCGAGCACGCCCTCCTCGCCCAGCTCGCGCAGGCGCTTCTCGTCGGTCGGGGCCCCCAGCGTCGGGGTCGGGTCGATCTTCCAATCGCCGGTGTGCAACACGATGCCGGCCTCGGTGTGGATCGCCAGCGCGTGCGCTTCCGGAATCGAGTGCGCCATCGGGATGAACTCGACGTTGAACGGGCCGACATCGACGCGGCCCCCCGACGGGACCACCGTCACCGGAATGTTCGGAGCACCGCGCTCGGCGGCGCATTTGGCCTCGAACAACGCCGCGCTGAACTTGGTCGCGTAGATCGGGCATTGCAGCTTCGGCCAGAGATCGATGATGGCGCCGAAATGGTCCTCATGGGCGTGGGTCAGCACCAGACCCATCAGATTCTTGCGTTCCTTCTCCAGGAAAGAGATGTCCGGCATGATCAGGTCGATGCCCGGCAGGTGCTCCTCGTCGCCGAAGGAGACGCCGAGATCGACCGCGAGCCAGGCGCGCTGGTGGCGGTTGCCGAGGCCGTAGATCGACAGGTTCATGCCGATCTCGCCGACACCGCCGAGTGGCGCAAACACGAGTTCGTCGGGCTTCGCCATCACGCAGCTCCCACGGAGGCGGC
This sequence comes from Bradyrhizobium sp. 153, assembly GCF_023073835.1. Lineage (NCBI taxonomy): Bacteria > Pseudomonadati > Pseudomonadota > Alphaproteobacteria > Hyphomicrobiales > Nitrobacteraceae > Bradyrhizobium > Bradyrhizobium sp. 153. The sequence goes on along the minus strand of NZ_JADPKH010000128.1, from coordinate 36,530 downwards.
CGGGCCGAAGAACACCTCGCCCGCTGCGACCGGCACCCGCCGCCCCTCCGCGGTGCGGACGATCAGGCAGCCGGTGTCATCGATGGTGTCAAAAATGCCTTCCAGCGTCGTCGCTCCCGTGTGGATTGCGACCTTCTCGCCGAGACCGGCTGCGCGTTGCAGCCAGAGCCTGCGGATCTCGGCAAAGCCGCGGCCATTGTCCCAGATCCCGCGGAACTCGACCCAGGCGTCGGACAAGGCGGCAAACAACTCCTCCGCGCTGATCTGGACGCCGAGCGCGGCCAGCGACACCGCCGGCGTCAGCGTGCCCTCGGGCGCGGCGACGACATTGGTTCCGATGCCGACGACCACGGCAAGGCGATCGCCAATGGCCTCGGCCTCGAGCGCAATGCCGACCAGCTTCTTGCCGCCGGCAAGCACGTCGTTCGGCCATTTCAGGGCATAGCGGGGACGACCCTCACCGAGGCGGAGCGCCGCCTCCAGGCTGACCTTCTCGAGCGCCGCCTCCTCTGCGAGCCCCGCGGCGAAGCCGAGCGTCGCGGCGACGGCAGGGGCGACGTCCATGACTTCGAGGATGCTGGCAGCGAGATTGCCCCGTGGCGCGATCCAGGCGCGCTGGCGCCGGCCGCGGCCGGCGGTCTGCTCGGACGTGACGAACCACATCGGGCCGCGTTCGCCGGCGCGGGCGTGCTCGATCGCGTCGGTATTGGTCGAGCCGGTCCGTTCGAAGACCGCGAGCTTGTAGCCCGCCGATTGTGCACGAGGACCGAGCGCGAACCCCATTCTAGAACAGCGACTTTGCCGCGGCGGAGGCGACGCTCACGACGGGCCCAGCAAACAGCGCAAACAGCAGGTTGAACAAGCCCGCGACCGCCAGCACCGTCCGCACCTCGATCCTGACGGGATCGACCTGGCCGGCCGGCTCGTCAAAGTACATCGTCTTGACGATGGCGAGATAGTAGTAGGCGCCGACGACGCTGGTCAGCACGCCGATGACAGCGAGCGTGAACAGGTTCGCCTTGATGGCGGCGACGAAGACGTACCATTTCGCGAAGAAGCCGGCGAGCGGCGGGATGCCGGCGAGCGAGAACAGCAGCATCGCGAACATGAAGGCGAGCAGCGGATTGGTCCGCGACAGGCCTGCGAAATCGCTGATCTGCTCCACGGCCTGGCCGTTGCGCCGCATGGCAAGGATGATCGAGAACGAGCCGAGCGTCATCGCGACATAAATCACGATGTACATCAACACGCCTTGCGCACCTTCGACCGTGCCGGAGGCGAGGCCGACCAGCGCGAAGCCCATGTGGCCGATCGAAGAGTACGCCATCAGGCGCTTGATGTTGCTCTGGCCGATCGCGGCGAAGGAGCCGAGCGCCATCGAGGCGATCGCCACGAACACCAGGATCTGCTGCCACTGCGAGACGATGCCGGGGAATGCGGTCAGCGTGACGCGGGTGAAGACCGCAAGCGCGGCCACCTTCGGCGCCGAGGCGAAGAAGGCGGTAACCGGCGTCGGCGCGCCTTCATATACGTCCGGCGTCCACATGTGGAACGGCACGGCCGAGACCTTGAAGCAGAGGCCGGCGAGCAGGAAGACCAGGCCAAAGACGAGGCCGACATTCGAGACCGTCGCGGCCGATGCGATGCCGGTGAAGCTGACCGTGCCGGTGAAGCCATAGACCAGCGAGGCGCCGTAGAGCAGCATGCCCGACGACAGCGCCCCGAGCACGAAATACTTCAGGCCGGCTTCGGTCGACTTGGCATTGTCGCGGTTCGAGGCCGCCACGACATAGAGCGCCAGCGACATCAATTCGAGGCCGAGATAGAGCGAGATCAGATCGCCGGCCGAGATCAGCACCATCATGCCGAGCGTCGAGAGCAGCACCAGGATCGAATATTCAAAGATCCGCCGCGACGGATCGGACAGGAACTCGGTCGAGAGCACCAGTGTCACCGCCGAGCCGATCAAGGCCAGGATCTTCATGAAGCGGGCGAAATCGTCGACGATGAAGCTGCCGCCGAAGGTGACCTGCTTGCCCGCGGGCTGCATGTAGACGAGCGCGCCAACCACGATGAGCAGCACCACCGACAGCGAGGTGACGGTCTTGGTCGTCCCCTGCCCGCGATAGGCTCCCAGCATCAGGAGCGCCATCGCGCCGACCGCGAGCACGAGCTCGGGCAGCACCGGCGCTAATTGATATCCTGCAGTCTCAAAGCTCATGGCGATATCCTGACCTGCCCGATCACTGGAGCAGTGCGGCGGCCTTCACGGCCGTCACAGCGGTGTTGTAGTTGTTGACGAGTTGCTGGACCGAGGCGGCCGACATGTCGAGCACCGGCTTCGGATAGACACCGAACAGGATCGTCAGCGCAATCAGCGGGAACAGCGTCACGCATTCACGCAAGGTGAGATCTTTCATGCTCATCAGCGACGGCTTGACCAGCGCCCCGAACACGACCTTGCGGTAGAGCCACAGCGCGTAACCTGCCGACAGGATCACGCCGAAGGTGGCGAAGAACGCGGTCGGGATCGAGACCTTGAAGGTGCCGAGCAGCGTCATGAACTCGCCGACGAAGCCGCTCGTCCCGGGCAGACCGACATTGGCCATGGTGAAGACCATGAAGGTCATCGCGTAGAGCGGCATCCGGTTGACGAGGCCGCCATAGGCCGCGATCTCGCGGGTGTGCAGGCGGTCGTAGACGACACCGACGCAGAGGAACAGCGCACCGGAGACGATGCCGTGCGAGATCATCTGGAACATGCCGCCGGCGACGCCCTGCATGGTGCCGGCGAAGATGCCCATTGTGACGAAGCCCATATGCGCCACGGACGAGTACGCGATCAGCTTCTTCATGTCCTCCTGCATCAACGCCACCAGCGAGGTGTAGATGATGGCGATGGCCGAGAGCGTGAAGATCAGCGGCGCGAAGTCATGCGAGGCCAGCGGGAACATCGGCAGCGAGAAGCGCAGGAAGCCGTAGCCGCCCATCTTCAAGAGGATCGCGGCAAGGACGACCGAGCCCGCGGTCGGCGCCTCGACGTGCGCGTCGGGCAGCCAGGTGTGCACCGGCCACATCGGCATCTTCACCGCGAACGAGGCGAAGAAGGCCAGCCACGCCCAGGTCTGCAAGGAGCGCGGCACGGCGGTGTGCATCAGGGTCGGGATATCGGTGGTGCCGCCGTTCCAATACAGCGCCATGATGGCGAGCAGCATCAAGACGGAGCCGAGCAGCGTGTAGAGGAAGAACTTAAATGACGCATAGACCCGGCGCGGACCGCCCCAGACGCCGATGATCAGGAACATCGGGATCAGGCCGCCTTCAAAGAACAGGTAGAACAGCACGAGATCGAGCGCCGAGAAGGTGCCGATCATCAGCGTTTCCAGGATCAGGAACGCCATCATGTATTCGCGGACGCGGTTCGTAACCGCCTTCCAGCTCGCAATGATGCAGAACGGCATGATCGCGGTGGTCAGGATCACGAGCGGCAGCGAAATGCCGTCGACGCCCATGTGGTAGGTGATGCCGGTGGCGAGCCAGTTCGCCTTCTCGACGAACTGGAAGTCAGGGTTTGCGGGATCGAAGCGCATGACCAGGATCACCGACACCGCAAAGGTGATCAGCGTGGTCCAGAGCGCAATCCAGCGCGAGTTGCGCTTGGCCGCCTCGTCATCGCCGCGGCTGAGATAGACGATCAGCGCTCCGACCAGCGGCAGGAACGTCGTGACCGAAAGGATGGGCCAGGTTGTCATTTACTGGCCTCCAAAGCCGAACATGAACCAGGTGATCAGGCTGGCGGCGCCGATCAGCATGGCGAATGCGTAGTGATAGAGATAGCCGGTCTGGATCTTCACGACGTTGCGAGTGACGTCCAGGACCCGCGCCGAGATGCCGTCGGGACCGAGTCCGTCGATGATGAAGCCATCGCCCTTCTTCCAGAGCTGATAACCAATCCACTTCGCCGGACGGACAAAGATGATGTCGTAGAGCTCGTCGAAGTACCATTTGTTGAGCAGGAACTGGTACAACATCGGCTGCGTCTTCGCGAGCTCGACCGGCAGATAGGGCGCGCGGATATAGAACAGGTACGACACCAGGAAGCCCAGCACCATCATCACCGTCGGCAGGAAGGCGATGGTCTCGGGGATGTGGTGCATCTCCTCGATGATGTGCGGGTTCATCTTCACGGATTCGCGGAAGAACTCCTCGATGCCGTGGCCGGCGAACAGCTCCTTGAACGGCAAGCCGGCGACGAATGAGCCGACCGCGAGCACGCCGATCGGGATCAGCATCCAGATCGGAGCCTCATGCGCGGCCTCGTAATGATGCTCGTCATGCGGTTCGCCGTGGAAGGTCTTGAAGATCAGGCGCCAGGAGTAGAACGAGGTCAGGCCCGCGGCAGCGACCGTCATCAGGAAGCCGTAGACGCCGAACGGGTTGTGCGCGGCGTAGGCGGACTCGATGATCGCATCCTTGGAGAAGTAGCCGGCGGTGAGTGGGAAGCCGGTCAGGGCCAGCGTGCCGACCACCATCACCGCGTAGGTGTAAGGGATCTTGCGCCAGAGGCCGCCCATGTTGCGGATGTCCTGCTCGTGGTGCATCGCGTAGATCACCGAGCCGGAACCCAAGAACAGCAGCGCCTTGAAGAAGGCGTGGGTGAACAGGTGGAACATGCCGACCGAATAGGCGCCGGCTCCCATCGCCACGAACATGTAGCCGAGCTGCGAACAGGTCGAATAGGCGACGATGCGCTTGATGTCGTTCTGGACGAGGCCGATGGTCGCCGCGAAGAACGCGGTGGTGGCGCCGAAGAACATCACGACGGCCTGAGCGTTCGGGGCGAGCTCGAACAGCGGCGACAGCCGCGCCACCATGAACACGCCCGCAGTGACCATGGTCGCGGCGTGAATGAGCGCGGAGACCGGCGTCGGACCCTCCATCGCGTCCGGCAACCAGGTGTGCAGCAGGAACTGCGCCGACTTGCCCATCGCGCCCATGAAGAGCAGCAGGCAGGTCAGGGTCAGCGCGTCGGCGTGCCAGCCGAGGAAGTCGATGGTCTTGCCGGTCAGGCCGGGTGCGGCATGGAAGATGGTCTCGAAGTCGGTCGAGCCGACCAGCATGAAGATCGCGAAGATGCCGAGCGCGAAGCCGAAATCGCCGACGCGGTTGACCACGAAGGCCTTGATCGCCGCCGCATTCGCCGACGGCTTCTGGTACCAGAATCCGATCAGGAGATAGCTGGCCAGACCCACGCCTTCCCAGCCGAAGAACAGCTGCACGAGGTTGTCCGCGGTCACCAGCATCAGCATCGCGAAGGTGAACAGCGAGAGATAGCCGAAGAAGCGTGGCCGGTTCGGATCCTCGTCCATGTAGCCGATGGAATAGAGGTGCACGAGCGAGGACACGGTGGTCACCACCACCAGCATCACGGCCGTGAGCGTGTCGACCCGCAGCGTCCACCAGACCTGGAGGTCGCCGGAGAAGATCCAGGGCAGCAGCTGGATGCGCGCGTCGTGGTGCATGAAGCCGACATCGACCAGCGTCATCCAGGACAAGGCCGCCGACACAAACAAGAGCGCGGTCGTGATCAGCTCGGCGCCGCGCGAGCCCGCCGCCGGCGGCTCAGTCGGGCCGTGGCCATGATCGTCATGTCCGTCGCCGGGCTCGTGATGGGTTTCGTGGATGACGGACGCATCCTCGTTGATCGTATCGGACGCATGGGCGTGCGCGCCGTGGCCGTGGTCCCCGTGATGCTCGACCTCGTCACCCGAGGGGTTACGGGCGTGCGCGCCCACGAGCGCGATCAGGCCAGCCAGAATGGCGCCCAGCAGAGGCAGGAAAACGATTGCCTGAACCATTTGAGAGCTCAGCCCTTCATCAGATTGACGTCCTCAACCGCGATCGAGCCGCGGTTGCGGAAATAGACCACCAGGATGGCGAGACCGATCGCGGCTTCGGCGGCGGCGACGGTCAGCACCAAAAGCGCGAAGACCTGGCCGACGATGTCGCCGAGGAAGGTCGAGAACGCCACGAGGTTGATGTTGACCGAGAGCAGGATCAGCTCGATCGACATCAGGATGACGATGATGTTCTTGCGGTTCAGGAAGATGCCGAGGATGCCGAGAGTGAACAGGATCGCGCCGACCGCCAGATAGTGTCCGAGCCCGATCGTCATTTCACCCACTCCGCCGCGTCGGCATCCGAAAGCCCCTGCCCCGGCGCCACCTTGCGCATCGCCATCGCCATTTTCGGCGTGCGCGCGTTCTGAACGTTGATGTCCTGCCGCTTCACGCTTGCCTTGTGACGCAGCGTCAGCACGATGGCGCCGATCATGGCGACCAGCAGCACCATGCCCGAGAGCTGGAAGTAGTGGATGTACTTCGTATAGAGCACGAGACCGAGCGCCTCGGTGTTGCTGACATTGGCCGGGATCGCCGCCGTGATCGTCTTGCTGACGCTCGGATTGATGACCCAGAAGCCGACGGTGAGCAGCAGCTCGAACAGGAAGATGCCGCCGACCACGAGGCCGACGGGCAGGTACTCGATGAAGCCCTCGCGCAGCTCGAGGAAGTCGACGTCGAGCATCATGATCACGAACAGGAACAGCACCGCGACGGCGCCGACATAGACGACGATCAGGATCATCGCCAGGAATTCAGCACCCATCAGCACGAACAGACCGGAGGCGTTGACGAAGGCCAGGATCAGGTACAGCACGGAGTGCACGGGATTGCGCGACACAATCACCATCACCGCCGAGGCGACGCAGACGCCGGCGAACAGATAGAAGAACAGCGCGGGAAGGATCATGCTCTCATCTCACCGGTACGGCGCGTCGAGCTCGATCGCTTTCGCGATCTCGCGTTCCCAGCGGTCGCCATTGGCGAGCAGCTTGGCCTTGTCATAGAACAGCTCCTCGCGGGTCTCGGTCGCGAACTCGAAGTTCGGACCTTCGACGATGGCGTCGACCGGACAGGCCTCCTGGCAGAGGCCACAATAGATGCACTTCACCATGTCGATGTCGTAGCGCACGGTGCGGCGGGTGCCGTCGTTGCGGCGCGGGCCGGCCTCGATGGTGATGGCCTGCGCCGGGCAGACCGCTTCGCACAGCTTGCAGGCGATGCAGCGTTCTTCGCCGTTCGGATAGCGGCGCAGCGCATGCTCGCCGCGGAAGCGCGGCGAGATCGGGCCCTTCTCGAACGGGTAGTTCAGCGTCGGCTTCGGCTGGAAGAAATAGCGCATGGCGAGGAAGAACGCCGAGACGAATTCCGACAGCAGAAGCGAGCGTGCAGTGGCGTTGACGTTGATACCCATGACGGCCCTCACTTCGGCGCGATGCCGGCGAAATGCAGCACGCCGGCCACCACGATCACCATCGCCAGCGAGATCGGCAGGAACACCTTCCAGCCGAGACGCATCAGTTGATCGTAGCGGTAGCGCGGCACGATCGCCTTGGCCATCGCGAACAGGAAGAACATGAAGAATAGTTTCAGGGAGAACCAGATGATCCCCGGCACCCAGTTGAAGGGCGGCAGGTCGACCGGCGGCAGCCAGCCTCCGAGGAACAGGATCGTCGCCATCGCGCACATCGTGACGATCGCGACATACTCGCCGAGCATGAACAAGAGGTACGGCGTCGAGCCGTATTCGACCATGAAGCCCGCGACGAGCTCGGATTCGGCTTCGACGAGGTCGAAGGGCGGACGGTTGGTTTCTGCCAGCGCCGAGACGTAAAACACCACGAACATCGGGAACAGCGGCCAGACGTACCAGTTCAGGATAGTGAGCTGCGGCAGCCCGATCAGGCTGGCAAGGCCGCGCGCATGCTGGGCCTCGACCACGGCCGACAGGTTCAGCGTGCCGGCGCAGAGCAGCACCGTGATGATGACGAAACCGATCGAGACCTCGTACGACACCATCTGCGCCGCCGAGCGCAGCGCGGCCAGGAACGGGTATTTCGAGTTCGACGACCAGCCGGCCATGATGATGCCGTAGATCGACAGCGACGAGATCGCGAAGATGAAAAGAATGCCGACATTGATGTCGGAGATCACCCAGCCGAGATTGGTCGGGATCACGGCCCAGGCGGCGAGCGCGAGCACGCAGGACACCAGCGGTGCCAGCAGGAATACGCCCTTGTTGGCGCCGGCAGGGATGATCGGCTCCTTCAGCACGAACTTGAGCAAGTCCGCGAATGACTGGAGCAGGCCCCAGGGTCCGACCACGTTCGGGCCGCGCCGGATCTGCACCGCCGCCCAGATCTTGCGGTCGGCGAGCAGGATATAGGCGATCGCGACCAAGAGGACGACGAGCACCAGAACGCTCTCGGCGACCATGATAATCAATGGCCAGAGGAAACCGGTCCAGAATGCGCTTTCGAAGAATTCCATCAGATCACGCTCACTCCGCTGCGGTCAGCATGTGCCCGGAGGCGAGGCGCGAACATTCTGCCATCACGGCGGACGCACGCGCGATTGGGTTGGTCAGGTAGAAGTCCTCGACCAGCGGCTTGAACGGCGCCTTCTCGGGCGAGCCGCCCTTCCCCGCCAGCTTCTTGATCTGGTCGGCGGAACCGGCCTCGATCTGGTCGAGACGGATCAGATGCGGCACGGCCTTGAAGATAGCCTGGCGAAGCTGCGCGAGCGAGTCATAGCCGAGCTTCTTGCCGAGCGCTTCCGACAGCGCACGAATGATCGCCCAGTCCTCGCGGGCTTCGCCCGGCGGGAACGCGGCGCGGCCAGTCATCTGCACCCGGCCTTCGGTGTTGACATAGATCGCCGACTTCTCGGTATAGGCGGCGGCCGGCAGGATGACGTCGGCGCGATGCGCGCCGCGATCTCCATGGGTGCCGATATAGACGACGAAGGTGCCGTCCGGCGCCTTGATCTCGTCTGCGCCGAGCAGGAACAGCAGGTCAAGCGTTCCGAACGTGGTCATCTGCGCCGCGTTGAGCCCGCCCGCCGTGGCGGAGAAGCCGATGTCGAGCGCACCCACGCGCGAGGCGGTCTCGTGCAGCACGCCAAAGCCGTTCCAGCCGTCCTTCACCGCGCCGACGTCGAGCGCGAGCTTGGCGCTTGCGGCGAGAATGGCGGCGCCGTCGTGACGCGAAGCCGCGCCCGCGCCGACCAGGATGATCGGCGCCTTGGCGTCCTTCAGCACCTCCATGAAGGAGTGCTTGCCGGCCGCCAGCTCACTGAGCGTCTCGGTGCCGGCGCCGAGATGGTCGTAGTGATAGGTCAGGTCAGCCTTGGGGCCGATCAGGCCGATCTTGAAGCCGCCGGCGCGCCAGCGCTTGCGGATGCGGGCGTTGAACACCGCCGCCTCTTTCCGAGGATTGGCGCCGATGATGAGCAGCGCGTCGGCCTGCTCCACGCCTGCGAGCGTCGGGTTGAAGATGTAGGCGCCGCGGCCGAGCGCGGGATCGAAGGCGTCGCCGCCCTGCACCGCCAGATTGGTCGAGCCATACTTGGCGAGCAGATCCTTTAGCGCGAACATCTCCTCGACGCCGGCGAGGTCGCCGGCGATCGCGCCGATGCGCTTGCCGTCGGTGCGCGCCGCCTTGGCGGCGATGGCGGCGAAGGCCTCGGGCCAGCTCGCCGCGCGCAGCTTGCCGGCTTCGCGGATATAGGGTCGGTCGAGGCGCTGGGTGCGCAAACCGTCGACGACGTGGCGTGTCTTGTCGGAGATCCACTCCTCGTTCACGGCCTCGTTGATGCGCGGCAGGATACGCATCACCTCGCGGCCGCGGGTGTCGACGCGGATCGCCGATCCCAGGCCGTCCATCACGTCAATCGACTGGGTCTTGCCGAGCTCCCAGGGACGCGCCGCAAACGCATAAGGCTTGGAAGTCAGCGCGCCGACCGGGCAGATGTCGACGAGATTGCCCTGCAATTCCGACGTCAGCGCATGCTCGAGATAGGTCGTGATCTCCATGTCCTCGCCGCGCCCGGTCGCGCCCATCTCAGGGGCGCCGGCCACTTCCGCCGAGAAGCGGACGCAGCGCGTGCACTGGATGCAGCGGTTCATCGAGGTCTTGACCAGCGCGCCGAGATATTTGTCCTCGACCGCGCGCTTGTTCTCGGCGAAGCGGCTGGTGTCGACACCATAGCCCATCGCCTGGTCCTGGAGGTCGCACTCGCCGCCCTGGTCGCAGATCGGGCAATCCAGCGGATGATTGATGAGAAGGAATTCCATCACGCCTTCGCGTGCCTTCTTGACCATCGGCGAACGCGTGGAGATCTCCGGCGGCTCGCCCTTGGGGCCCGGACGGCAGTCGCGCACGCCCCAGGCGCAGCTCGCGACCGGCTTCGGACCGCCCTTCACTTCGACGAGGCACATCCGGCAATTGCCGGCGATCGACAGCCGCTCATGATAGCAGAAGCGCGGAATCTCGGCGCCAGCCGCCTCGCACGCCTGGAGCAGCGTGTATTCGGCGGGGACATCGATCTCTTTGCCGTCGATGATGAGCTTGGTCATACCTTAAGTCTTTCTCAGTGCGGCTGATCGACCAGATCGAGACGCCGCTCGATACGGTCCAGCCGTTCTTCAACGCGATCGATCCGTGGGTTGATGCCCGCAATGGCGATCTCGACCTGCGCCAGCCTCAGATCAATGTGGCCCATTCTCTCTTCAACGTTGGTGACGCGGGTCTTCAGATCGCTCACATCCGCGGACACGCGATCGAGCTTTTCGTCGATCCGACGAAGATAAACGAGCACGATGTTGTCCGGCTGGTCGGTCATCGCCCTACTCCGCCGCGACCATGTGCACGGGATCGCGGACGCCGATATCGTCGACATCGGCCTTGTGGGAATACTGGTCGATGCGCGCTTCGATCTCGTGACGGAAATGCGCGATCAGGCCCTGGATCGGCCAGGCCGCCGCATCGCCGAGCGCGCAGATGGTGTGGCCCTCGACCTGCTTCGTCACCTCCAGCAGCATGTCGATCTCGCGCTTATGCGCGCGGCCCTCGGCCATGCGGGTCAGCACGCGCCACATCCACCCCGTGCCCTCGCGGCACGGCGTGCACTGGCCACAGCTCTCATGCTTGTAGAAATAGGAGATGCGAGCGATCGCACGGATCAAATCGGTCGACTTGTCCATCACGATCACGGCCGCGGTGCCGAGGCCCGAGCGCAGCTTGCTCAAGCTGTCGAAATCCATCGGCGTGTCGATGATCTGCTCGGCCGGCACCATGCGCACCGACGAGCCGCCGGGGATCACGGCCTTGAGATTGTCCCAGCCGCCGCGGATGCCGCCGCAATGCTTGTCGATCAGCTCACGGAACGGAATGCCCATGGCCTCTTCGACGTTGCAGGGCCGCTCGACATGGCCGGAGATGCAGAAGAGCTTGGTGCCGACATTGTTCGGACGGCCGATGCCGGCGAACCAGGCCGCGCCACGGCGCAGAATGTCCGGCGCGACGGCGATCGACTCGACGTTGTTGACGGTGGTCGGGCAGCCGAACAGACCGACATTGGCCGGGAACGGCGGCTTCAGCCGTGGCTGGCCCTTCTTGCCCTCGAGGCTTTCGAGCAGCGCGGTCTCCTCGCCGCAGATATAGGCCCCGGCGCCGTGCGCGACATAGATGTCGAACGGCCAGCCGTTGACATTGTCCTTGCCGACCAGCTTGGCCTCATAGGCCTGGTCGATCGCGGCCTGGAGACGTTCGCGTTCGCGGATGAACTCGCCGCGGACGTAGATGTAGCAGGCATGCGCATTCATCGCGAAGCTTGCGATCAGGCAGCCCTCGACCAACAGGTGCGGATCATGCCGCATGATCTCGCGGTCCTTGCAGGTGCCGGGCTCGGATTCGTCGGCATTGACGACGAGATAGCTCGGCCGGCCGTCGGTCGATTCCTTCGGCATGAACGACCATTTCAGGCCGGTGGGAAAGCCGGCGCCGCCGCGGCCGCGGAGCCCCGAGGCCTTCATCTCGTTGATGATCCAGTCGCGGCCCTTGTCGATGATGGCCTTGGTGCCATCCCAGGCGCCGCGGCGCCGCGCGCCCTCGAGCCCCCAATCGTGGAGGCCGTAGAGGTTCTTGAAGATGCGGTCCTTGTCCTCGAGCATTTCAGTGCTTTCCGATCAACGATTGGACTGCTTGTAGGCAAGTCCGGCGGCGCAGACGCCAAACGTCAGCGCCCAGAGCAGGCTAGATTCCAGCGATGCGTTCAGGCTGAAACGCTGCAGCAGGAAGATGAACACGGCCGCCACGGCGGCGTGCATGGCGATGAAGCCCCACTTCTTCACGGCACCGCTCCCCTGCACTGATCGCGACGAGAGATCACGCATCAGGTGACCTCCTTCAGCGTGGTCGGCCCGGTGATCGGCGCCGAGAACTGGCGGCCGTTCTGCGGACCCGGCTTGGGCGGATTGCCCGAAGCAAAACCGTCGAGCACCTTGCCGAAGCTTTCCTTGGTCAGGTCCTCATAGGTGTCCTTACCGATCAGCACCATCGGCGCGTTCACGCAGGCCCCCAGGCACTCCACCTCTTCCCAGCTGAAATTGCCGTCCTTGGACAGATGGAAGGGCTCGTGATGGATGCGGTGCTCGCAGACGTGGATCAGATCCTCTGCACCGCGCAGGCGGCACGGCGTGGTGCCGCAAACCTGGACGTGGGCCTTCTTGCCGACCGGCGCGAGCTGGAACATCGTGTAGAAGGTCGCGACTTCCAGCACGCGGATATAGGGCATGTCGAGCATGTCGGCGATCACGCGGATTGCGGCTTCCGAGACCCAGCCCTCGTTCTGCTCCTGCGCGCGCCAGAGGATGGCGATGACAGCGGAGGCCTGGCGTCCGGCCGGATATTTCGCGATCTGCTGCCTGGCGAATGCGAGGTTCTCCGCCGTGAACGCAAAGCTCGCGGGCTGGACTTCCTTCGGTGCTAATCGGCGAACGGACATGGCTTCAATCTCTCATTGCATGCGGCGCGCGGTCTTGGCATTCGGGTTCTTGGCGTTCAGGTTCTTGGCATTCAGGGCTTCGATCCTGTCCTGCCAGAATGCGCTCGCGGTGCCGAAAACGTTGTAGCCGACGTGGGTCGAGACCTTGATGCGGTCGAGGATCGACAGCTCGGTCACGGTCTCCATCCGGTTGCTGCGCGGATCGAACACGATCAGCTTCAGCGGGGTCTGTTCGAGGATGTAGCGCGACACGGCATGGGAGCGGTCGCTGCCGTGCTCCTCGCACATGATGACGCTGTCGGCCTGGAGCAGCCGGGCCCCGCCCTTGATCGCCTCGATCTCGACGCCCTCGACGTCGAGCTTGATCAGGTACTTGCCAGCGGCGGCAACCTTGCCATCGTCGATCAGGTCGTCGAGCGCGATGACAGGCACCTCCTCGCCGCCCGCGGAGGGATTGCCGGCGATGCTGAAGGCCTCGTGCTTGGTGCCGGATAGCCGCGCGGTGCCGCGGGCTGCGCCGATCGCGCACTTCATCGTCTCGAAGCGGTTGCCGTTGACGCGGGCGTTGTTGGCGAGCTTCGGATAGTTCTGGCCCGACGGCTCGATCGCGATCGCCTTGTGTGAACCGAACGGCCTGCTCGACACCAGCACCGACCAGTAGCCGTAATTGGCGCCGCAATCGAGCAGCGTGTAGTCGACGTCGACGGAGTCGGAAAACAGCAGCTCGAGCTCGTCCTCGTAATTGTAGGAGCGGTTGAGCAGCTTGCTCCAATAACCGTCGCCGTAAGGAAATTCGAATACGGCGTCGGGATTGAGCCTGATCGCGATGTTGCGCTCGGGCAGCGTCTTCCGCAGCAGGTTCGCGCAGGCGATGTAGCCCATATGCGAAAAGTGCGACGAGATCTTCGATCCCGTAACCAGCGCCAAGGCAGCCGTCCGCTCCCACAGGTTGGCCCCTTCAAGGGCCCCCGAGGCACGGTCAAACTGAATTGGCGCCTGCGCCATCACCGATCGACCTCTCCGAACACGATGTCGAGCGAGCCGAGGATGGCCGAGACGTCGGCGAGCAGATGGCCGCGGCAGATGTGGTCCATGGCCTGGAGATGGGCAAAGCCCGGCGCGCGGATCTTGCACTTGTAGGGCTTGTTGGTGCCGTCGGAGACGAGATAGACGCCGAACTCGCCCTTCGGCGCCTCGACCGCGGCATAGACTTCGCCGGCCGGCACGTGGACGCCTTCGGTGTAGAGCTTGAAGTGGTGGATCAGCGCTTCCATCGAGCGCTTCATCTCGCCGCGGCGCGGCGGCGCGACCTTGTTGTCGGCGACGACGATGGGCCCCTTGCCATCGGGCGCGTTCAGCTTCTGGATGCACTGCTTCATGATGCGCACCGACTGGCGCATCTCTTCCATGCGGATCAGGTAGCGATCGTAGCAGTCGCCGTTCTTGCCGATTGGAATGTCGAAATCCATCTCGGCGTAGCATTCATAGGGTTGCGACTTGCGCAGGTCCCAGGCTGCACCCGAGCCGCGCACCATCACGCCCGAAAAGCCCCACTCCCAGGCTTCCTTGAGCGGCACGACGCCGATGTCGACGTTGCGCTGCTTGAAGATGCGGTTGGCGGTGAGCAGGCGATCGAGGTCGTCCACCACTTTCAGGAACGGATCGCACCAGGCCTCGATGTCGTCGACCAGCTTCTGCGGCAGGTCCTGGTGCACGCCGCCGACGCGGAAATAGGCGGCATGCATGCGGCTGCCCGAAGCGCGCTCGTAGAACACCATCAGCTTCTCGCGCTCTTCGAAACCCCACAGCGGCGGGGTCAGCGCGCCGACATCCATGGCCTGCGTGGTGACGTTGAGCAGATGCGACAGGATGCGGCCGATCTCGCAATAGAGCACGCGGATCAGCTGGCCGCGGCGCGGCACCTCGATGCCGAGCAGCTTTTCGGCAGCGAGGCAGAACGCGTGCTCCTGGTTCATCGGCGCGACGTAGTCGAGCCGGTCAAAATAAGGGATCGCCTGCAGGTAGGTCTTCTGCTCGATCAGCTTCTCGGTGCCGCGGTGAAGAAGGCCGATATGGGGATCGACGCGTTCGACAACTTCGCCGTCCAATTCGAGCACAAGACGCAACACGCCATGGGCCGCGGGATGCTGCGGTCCAAAATTGATGGTGAAGTTGCGGAGATTTTGCGGTTGCTCGTTCATGATCAGACCTTCGGCCCCGCTTTTTCATCGCCCGGAAGGACCGGATAGTCCGCCCCCTCCCACGGCGAGAGAAAATCGAACTTGCGGAATTCCTGGTTGAGCCTGACAGGCTCGTAGACCACGCGCTTCTCCTGGTCGTCGTAGCGGACCTCGACGAAGCCGGTGAGCGGGAAATCCTTGCGCAGCGGATGCCCCTCGAAACCGTAATCGGTGAGGATGCGGCGCATGTCGGGATGGCCGACGAAGATCACGCCGTAGAGGTCATAGGCCTCACGCTCGAACCAGTCGGCGCCAGGGAACACATCGATCAGCGAGGGCACCTGGGTGGTCTCGTCGGCCTGGGCCCTGAGCCGGATCCGCGTGTTCAGCGTCGGCGACAGGAAGTGATAGATCACGTCGAAGCGCTTCTCGCGATCCGGATAGTCCACCGCCGTGATGTCGGTGAAGTTGACGAAGCGGCAATTCGGATCGTCACGGAGGTACTTGACCACCTCGACAATCTTGCTCGTGTCGACGTCCACCGTGAGCTGGTTGAAGGCCACCGCGTGACCGGTGGCGGCGCCCGGCAGCGCGCTAACGATCGTCTGCCCCAGGGCGTCGAGCTTGGCGTCGTCCATGACGTAAAACCTTAGCGTTCGATGGTGCCGGTGCGGCGAATCTTCTTTTGAAGCAGCAGCACGCCATAGAGCAGCGCTTCCGCCGTGGGCGGGCAGCCCGGCACGTAGATGTCGATCGGCACGATGCGGTCGCAGCCGCGCACGACCGAGTAGGAATAGTGGTAGTACCCCCCGCCGTTGGCGCAGGAGCCCATCGAGATGACGTAGCGCGGCTCGGGCATCTGGTCGTAGACCTTGCGCAGCGCCGGGGCCATCTTGTTGGTCAGGGTGCCGGCGACGATCATCACGTCGGACTGGCGCGGCGAGGCGCGCGGCGCGAAGCCGAAGCGCTCGACGTCGTAACGCGGCATCGAGACTTGCATCATCTCGACCGCGCAGCATGCGAGACCGAAGGTCATCCACATCAAGGAGCCGGTGCGCGCCCAGGTGATGAGGTCGTCGGTCGCGGCCACGAAGAAGCCCTTGTCGGACAGTTCGGAATTGACCTCAAGGAAGAACGGATCATTGGCCCCGACCGGCTTGCCGGTCGACGGATCCAGTATGCCCTTGGAGGCCGGCGCAACAACCGGACCCGTGGACGATGCAGGGTTCAATCCCATTCGAGTGCTCCCTTCTTCCATTCATAGGCGAACCCGACCGTCAGCACGGCCAGGAACACCACCATGGACCAGAAGCCGGTCGCGCCAAGCTTGCCGAACGCCAGGGCCCAGGGAAACAGGAACGCCACCTCGAGGTCGAAGATGATGAAGAGGATGGCGACCAGATAGAAGCGGACGTCGAACTTCATGCGGGCGTCGTCGAAAGCGTTGAAACCGCACTCATACGCCGACAGCTTTTCCGGGT
The DNA here is from genome assembly GCF_023073835.1 of Bradyrhizobium sp. 153. Lineage (NCBI taxonomy): Bacteria > Pseudomonadati > Pseudomonadota > Alphaproteobacteria > Hyphomicrobiales > Nitrobacteraceae > Bradyrhizobium > Bradyrhizobium sp. 153. The sequence goes on along the minus strand of NZ_JADPKH010000128.1, from coordinate 19,964 downwards.
CCGGCTGCTGGAACGCCACGATAAAGGGCGCGATCAGCAGCACCAGGCCAATGAGGCCCGCTACCCCTATAAAGACGACGAGTGGAAGATAGTTCTGTAGAATGCCGCTCATGACGAGCCCTTTTTCCCGCAGCCTCGGGACAGCCACGGATTCGTCCGATTTGGAATTATTCTGAGCCTTAGCGCAGTGCACCAATGGGCGCAAGACACGCTCTTTTCAGGCCCTTTGCCGCTCCCAGAACGGTGGAAATCCCGGAATCACCCCGCGCTGGTATGGAGCAGATCAGCCGACCCAGCAAGGGCGATCCCCCATCAGTCCAGGCGCGCTCGGCCGTGACGGCCACTATTGGGAAGGCGCACCTTAATCTAGGCCGAGGCGCAGCAAAGTCCAGATTACAATCAGGACAGGGGCTCCCACTGCCCCCGAGGCGACATATTGGCCAACCGTGCCGCAGAGCAGCGCCGCCTGCAAGCCGGCGATGGTGGCGGCCGCGAGCAGGATAGGTGCAGCAAAGGCACGTATCACAGGTGCGAGCGATCGGACGAGCCATGCATCACGACGGGACCGGGGCTCGTCTGGCGAATGCGGCGGCGGCGGCCGTCCGCTTTCGCCACCGCACAGCCAGAGATAGAGGCCGCTGCCGATGACGACGATCGTGAGCACGTCGAGCGTGGCCCAGAGCACCATGAGCGGCATGCCGCCGTAGCCGCCGAAATGCAGCGCCTGCGAGATCAAGAGCGCCTGGCGATAGAGCGGCTGGCCGGTCAGGCAGAGCAGCAGCAGGAACACGGTCGAGATCAGGCTGGTCCAGGTGTGGACCGCAGACCAGAGCCTAACCGTGCGCGCCTTCGCGCTGCTCTCCGCTCGCCCGCCATCACCATTTGTAGGCGAGGCTCGCGGTGATGCGGCGACGGTCGCCGTAATAGCATGAGGTGACGACCGCGCAGCTCGCGACGTAGATCTTGTCTGTCACGTTCGCGACGTTGAGCGCCGCGCGCCAGTGGCTGTCCCATTCGTAGTGCACGGCGAGATCGCCCAGCACGAAGGACGGAACGAGCGCGGTGTTCGCGGTGTCGGCAAAAGACGAGCCGACGTAGCGCACGCCGCCGCCAAGGCCAAAGCCACGCAGCGGGCCGTCGCTGAAGGTATAATCGGTCCAGACCGAGGCGAACTCCCGGGGAGTATTGGTCGGAACCGTGCCGATCAGCGCGGAATTGAGGTCCTGGCTCACGAACAGTTCGTAATTGGTGTAGCTCGCCACCAGCCTGAAGTCCGGCGTGATGTTCGCCACCGCCTCGAGTTCGACGCCACGCGAGGTGACCTCGCCGTTCTGGGTCTGGAACAGCGGATTGTTCGGATCGGTGGTCAGCGCATTCTTGCGCTTCAGATCGAACCAGGCGACGCTGAACCTGGCGTTGAGCCCGACCGGCTCGTACTTCACGCCGACCTCGGTCTGCTCCGATGTTTCCGGCAACTGCAGCCGTCCGGCCGCATTGATGCCGATAATCGGATTGTAGCCCGTCATGTAGGAGGCATACGGCGCGAGGCCAAAGTCGAGATTGTAGATCGCGCCGACGCGGCCGGAGAACTTGCTGTCTGCGCGGCTTTGATCGGGGCCGAGCCGGTTCTGGTTGACGAGGTCAACCCAGTCCTGACGGCCGGACAGCACCACGGTTAGCCGATCGAGCTTGACCTGATCCTGGAGATAAGCCGCGGCCATGCCCTGAGTGAGATAGGCGTCCTGATACAGCGCTCCGTTGAACGGCGCGTTGACGCCGTAGACCGGATTGAGCACATTAAGATTGGTCCCCGCGCCAAAGCCCTGCCGGTCGTCGAGGGCGTAATGCTTCAGGTCGACGCCGAGCAGCGCGGTGTGCTGCAGCGCGCCGGTGGCAAAGCGGTACTCGAGCTGGTTGTCGAGGTTTAATTGATTGGCGACCCCGCGGGCGTAGAAATTGCCGCGCATGATGTCGGCGGCCGCCGGCGTCGTCGCATAGCCCAGCCCGTAGAGGCCGGTGTAGAAGACGTCGACATGCCCGAAGCGCGCATTCTGGCGGAAGTCGAGGCTGTCCGTGATGTTCTTCGCGAACTGGTAGCCGAGCGTCTCCTGCTCGCGGCGAAACTGGTCGGCGCGGGGGTCGCCGACGAACAGGCTGGTAGGAATGCGGCCGAACGGCGCGGCGGTGACGGTGCCGACATAGGGCAGGAAGTTCTCCGCCCTGGTGTTGTTGTGCGCAGCCGTGGCGTAGACGGTGAGCTTGGTGTCGGCGTCCGGCCGCCAGGTCACCGACGGAGCGAAGAAGAAATTGTTGTCGTAGATATAGTCGGTCTGAGTGCCGCCGCCCTGCACCTGGCCCACAAACCGGTAGAACATTTCCCCGTTGCCGGACTGTGGGACCACGCCGCCGAAGTCGAACGCGGTATAGGCGTTGCCGTAATTGTTGATGCCGGCCTCGAGATAGCGCACCGGCTCGGGGAGCGGCAGCTTGCTCACCGCGTTGACGAGACCGCCCGGCGCCGAGCCGCCGTACAGGATGCCGGACGGCCCGCGCAGCACCTCGACGCGCTCGAGGTTGAATGGTTGCAGCTTCCAGCTCGCATAGGAGGTGTAGAAGAGCTGCAGGCCATCGAGGAACAGTGACTCGTTCTGCGCCGGGAAGCCGCGGATCAAGAACCAGTCGTTTCGGAAATCGGCGCCGTAGGTGCCGCCGATCACGCCGGGCGTGTAACGCAGCACCTCGTCGAACTTGCTGACGATCTTCTGGTCGCGGATCTGCTCGGCACCGATCACGGAGACCGACTGCGGCGTCTCCATGATCGGCGTGTTGGTCTTGGTGCCCGACGAGCTGCGGCCGGCGACGTAGCCGTTCACCGGACCGAGCGGCGTTTCGACCACGCCGACATTGCGCTGCGGCTTGTTCCTGTTGGCGGTCTGCACCGACGAGCGCGGCGCACGGCGCTGAGGGGTCGCCGCGGCGCGGCGGCGCGCTTCAGGCGCCGTGACCGTCACCGACGGAATGTTCTGCGCGCCACTCTGCGCCGATGCTTGTGCGAGCGATGCCTGCGGCACCAAGACCCAAGCGGATGCGGTCGCCAACACGGCCGACCGCAGCATTCCAAGACTATTCAACGCGCCACCCCAAAGCTGCATGTTTGATGCATCATGCCGCCAGTCCCCGCGGCGACATGCGCTTAGGGGGACGCTTATGGGAGGGCGCGCGAATTGCCTAATTGAAAGCTTCTTAGAAAAATTCTTAGAAGCACTTCAATATCTTGAAAACCGGAGATCTCAGCGCGAATTCTTCCCGTTCTCGAGCATCTCGGCGGCGGTCGCCGTGAGTTGATCAATCTGCCGCAGCAGTGCGTGGAACGGCTTCGCTCAAATGATCCAGCAGGCGCCGATTGCGTTGCTGCGCGCCGACGATCGCATCATGCGCGCGGGGAGATGAAACCATTTTGCGGAACCCGCGAAACCATCCGGAAACAGAGAGTGCCTAGAAGAGGAGCCCATAGACGACGGCAAAGTCCGTCGGGAGGCTCAGATGAACCACTCAATTCACTCTGCTGATCGCGCGACCCACCTGAAGATCGTGGTGGTGGCGCTGGTTGCCGGCATTGCGGTGGCCGGGTTCGGGATTGCAGCCCGCCCCCATGCCGATTACAGCCAGACTGCCCAGTCCACCCAAATCATCAAGGCCGGCAAGCCGGTGGTGGTGACCAGCGCGGGCGCGTCGCAGATTCGCTGAGACGCACTTGACCGGGCTGACCAATGGCCGCCGCCGGGCGGCCATTTTCGTTTTCCAGAGCAATGCTTAACCGAGATGCACCGGCGGAGCGCAACGTCCTTGACTTCACCATGTCCCCCCTTTAAGTCCCCCCACGTTCCGCACGCGTTCAGCGCGCCACGCGGGAGTAGCTCAGTTGGTTAGAGCGCCGGCCTGTCACGCCGGAGGTCGCGGGTTCGAGCCCCGTCTCTCGCGCCATTATTTCAATGGCTTAGCGGCATGGCCGCCCTTCAGTTTCAACTTTTCCCCGTCCCGAGTTTCAACTTTCTGAGCTTGTTCTGTTCTGAACCGAGCAACCTCCGGCCGATTTTGCGCGCCTCATCGGCTGCCCGAACCGCCGCGATGTTCACCGGCATATAGGTTTTCTGCAGCTTGCGGTTTTGGTCGATGCTGTTCGCCATTTTGGCGGCAATGGCCTCTACGGGCGCTCCTCCGGCATTCGCCTCGACCGCGCCGGTTCGGCGCATATCCATCAGCCGGCGCATCTCGCCCTTGCCGAATACCGCCCGGCGCAGGTCCGCAAAATCGTCGATCAGGGAGTCCTTGGTGTATGGAACCGGGAGGCGCGGCCGACCGCCCTTCCCCGTAGGCTTGAAGCCCTTGGTCCGGAAAATGGGCGCATCGTCGTGCAGGTCGTAGTCCAAGCCAGCGACGTAGGCCTCCACGAGTCGCTGCGAGCGTGCTGTGAGCGTTCCTATCGCGGGTTCGCCGGTCTTGGCCCGGTCGCTGGTAAACGCCATGTCGGTGCCGCTGGTGACGGCCTGCGCGGGGGTAAGGGTGCGGACGTCGACCGGGGCAAAGCCGGTATCCCAAGCTACGGCAATGACGCAGGCCAGCCCCCGGTAGCCGGCGCGCCACGCCGCCTTAACCAGGCGGACGACTTCACCCTCCTGCCACGTCTCGGTGCGGCCGGGCACGCCAGTCTTTCGGATGATCTGTGACGGGTCCGCCTCGGGCGTACAGAGCTTCATGCCGGCCAGGACGTTGTAGAGCGCCCTCCAGATCTTTAGCGCACGTCCGGCCTCGCCATCGCCCTTCGTCGTCTTGAGCCGTCCGTACCACCGGTCCAGCATTTCGAAAGTGACGGTCTTCGGATCGACGTCACCAAAAACAGGATCGATGTATTTCCAGCCGCGGTCCCAATCCTCGCGGGTGCGCGGCGGCTTTGACTTCCATTCGTTGCTGCGGCGGAAACGCTCAAAGCCGTCGCCCACGCTGCCGGTGGGATAGACGCGGGCGGGTGCCTTCTCCAACCCCTTGCGGGCGCGCTGGTAGCGCTCTTCCCATTCTCTTGCGATAGCCCAAGCATCTGGGCCGTCCTGCCCGCAAGACACGATCTGAAAGCCCATGGCGCGCATCTTCGCGGTAGGAAGCCAATAGCCATGCTTCCCTTTGCGCACAACGTAATGCTTGAGCTTAATGCTTGCCAAGGCTCGCCAGTCGCTCCTCAAATACGTCGCGAGCATCAACGGCCACACCAACCGCTGCACCGAGACCGGCACGTCGATCTAGCCAAGCATCAATCGCCAGCAGGTCATAGTGTCCAGTTACGGGGCATGCGGCGGGAAAGCCAATTCGCTGAAGTGCGGATAGTTTTGTGAGAAAGTCAGACTCGATCAGGTGTAGGCGTCGAGCGGCTTTCTGCGGCGGCACGAGGCGCGGGTCGACGGGAAAGCGAACGGAGCTTCCCCGAACGTTGTCGTTGGCGGGAATGGGCATAACACGCCCCTGAGAAATCGAATTGTTCGGCAAACCTCGCCGGCCGAGCCGACGCACAAGGGGGATGGTGAACCGCTGGCGCTTCGCTGCTGGGTTTCAGCAATCCAGTGGCCGGCGATTCACCACCGCGATTGATTATACCATACCGCTCAGGCCAGCTCAGGCGCGGCGCCCAGCTCAATGATCTCGTCATCCGAGGCCCGCGCTGACCACATCATGCGCGCGTATTGAATCCGCAGCGCGCCCTTTGGGTCCTGGCGCGCGGCCCATTTGTGGAGGTCGTCATTCGAGGACTCCCCGACACTCCAATAAAGACCGCCGTTCCGGACAATGGGATCGCTGCCTTGAGCACGTAGGCTCGTATAGTACGTGTATGCGCAAAAAGACGTGGATGGATCGATACCAGCGCTAGCCTTAAGATTTAGATTAGTCATTTATAACCCCAGTTCGTCCGGCTCATTTGACCGGCCCCGAAACTGTGTTAACACGGATTCTATGAAACGCCAACCCGTGATAACACGGAAAAAACGGGGGCCGCCCGCGACCGGCAAGGGCACGCTGGTTGGCGTTCGCCTGCAGCCTGACGACTTGTCAGCCGTCGACAACTGGATTGCAGAACAGGACAAAGCCTCTACCCGCCCTGAGGCTATTCGGACGCTGATGCGGCAGGCGCTGAAGGGGAAGCCGAGGGGCTAGAGCCGAGGTCGCAGATTGCGCGGAGCGGGCTAGCGGGTGTGCCGGCCTGGAAGTGATGGACCCAAATTAAAGAGGCTGCCAATTGAGGCAGCCTCCCGCTCAAGTTCCTTGGTACTCTCGAATTCCGTGGCTTTTAGCCTAACTAGGCAATCATGCGCACTTGGAGCGCAAACGCTTCTTCGTTGTGCTTGCGATCCTCTTCAGCTCGCCTCTTAAGTTCGGCAAGCCGCTTGGCATGGCGCGATTGGACTGGAGTCGCGGCAAAGCCTTTGGCGGTCGCACGCTTCGCGCCAAGCTTGGCAATTGCTATGATCTGCTCGCGAGTCATGACCGACTCCTATCTGCTCCTAGTAAACGTCATGTTGACACACCTACCGCCCGGCTCAAAGCGGGATTTTAGCCCCTCCGGTAGAGCCAATAGTTCACTCCCTCCAAGTCTTGGAACTTTGTTTCGACTAAAAAACCATTATCTATCAATACGTTAGTTATCATCTCGTACTTTTCAAGGGCAGCCGCAGGCAAGTTCCGATAATAAGTTTCCATAGTAATTTTCTCGTCAGTGCAGGCTCGGGCCAACATCGAAACGCTTGCAGAGAGCAAGATCCTAACTTCTTCGCGTGCGTACGAAGGGACACACTCAAGCACCGACTCCCGTGAAAAGCCGAGACCTGTGACTTTCCACTCCTTCTCGATGTGGCGACGCCGTATCCCAAACCGGAGATCTGAAACGCCGTCGATCGATGGGCCTAACGTGACTGAGAAGAGGATCACCTCTTCCTGCTCCAGGTCGTACCCAAGTGCGAATTCAACTACACTGGTTCCCAAGTTGTCGACGAAAACGTCGGACAATTCGGAATCCAAATCATAGACATAGGCCATTCGAGCGCTTCCCCAGCCCACCCTAATAGTTGGATTAGCCGGATCGCGCTAGGCTCAGTTCATCACCGGGCACGGCCCAGGCGGAGCCTGCTGCGTCGCCTCTGCCGCAAAGAATGACGCCACGGATAGCGGCTCGCCGCCACTTGCCCACCGTTGTCTGTGAAAAGGTCGAACAACCACGGCGCGAGTGACAACGCGCTGTTGCGCCGACTCTGTTCTACGTGTGTTCTTCAGGGTGCGACGCGAAATGATTCGGGTCGCGAACCGCGCCCGGGCCTTTTCTTGGGGAATCGGGAAACCGGGCGCTCTCGCAATGGAGAACTATCGATGTCACTTTACGATGCTTTGATCAATCCCCCTTTTACGGAAAATCGCTCTCTGCAAGACTGGCAGTGGAAGTTCGAGTTTCAGCGATACCCGATTGATGCCAAGCCTTATGGCCGCGACTGCGTGTATGCTTTCGTCTCGTCTTACGGCTTTGTACACTACGTCGGCAGAGCCGATGATCTCGCCACTCGGATCGGATCTCATGATCGTATCGAGGAAGCCAAGCGCGATGGCGCGACCGAGCTATGGGTCCACCGTACCGACGCACATAGCAAGGTGCATTTTCACGAGGTGGAGCAACGGCTCATCCGAGCATTGTGTCCGCCCTTGAACAAGCAGCACAACTCGCTTGCAAGCCTTGGCGGCCTTCTGGGCCTGTCGGCTGGCACTAAACCAGAGGCGCCTTTCGGGCTGCTCAATGGCCTGAAGTTCTGAGTCTCGCAGCGATTTTCAAATAAGTCTTCGGGCGGGCTTTGGTTGGCCTCGCCCGAAGATCGTCCCTCGTTGATCGCTAAACCGCAGCAAAATGAAGCGCCCGATTGATCACCTTCGCGACTCCGCGATGTCCATGGACGTGGGACCGTCCGGAGGGCACATTACAGGAATGGTTAAGATCGGCGAGCGTCTTCACACCGTGAAGACTGACTCGATCTACCGGATTATGCTAGCCGACGAAATTGATCCTGATCGCACCAATATCAATGTGCCAAACTCGCAACAGAAGGTTCTGGACTACGGCTCAGACTCGCCGTTGGTGGCCAAAACGCTGCTGACCGGCAAGCAGCTTTTTGAGAAGGGCTTCCTAGGTCCCAACTTCGAGTCTACGAAGGCAATCGAGCTAAGCTTCGAATGTTTGAAGAATTTGGCTGCGATGTCCGACCTTGCAACGGATTTCAGCAGGCAGGACGATAACGAAGAGAGACGGCTTGCAGAGTTGCAGATCAAAGGCCGTTCTATAACGCTCCCATCGGCGTCCAACCTAGAGCCTCGCTGCAAAGAGTTCATTCAACGCGCCGATCATGCGCTCCAAGCACTCTTTGCAATTGCTTCTATGTTCTACGGCAGCAAGTTAAAGGGGTGGTTTGAAGGCCTCGCGGAAGAAGTATCGCGGAAACACAAGGGCGACAGCCAATACATTGGGCTGACGTCAGACGTGGCGAATTTCTGCAAATCAATTAGGATCACTCGCAACTGCGTCGAACACAGGAAACCAAACGAGCGGATCGAAGTTTCCGACTACTCCCTAACGCCGAATAACGAGGTGGCTCCTCCCACAATTGCCGTGCACCATCCCAAGTTTAATCAACCACCAATACCGGTTTCCGCCTACACGTCGCAGGTCACCGAGCATATCGCCGATACGTTCGAGATTCTGATTGCGTTCTTGTGTTCGAGAAATATTGATGCATCGGTGACGATTCCTATCCAAGTGGTCGAGCTGCCCGAAAATCAACGCAGCAATAAGCTTGTGAAGTATTCTTACGGTATGAATGGTGGGAATCAGATTATCCCACCGTGACGTGCTTACACGGACCCGGCCCGGATAGAATTAGGAACCTGAACATGCCCATGAAACCGCCCGATCCCCTGGCTGGTCTGAGCGCATCTATGCAGCGAGCGACGGAAACGATGCACAAGAGGCACAATCCGGCCGGCCACATGCTTGGACGCTTGCAAACTCTCATTGCCAACTTTCAATCAAAGATGTCCGAGGAATCCGAGATAGGAGTTACCGTTGTCGGGGGTGGCAGCGATGGGTCCTTCCATCTCCGTCAGATAAGGGCTTCTGATCCAGACATGCTGATTTTCAGCGGCATTGATGAAAGAGGGCGCAACGTCCAGTTATTGCAGCATCACAGCCAAATGTCCGTGATGCTCATTGAAATGCCTAAGATCGAGGAAAAGCCTTATCGAATCGGCTTCTGATAGCTTCAACCGAACATAAGATGCGCGGGTCCCAGAGACTCAAGGTTGCGGCTTTCAACCGTCATCAGAACACCCGCCCGCGTTTTCGCACTCCTCGCCTCAGCCGCGGCCCGCACGCGCAACTCGATCCTGAGCTGAGCGAGCAGCAGCGCGCTCCGCCCGCCACGCCGACCAATCAATCGGTACCGGTTCAATCCTTGAGCCGGGTTGATCTTCAGGCCATACGTGCACGAGGCGCTGCACGACGCCGCTCGCAGTGATCGTCGTCAATACGGCATGGCCGCCGACAACGTGACGCCCATCGAAGCGTTTGCGACGCTGAATCTCCATACAGTGAAGGAGATACGATTCAGGATCGACCTTCTCCAAGTCGGCAATCAAGTCATAGTCCGCCGCTTGAAACTCCTCTAGCGACGGCGGGGGCATCGAAATGATCGGTAATTCTGTCAAACTCGCCGCAACGTGCTTTTCCTCAAACTCAGCGCTCTGTCTGACCAACAAAGCTTTTGGTGTGCCGGCCGTCTCTAATTCAATAGAATAGATCGCTGGCCGATCTTCTTTTTCATGCCAACCAGCCAGCACAACGCAAGATGCCGCATCTCCGTTGCGGTACTCGCGCGCGTAGCGCTGGAAATGATGAGTGATCTGAAGCTCAGCGGTTTTGATCAAATTGTCAAATGACTTGTAAGCGAGACGACCGGATAGCCATTCGCCGAACTGCGCCGGACCAGTCGCAGCCACGACAGCATTCAACCGGTACAGGCGATGAGCCTTATTGAGATTGACATCATCCGGGATGCCTTTGAAATATGAAAGTCCGTCCGTCAGCAGGAATGCCGCATTACTTCGAACAAAACCATTTATTGCGCTCATATCCGGACCTCCAATCTAGTGCGCGCCGCCACCATGGCTGTCGCGCCCTTACCCACTGCCACGGTGTCCGCGATCGACCTAGCCGTGTGCTTTATGATGGATTCGGTCGCGCGATCGTAAGCGTTCGCGCCACCATCACCACCGCGTGTCGGGAGTTTTGCAGCATTAGGATCATCTTTGTTGGCAGCGGCCGGTCGGGACGATGGTAGTGGAACGCCGCCTGGAAACTCGACCTTGGACTGCTGCTCGGCCGCAGCTTGCAACATGTCGCGAGCAAGTTGCGCTTTCGCGCGGATTAACTCAAGGGCAGCTGCGATCTCAAGATTCTCGGGTTTGCCCGAAGCGTTTAGATGTTCGATCGCGCGCGTGACTTGGTCGACATCTTGCGGCAGGCCGCGCAAGTCCTTTTGGAAGATGTCCGCTGCATCAGCCCATCTATTGAACACATCCTGGCCGCTACCAGGCTGAATGTTCTGCGAGGCAAGCGCAGTCTTCACAAGGTCGTTGGCTTTATCAATCAAATCATCTAACCAACCGCCAATATCGGCAGCAGTTGATTTGAACTGCGCAGCAAGTTGTGCAGAGGACTGCTTCCACGCTCGATCGAACGCGGCAGCCTTGGCAACGGTCGCGCCGTCGATGACCGCACCAGCCGCCTCTGCCCCCTGCGCAATATCCTCAAACGACTTACTGCCGTTGCGAAGCGCCTCAACCCAGCTTTCTGAAAGGCCGAGCATCTGCGCGGCCTTCGTTTTTTCCGGCATTGAGCCGAACTTGTTAATCAGATCGCCAGCCACCACCAAAAGCTGGTTGAGGCTGATAACTTGCCCGTTGCGGTCCTTGTACTTGATGTTGTTGGCATCAAGCAGTTTCGTCAGAGAGTTTTCGTTTTCCTTGGCATCTGCGAGTAACGAAGCAACCTTGCGCAAGTCGGTGACCGCGTCCGCCGAAGAGACGCCGCCCTGCCCAGCCGCGAAATGGATCTGCTGGAATCGCTCGGCAGTCAGGCCGGTAAACTCTGCGTTCTTCTGTAGGTCGGCCAGCTCGCTGTTGACCTTGGTGAGCGCAGCGAGCAGCCCACCCACAAGGCCAGTAACGCCAGCAGCGGCAACTCCGAGCGACGCAAACCCTCCGGCAGTTGGGTTGATGCTCGCAAACGACTGCTCAATCCGATTTACGGCGCTATCCGCCATATCGCCGGCTTGGTTCAGGTCGCTTTGGAATTGATCCAACTTCGCGCCGAGTTGGACGACTAAATCGTTTGCCATTGGTATCCTGTCGGTGAGTACGCGCATGCTCGCGCGGGGTTGCGCACTACGAGCGCAATTCTGTGCCGTCCCTCGGACGGATATTGACCACTGGAATATTGACGATCAGGAGCGCATATAGCGTAGATGGCCAAATTTACCGCGATGCTTGAAGTGAGGCTGATCGCCCTTCTCCCGCAGAAGTGGGAATGGCAAGTGTGGAAGGACGACACACTGCTGATGAGCGGCCACGAGACTTCGCGCGAAACAGCCCAGATCGAGGGAAATAGCGCCCTGTTTTACCTACTTCGCTCACCGAACTGACAATTCGAAGCGCCTCAACCGAATTAGGTCGACTCCCTACTGAAAAGGGTGTCTAGTCGCTTCATCACCGCTCGGCCCACGGCTTCTATCGGTGACGAGACCGCCAATTGCGCTCCCGCCCAATCGAGCAGGGAGCATTGTGATGCGACATCATTTCAAGCCATCATCTACATCATTTGAATACCGTCTAGATCGAGAGGCGACCAGCTTGCGCAAGCAGGCTGAAGGAATGCCCACCAGCGTTCGGCGCGACGAGCTACTGCGGAAGGCGCGGCAGATCGATGTTGCCATTGAAATCAACGCGTGGGTGACCTCTCCTGGTCTGCAAGCGCCAACGTAATTTCCAGGCTCAAGCCACCGGATTGAAACCGCTAGCAGGCGCTGACATGCGATCGATTAGAAGATCTTTCGGCTCCTACAATCACAAACTGGAAAACGTGCTGCTTGTTGCGTTGCTGATTGTGACGACTGCTCTGTTCATAGTCTAAACTGCCCGGCTCCTATGCCGTTCCGGTCATGTTGTTATTCTTCGATAAGGTGCGCATTTCTTTCTAAAGCGTTTTCACAGTGGCTTTTGTGTCGGGGTGCTCATGCTTATTTCTCGCGCGACCCTTCTCGCCCAACGTCTTAGCGAACTCTGTTCTGAACTTTCGGAATTGGAGAGCCTTCGGCTTCAGATCAAAGAAGCCGAGAGACGCGTCCGCAGTTCTCCCGTATCCCGGCCGGCTCAGTGCAATTTGGTCAGCGCGCGTGCCGCGCCTCTGCTCCGACGATAGCGAGCGCCTTGATGCATAGAGGCTGTGCCGCGGCAGCGTTTACCCATCACTGACATGGAAAACGCCGCGAATCCTCTGGACGGGTGCTTCAAAGCCCTGAGCAAGTGGAAGAGATTCCCGGTTGGCCGCGCCGGTGCTACGCTTCCAGCCCATGAATTGGCACAGGGCGTATTTCTTAGCGTCGTTAGTCTGGCTGGCCATGGTCGCCGCCGCGCTTCTTTATTACTTGCTTTTCGCCGCTTGACCGCGCCCGGCAAGTCCGCGTGTGTAGTTCCAGAATTAACTCGGACCGCGCCCATCAAGCTTAACGGCGGAATGATCGCGCGAGCGCAGGTTGTAGCCGCTGGGCTGCAAGCATGGCGAAACGCAACCGTCAGAAAAGCAAGCCGGCACCGGCGCCGTTCGATCCGAAGATTGCGGCTCGATGGGCAGAAATCCTTCGCTTGCGAGAGCAGATCAAGAAGGCGATCGCGAAACGCAAAAAGAAGAGCAGACGGCCGCACTGACCGTCCCTGAGGGAGCGACCGATCGAGAATAGATCAGACTCGTCTCGCGGTTTATGCTATCGAAGCCAATGAGAGCAATTGTAGTCACGGGTTTGGTCCTGATCTGGGCCACGTCGGCCGCAGCCCAAACAACCGCGCGACAACAGGTCCAGCACGAGGTGATCTCACCGCCGGCTGCTGCACGAATGACAATGAGCTTCTCGTTTCTCAGATCAGAGCGCTGCATTAGCCTCTTCGACAATCCAGAACTCCGGCTTAAAGATGTTCCGCAAGGAGCGGCTTCAATCCTTGTGCTCTTTTCCCAGGCCGATCGAGAATATGGCGGCCAGGAAGTTCCCTTGCCTAAGAATGGCATCCTTCCCGCTGGCGCTCTTCGCACGTTCGCGCCTTGCAATCCCGGCGTCTACCAGTATGAGGTGACGGTCAAGTCGGCCGCTGGCGAAATACTAGCAAAGGCGCGGCAATCACGTTCATTCCCAGACGATCAGGAGTGGAAAGCGCCTCGTTAGCTAGCACATCCGTCTTGCTCGGATCGACCAAGTGGCCGTTGGCGCCGTACCGGTAAAGACGGATTGCGCATTGAGGTAGAACGGCGTGGTGGCGTTGGTCATGCGTCGGCGCGACGGCTTCATCGACGGAAAGATGTTGTTGATGTCCATCTGCCAATGCGCACATGGTGAGTGCTCGTCTCTGCTTTGATGCAATCATTTGATCTCATCCGGCCACCGCTTCAGCACTTTGATTTGGATACCATCAGCATCGATTTGCGTATGCTGCGCGAAGCCGCCGACAAGTCCGCCAACCGTCGCGCTGCCGAATGTACCTTCGGCGGCTCGGTTAAATCTTGCGGCATGCTGCTTCTCTAGCAACCGCAGTCCATCATCAGGAAAATGCATTCCCGATGAACCATCTACGCTAGGCCTGATGTACAGCTCGACTGCGGCTCCTTTGAAAAAGCCGTGGTCAAAATGGCATTCCGTGACGAAGATCGATGGACCGACATTTTCGGACCAACCCGCCAGGACGACGTCGCACCGGCCGGTCATGTTAAGGCCGACTGCCTTCGCCCGAGTGGAGCACGCCTTAACCAGATCCGGCATTGCATCTGCAAGCGAACGAAAATCGGCGAAGTGATTTTCCATCAGAAGTCCCGAAAGCAGATGCGGCACCGTCGACATTCCGGTGACCGCAAAAATTGCGTTGTGCTCCGGAATCGTGTGGACTTTGGTTCCCACGCCGCAAAGTTTAGCAGACATCGGGTCGTGCCAGGCGCCATCGGAAAAGACGTGAATCGAGTCTGAAGACTTGAAAGCCGAAATCGCAGTCATTTGTCCACGCCCTCGTCATCATCAGACCCTTCGTCAATCACCACGATTTCAGCTTCGTCGATGAAGGTGCTAGTGATGCTGAAAGTCGCGAGAACTGCGGTCGCGATAGCCGTAAAAATTGGCATTGAGATCTCCGTTCTGGGATTTTGTGGTCGGCTGCATGATTAACCAATGCAACCTCTGATACCCCATCTTTTCAATTGCAGATGCGCGTGAAATGGGAGGGCGCCGGTCTCCGCGGGCAAACGGCCGAGGGAGTTGCTACACCCCTCCCCACCCCGGTGCTAAAGAATGCCGCGCGCTCGCATCTTCGCTTCAATGCGCCGCTTGGCTGCGATGCTGTTGCTTGATGCTCGGCTGATCTGAGCCGAGGTGTCCTTGCCGTAAGCGCCCCAAAGGACGAGGCTGATCTCAAACAACCTAGCCTCGGTAATCAGTCGTTTCGGCATGTCGCCGTCGTCGGTCCACTCCTCAACAACCGGAGTAAATGAGACGCTGACTTCATTGACCGTGCCGTTGCCGACAGTCGCCAATGCCTCTTGTCCTAGCGGTGCATTGGGATCAGGTGTTAGCGCAAAATATAAACCCACATTGTCTGAACGCAATTTGAGGGCGCCGTTACTGATGCGCCCCAGTGGCCTGCTTTGATCGTGACTCCAGAGCGCGGCGACGTCTGGGTTCTGCGCGAGGTGCCTATCGAATGCACCACGCGCGAACCTTTCCTCGAAGAGCCCGGCGATGATCGCGGGTCTGTTCCATGAAATGGCGAATCCTGAAATAGTTTCAGCCATTGCGCTGCATCGCTCGCAATCTCTTCTCGCGCTTTTCCTGCATTAGTTTACGCGCGATCACGGCCGGCGAGTCCGAGCATTCGGAGTGTCGTTTTTCGCCGGGCAACTTGACGCTGCGACGCACAGGCTTTCGATCGCCAGCGTCGGAGGTGCGCTCTGATCCGTTAGACATTGTAACCCTTCTCTCTCACTTCCTTCAGAAAATGGAAAATCCTGCCCTCGCGGCGATCGCCCATGAAGTGTGGCGTAATCGGCGCCAGATAGCCGAGGCGCACGTCTTCACGCTCTAGGTCATCAATTAGCGCATCATGGTCTTCGCGAGCCGCTTCCAATGCGCGCGCGGCGTCACACAGCGCAGCGAGACGGCGCTTATATTCATGTCGTACCGCGCTGCAGACAATCTTGCTGGCTTTGTCTCGCGCCTCGCCGGTGCGGCGGTACAACACCTCCCGAGCATCTTCAATGTTGCTCATCTCAGTTACGATGTCGCGAAGTCGCTTCGACAGCTCTCCGATGCTGCCTTTCGCGGCATCACCAAGAATTCGGGCGACACTACTATTCAGGTGCTCCCCTCCAGCCGCTTTAGCGGCCTTGATCTCTTCAAGAAGTTTAGAGCGCTCGGTGTTGAGCTTCGCGTAATTCTGCTCCAGCTCCTGCCTCTTTGCGATCAGGGCGGCGAATTCAGGGCTAGAGTCAGCTAGGCTCGGAACAATGAATTCGTCGGCGGGTTTCTTCTTTAGGAGAGCCATCAGGCAGCAACCTTTCCAAACAACAGATCAAGAATGTCGGCGACAGCAGCGACCGGAATCGTGGTGGCTGTCCTGTGGCCGTCGTGTGCCCAATGGGCAGCGTTCGTACCCGGCTGGCGGAACCGCACAACGGGATCGCCACGGCGTTCGATCACGATTTCCGGCCACGATCGGACGAAGCTGAGGAAGGAATGCCGCGCCTTCGTATCGCCCCTACGGGCCATCTCGACTTCGACTGCGATTGCATCGGCGGCATTTCGCGGAATAGAATCCGGTGCATCGCCAGCAAGACACGTGCCGACCGGCGTCAACGCTCCGTAGGTATCGACAGACATTTCTGCTTGCCGAAGTTTCGGCGAGGTGGCCACAGCCATGACGAGCCGCAAGACGTCATCTTCACTCAACTCTGGTGATCTTGCTGGGCCACCAGCCGGGATCTTTCCCGCCTCACTAAGACGGCGTGCCACGTGTTTGACTCGCGCAGCGTCGAATCCGAGGGAGTCAACTGCGGCGAGGACGTCGGCGAGTTTCGCCACGTTTTCTTCTCCTCAATGAAAAATGTCGAATAGACGGTTGTTGGAATTGGCCGACTAGCGGCTTCACGGCTCTAGGCCGGAAAAAAGGACGCCGGCCGAAACCGGCACAGTGGTGCACGTCACGTAAGGGCAGAAACTCTGCCTATAAGGACTATAGAGCTTGGAGCGATTGCGAGCGTACACGTCCGGTCGGAATGGGACGCTAGCACTCAACCATTGGAAATTTGAGGTGGTGTTTCCCATTGCCGGCCCACGTCTCTTCCCCCGGAGGTCTAGATGCGGACCCGCGCCGACCACAGTGGCCAAAAATGGCCTAAGTTCACTTTTGCGCATTGGAACTTTTCTACTTGCTGCGCGTCATGTTGAGGGCTGTCGGGGAGCGCGTCTGTGTCAGAGCTATCGCTTGCCATTCTGGTCGTGGAAGACGAGCAGCTAATTTGGGCGCTTGTTGAAGACGCTCTTGTTGACGGCGGCTATGAAGCGGAGGTCGCAGCCACGGGTGAGGAAGCGGTTACACTGCTGCAGGGGACCAACAGCAAATATCGCGCGCTAGTCACGGATATCAACCTCGCCGGCACCGTGGACGGCTGGGAGGTAGCAAGATGTGCAAGAGCCATCGACCCTAATTTCCCCGTCGTCTACATGTCAGGCGCTAGCGCCGACAAATGGCCGATACACGGCGTTCCAAATAGCCTTCTCCTCGCCAAACCATTTGCGCCGGCGCAGTTGGTTACAGCCATTTCCAATCTGCTGAATGCAACCCCCATTCCCCCGGCAGAGTAAGGCCCCGTCAAGCTGCGGCGCGCTCACCCTCAGCCATGGCCACGTTCAGCGCAGCGACAGCCGCCCGCACTTCCTTGGAGGCCGATCGCTGCGCGTATTGGCCAGCAAAGCCCAGATACTCGCCTATCTCCGCAAGCGTGCTGTCGCCTGAGGCCATATCCAGCACAGTGCACACCTTGTGCCCCAGCCGGCTGCGCAACCTCTCAGTATCCTGCGCCCGAGCCAACTCCGTCTGAGCGTCGGGCATTTCGGCGTCAAAATGCTCGGTGTCGGCTTTCTCGATTTTGCGCGTGCGCACCTTGCCGAACTTGGCGTCCGGGCTAACCCATTTGCGTCCGCTCCAGACCTTCACGAGCTTGGCGCCCTGCCAGCGAACCATGCCATGCTCCGCCGCGTATTTGAGCTGCTTGGCGCTGACGTCGACCAGCTCTCTATCCATGTTGAGCAGTACGGGCTGCCCGCCGGCATCCGCACCCTCCTCGTCCGGCGCATCGTTATCATTGGCGGCAAGGCGCGGCGGCTCGTTCAAGGCGCGCCATAGTCTGAGGCCCATGAACGTGACCTCGTCTTTCTCCCGCTTCGCCCACGTTGCGCAGGGGGACTGCTCACGGTGTGCAGCGTGCGTAGCTGGTGCAGTCTCCAGCCAGGCACGGCGGGCTGCAAGGTCGGTGAAGTCGTCGGCCTGAATGGGGCCGTTATCGTTTGCGTGTTTCATAAGGTCTCGACGTAACAGTGCATATTGCTTGGCCGTTATCGGCTCTTGGTTTCGTCCGGCTGTTGCCGCCGGATCGAATGCTGAACGGGGGTGGATTGACACTCTCAGCCCACCACGCCTCCTACCGGTATGTGCACTTGCGGACGCGACGCCGCAGGTTTTCAGTTCGCGTCACCGGTGAAAATTTTCCTCGATATCTGCGGGATTTAGCGCGCGAGTGGGCGGCCGGTAAGCGGGGCGGCTTGCGAAAGGGATCAGGATGGCCCCCCGGTCAGGCCGCCGTTCGGCTGGCCGCGACGACAAGCCTCCACTCGTATGAATCGTCCGGCATGATCCGGTACCGGACGCGAGATCCGACTGACCGATCTTCCCCGCCGCATTCGGCCGCAAGCGCCGCTGCTGCTTCTGCTGACAGGTTCATCGTCGACTCGCCCCCGTGATTGTCGTGAAACTCCACCCGAACACGTGCGCTACCGTCTTCATCAGACTCACCAGACAGGATTGTCACCTCGCACCATGGGAGTGGTGCAGATCTACGGAAAGTCTTTGCAGCATTTCCGGTTGACATCATCACTTCTTGGTTTGCCAACCTCTCAGGTTCGCCATCCACGCCTAAAGCATCGTCAAGGCTTGCGTATTCGTCGCTGTCGATATGGCAGCGCAATGTAAACTTGGCACCACGTGCGCTCCGAAGGTGGGCAAGCAAGACGTCTTTCTCGTCATCGTCTGCGCCCTTCTTGCCGACATATTCAGCGTGGACGATGCGCCACTTCGCAAACCGACCTCCCTCAGAGGCATGCCAGCGCGCCGCACTTTCCTCTTTCTTGGCGCCACCCTGCGCGCCCTCAACAGGGCGCGCTCCTTTAGGGGCGCCTATATTATCCTCTGTAAGAGGATGGGTTTGGGGGTCACCATGACACCTTGGGTGTGCGCTTTTGATACCTTGGGAGCGCACTTTTGATACCTTGGGAAGGTCGTCATTTGCCCCTTGGGGCGGACCTGCTAGCCGGCCGGCCAAATGATAGTCGTTCGGCATGGTGACCGTGCTGGTGCGAAAGTCCACCGCGTGCTCGCCGCCGCTGAGTTCACGGAAGCGATCTGAACCTCGGTAATAGAGCGCGATGCCATAGCGCGTCGGCAGATTGACTACACCCCTTCGACCGCCGCGCCGTATAATCCAAATTCGTTCAAGCGTGCACAGCAGTTTGCGAGCGCGCTTGATTGAGGTAAGCGCTTAGCCGGAGCCCTTGGTTCGGGATCGGGATAGCTGTGCGAAGAAGCCTCCGGGTTGGACGGAGGTTTGAGATGGGATTGGACAGCAAAAAGGACGTCCATTTAGACGGCCCGTCGGCGGGGTCGGTGAGCCGGTTGGAAGTTCTTGAAGGACCGTCGGGGCGCCGCGTGCGTTCGGAAGCGGAGAGAGCTCGGATCGTCGCCGAGAGTCTGTTGCCCGGTGCCCAGGTGGCCGAGGTGGCGTGCAAGCACGGAGCGACGCGCTGGCAGATCTACGATTGGCGACGGCGGCTTCGGCAACGAGGCGTGTTGCCGCCGTGCGAGGCGTCGCATCCGACATTCGCGCCGCTGGTCGTGGAAGGTGCGTTGGAGGAGCGTCAGGTTCCGGCGATCAAGCTTGAGATTGCGATCGGTGATGTCGTTCTGCGGACGGATACGGCCATAGATGGCGAGCAGCTGTCCCGGGTGATCCGCGCGGTGCGAGCGTCACGATGATCGCGGTCGGTGCAGATCTGAAGATTTACGTTGCAACGCGGCCGATCGACTTCCGCTGTGGCCACGATGGGCTTGCGGCGAAGGTGCAGGAGATGCTTCGTCTCGATCCGTTCAGCGGGGCAGCCTTCGTGTTCCGATCGAAACGAGCGGACCGAATCAAGATTTTGGTGTGGGACCGAACGGGCCTGGTGTTGGTTCACAAGCGCCTCGAAGGTTGCAAGTTCGTTTGGCCAACGATCGCGGACGGCGTGATGCGGATGTCGCCGGCGATGTTC
>NZ_JADPKH010000066.1:0-1701 GCF_023073835.1 Bradyrhizobium sp. 153 | reverse complement strand
AACGGCGGTACGGCGGTCAACGTCACCTTCGGCGACGGCACCAACGGAACGGTCAAGACGCTCGATCAACTCAACACCGCGCTTCAGGCCAACAACCTGTCTGCCACGATCGACGCCAACGGCCTGCTGACGATCTCGACCACCAACGACTACGCGTCCTCGACGCTTGGCTCGACGACTGCGGGTGGTGCGATCGGCGGAACGCTGACCTCGTCGCTGACGTTCTCGACGGCTTCCACCCCGGTCGCGGACACCGTTGCCCAGACGGCCCGTGCCAATCTGGTCAATCAGTACAACAACATCCTGAACCAGATCGACACGACCGCGCAGGACTCCTCGTTCAACGGTGTCAACCTGCTCAACGGCGATCAGCTCAAGCTGGTGTTCGACGAGACCGGCAAGTCGAGCCTGAACATCACCGGCGTGACCTACAATTCCAAGGGTCTGGGCCTCGCCGCGTTGACAAACGGCGTCGACTTCATCGACAACGCTGCCACCAACAAGGTGCTGACCAACCTGAACAACGCGTCGAGCACGCTGCGTTCGGAAGCTTCCGCGCTCGGTTCGAACCTTTCGGTGGTGCAGGTGCGTCAGGACTTCAACAAGAGCCTGATCAACGTGCTGCAGACCGGTTCGTCCAACCTGACCCTGGCCGACACCAATACTGAAGCGGCGAACAGCCAGGCGCTGTCGACCCGGCAGTCGATCGCGGTCTCCGCGCTGTCGCTGGCCAACCAGTCGCAGCAGAGCGTGCTCCAACTGCTCCGCTAATCGCGCACGACATCGCAGGCAAGATCTGGCGGCGGGGCTTCGGCCCCGCCGTTTCCTTTATGCGGTTGTATGAAGACGTCGTGCAGTGAGACGTAGACGGGCATTCGAATGCAGCCAATTGCTCACTCTGAGTTATGGTTGACAAGTAGCAAACACATCGCCACTGCACGAAAAAGCACCATCTTATCATGACGATACACGAGGGCGTGATCCGGATACGATCGCGCATATGGTGAATCCGCACAAGGACTGCAGCGACACGCTTCATGCTTTGTTAGCCCCAAAAGTTCACCCTCCCGGCATCGATTAATCCTAATCGAAGTTTGTTGCGTTGCGTACCAGAAGGGTAACACTCAATGTCCGGTATCGTCCTCTCCTCGTCGGTTCGTCAGAACCTGCTCTCTCTCCAGTCCACCGCCGATCTGCTCGCCACCACACAGAGCCGTCTGTCGACCGGCAAGAGCGTCAACTCGGCTCTGGACAATCCCACCAACTTCTTCACGGCACAGTCGCTCGACAACCGCGCCAGCGACATCAACAATCTGCTCGACGGCATCGCCAACGGCGTGCAGGTGCTGCAGGCTGCCAACACCGGCATCACCTCGCTGCAGAAGCTGATCGACAGCGCCAAGTCGATCGCCAACCAGGCGCTTCAGACCACCGTCGGCTATTCCACCAAGTCCAACGTCTCCACCACGATCGCCGGTGCGACAGCTTCGGATCTGCGTGGCACGACCAGCTACACCAGCGCGGATGCGCTGAGCAACGTGCTCTACAGCGGTGCGGCCGGCGGTGTAACCGCTGCTGCGTCCGGTACCAAGCTCGGTGGCGTTCAGGGCACGAATACGGGAACCGTCATCAACGCTGCGACCACTGGTGCGAGCCTGCTGAACGGCACAGCGACCGCTGGCGACGCCAACGCCGGCGTTG